>NZ_CP012712.1:1870000-2185000 GCF_001295365.1 Parageobacillus thermoglucosidasius | reverse complement strand
AGCTTGGACACCTCTTAGCGTGATTTATGATGAAAACGGAACATTTATTCGCTATGATATTTTTCCAAAATCAACGTTAATGGTGTTAGTGGATACAAGAATATTGTTACATTCACCAGTTGTTTATCTCCGAGCCGGAATTGCGGATACACTTGCCAAATGGTATGAAGCTGATTGTATCATCCGTCAATTAAGCAATCCTCCCCTTTCTGTAAAAATCGCCCATCAAACGGCTTATCTGTGCAAAACGGAGTTGCTCGAACATAGTCGAGCAGCCATAAACGACTTAGTAGAAAAACGCGATACTTTATCATTTCGCAAAGTAATTGAAACGATTATTATGGCAGGCGGCATGGTTGGAGGGTTTGGTGATCAATATGGCCGAATAGCAGCGGCCCATTCCGTTCATAACGGATTAACGAAGGTGCCCGAAACGCATCATTTACTTCATGGAGAAAAAGTCGCATATGGAATTCTCGTACAGCTCGCCCTTGAAGAAAATTGGGATGAAATTCATTATCTGCTTCCATTTTACCGGGATTTAAAGCTTCCTTATACTTTAAAACAACTCGGTCTTGATGCAACAGAAAAAGAAAAACTAACTTATATTGCCGAAGAGATCGTCCAGCCACACGAATCTATTCATCTTATGAATATTCCGGTTGATAGCGAGAAGATCGTCCAAGCATTTTACCAACTGGAGAAGTTAGAAGTTTAAACCGCTCTTTGGTTTTCATAATGGCATCATATAAAAATTTGTTAAATAAAAGATAAAGGGGTATTCTTGCTAACTGCCATGTCACGTTCTTTTTCAGGTGATTTTTAACAGTATGCATTGGCATTCTTTAGATCCTTTAGTTTAAACTGTCAACATAAAAGAGGTTGACCCAAAAGTGTCTCACCACACACCAAACTTATAATAATACAGCGTGCCTATTCATATGGCTACGGGATTGGTGCTTTGCTTTAGTTAAGGTCAACCTCTTGGCAGTAACCCCTCTTCATTTAACTTCATTTGAAGAGGGCGAATTTTTTTCGATGGAACTGATATTCCTCTGTATAAAACTCCTCGGGCCTATCTGGAGTATACCGTTGCCAAAATTCCCGGTTTTTGCGGTGCATCTCTGCCAGCGGCCCCGCATCTGTATCCTTTAAAAATCGCAAATAGATTTTATGTCCTACCAAATTCATCTTTCCTCATCCCTTATTAACATATAAACACCACAGGAAGCCTATGATCGATGGAGTATTGTGATGCTTTCTTAAAAAAATGCGCTTGAATTGCCATGCAATTGAAGTCTTATCTTCGGATCGTTCAAACAACCGTCCACGCGCTTTCCAGCTTAACTTGTGTATGAGGCATGTTCTTCCATTCGCTTGGATGAAATTCCATTGATGCACATAACACAGCAAGTTGATGTGCTGAACGGAACGTTGCCAATATATGTTTGCCATGTTTTATCGTGTCTGAAAAGAGTCGTTTTTCTCTTAGCCTGTTCGGGCTGATAACGTACAGCATTTTGCTTTTTTGCAGCACTTCGGCCATACTAATATACGGAATCTCGGCACGTTGTTTTATTTCAATAATATCCACAGAGATGTTGTGATACGTCCCGGTTTGCTTGCTTCGCTCCAAAATTTCGTCATGTTTATCACTCATAAAAGATTGATAAAAATCAAGATTTTCCCAAAACGCCAATATCCACGCTTCTTGCGGCTTTGCAGCATTCCAGCCGCCTATCTGTCCGAGAAAACCAGGGTATCCTTGCAAATCGCGCCATGTTTCTTGCGCGGCGGAAAACGCGGCTTTCTTCTCTTCATCCACTTCACATCGAATCCATTTTAACAACATTGCTTCCCTTTCTTTGCATTAATTAATCTTTCATTTTCTCGTAAACCTCGTCATATTTTTTCGCCAGTTCAAAATCGAGTTTTGTGAGGCCTTTTGCCCGCCAAGACGAAATTTTTACGGTGACTAACTTGTAATCAATGGAAATGAACGGATGATGGTTTGCTTCTTCCGAAATTGCCGCGATTCGCCGCACAAATTCAATTCCTTGCAAATAGTCTTGAAAGCGGTACTTTTTTGCAATCCATCGCTCCTCCACCAGCTTCCAGCCTTCCATCCCGCGTAAAAAGGCTTGCAATTCTTCCTCTGTTAACCTCATTACGATTTCCTCCTTGATTTTTTATTATATTAAAAACGAACGGACAGCATCACCTGTCAGTATGAAAATATAACTATATATCGCCAAAGCCTTTTACAAATCAGCAATATTATTTCGAGAATTCTGTCAATAACAACAAAAGGAACAAAAATATAAGGCCTCTGCTTTCTTCTAGCAAAAAGATTGCTTCTTCTGATTTAGCAAGATCCTTTTAACATGTTCGAGGTTATCTGAAAGATTCCTGCATTTTGGAAATAAAAAATCATTATATTTCAAATCAAACAGCCTGCACATACAAAACTTTATATGTGCAGGCATACATTAACACTGATCCTATGTATGCAGTTATTATACATGTTGAAACCGATAAAAAATAGTAGAGTTGATAATGGATGAATTTGCCTTCGTACGCCCTATCTCTTTGCCAATGATATGTTGAAAAATAGCCTCATCCACTGGTTCATATAGCAATTGATAGATTCCGTCTACCGATCTTATGGCGACAACCGCATTTGGATTGGTCTCATATATTCTTTTAACCACCTCTTGTTTATTTGGCACAAGACTGGCAATCCATACTAAATCACAGCCCTCGTAATGATAAGATGCCCCGTCTGCTAATACGTACGTTAGCGAATGTTGCAGACCATATCGATCTATTAACTTTTTACCTATATTATATGCCGCCGGATTGATATCCAGGCATACAACCGGTTTTCCTGTTTGCCGCTGAAGCAATATGGTGCTAAGAGGCAAAGGCCCTGATCCGACAAACGCAATAGCAGATAATTGTTGCCGTTCGGCGAGCGCAAAAAACTTCTTTAACTCTATGTCAACGAGTTTTTTATAGTTGTCCCAGTAAATAAATTTTCGCAAATTATTTATATGTGGTGTATCTTGTATAAATTTCTCAGCATAATAAAATTCCATGAGCGTTTCGGCTGTTTCTAATTTTCGAAGCATATCGCTCCGTATCTTTCCTATTTCGCGATCGGATAATATTTCTTCTTCCAGTTCATGTTCAAAAAATTGCCCCAAGTTGTTGACAAGCGAATAAAGCGTTTCGTTGATGATCGGATTATTCGGGGATAAATCATGCTCAGCCATCAGGATTTTATAGGCGTGTTTGTATTGCTCAATGATTTGTTCTTTAAGTTGGAACGACTCAGCTAATGGCATCCACAGCACCTCATTTTTGGAATAATGTTCTGTTTAACATTGGAACATACATGGCTAAAAACAAAGACCGGCCCAAACTGAAAACAATAAAAGCAAGCCACAAGCCGTGGTTATGAAACACAGGTATAAAAATAAGGAGGAACACAATATATAACGCCAGAGAAATCAACATGGAATTGCGAATCGGCGCTGTCACCGTCGCTCCTGTAAAAACACCGTAAAGGATTAAACCGAAACTTGCCGCAAGCGGAAAGATCGTGATCCAAATACTATAGGAGCTTGCCAGTTCAATCACCTCCTGATTTTTCGTAAACACAGAAATGATTGAATTTTTAAACAGTATATAAATCAGCATCATAAATAAAGGGGAAATAACCGCCCATTGCGAGGACAGAGATAAAGTGCGCTTATACAACGTTTCGTCGTTTGCGCCGACGGCTTTTCCGACAAGAATACTGCTCGCATTGGCAAATCCGTCTAAAAAGTATGCCATAATGTAATGGATTTGAATCAGAACAGCATTGGCGGCCAGTATCTCGGTGCCAAAAGACGCACCTCTTGCCGTAAACACATTCAACACCGCTAATAAGCAAATCGTCCGAATAAACAAATCCCGGTTGACTGCCATCATTTTCTTCAATTCTCCTAGATTCCACAGCTTGCTGTGGAAAATGGCGGAAAAACGAATCTTCGAAAGCTTTAAGACAATATACATGCCAAGCAAAAATGCCGCCGCTTCTGAAATGAATGTAGCGGTTGCCACCCCTTTGACATCCTGATGCAGAATGTTCACAAACAATAAATCCAAGGCAATATTGGATAAATTCATGAATACTTGTAAAAATAAAGATATTTTGACACGGGAGATTCCGATAAGCCAGCCAAGAATGACGTAATTTGCCAGCACAAAAGGAGCTCCCCAAATGCGGATCGAAAAATATTCATCAGCGAATGCCGTTACTTTCTCATCCGGATCAATAAGCGTTAAAGCGGCATGCTTAATCGGCCATTGAAAAAGGATAAATGTGAGGCCAATGGCTAACGCAATAAGAAACGGCCTTACTAAATAGAAAAAGCACTGTTTGGAATCTTGGGCACCATGGGCTTGGGCGGCAAAACCAGACGTACTGACCCGCAAAAAGCCAAACAACCAATACATTGTGTTAAAAATCATCGTTCCTACAGCCACACCGCCAATATATGCCGGATCGGAAAGCTGCCCCACTACGGCCGTATCGACAGCACCTAATAACGGAGTCGTAATCGTTGAAATAATAAGCGGGATCGCCAGAGAAAGATATGCTCGATGCGTCATCATTGTCCTCCTCCATCACCAAGTAAGTGATAGTTGTTTTGTGTAAGGATGGCGATGTGGAGAGAACAAATCGTCCTTTTGAAAGTGATCGACAAACTCCCCATTTTTCATCACCAAAATGCGTTCGCTTAAAAAACAGACTGCAGAAAGATCATGGGAAATAAACAAATAGGATAATTCTAATTGTTCCTGCAGTTCCTTTAAAAGAGTTAATATTTTCCCTTGTGTATATACATCTAAGCTGGCCGTCGGCTCATCAAAAATGATGACAGACGGCTGGATGCTAATCGCCCGGGCAATAGCTACTCGCTGTTTCTGGCCTCCGCTTAATTCGTGGGGATAACAATAAAGGTAGCGGCTCGCTATCCCAACCATTTCAAGCAATCGGTTCGCGCATAATTCCCGGTTATCTCTTACATCTTGCAGATAAACAGGATTCACATGAGGGTATGCATCCAGCGCCTCCATGAGAGAATCAATAATTTTTCGTTTTGGGTTTAAAGCCGCGGCCGGGTTTTGAAACACTGCTTGCATATGGCGGCGAATTTTGCGGATTTCTTTTTTTGGCATCAGATGCAATGGTTGATCCTGTAAAAAAATTTCTCCTTCGTCCAGCTTTTCAAGCATGAGCAAACAGCGCGCCAATGTGCTTTTGCCGCTGCCGCTTTCGCCGGCAAGCCCAACGCATTCGCCTTTTTTTATCGATATCGACACCCCGTTTAGTGCCCGATGGCCTGAAGAATAAGTTTTTTTTATGTTTCTCGCCGTTAATATATCTGTCATCATGCCTGATTCCTTTCTATTTCAAAATCAAGTCCGTCTCTTTGGCTGAGGAAGAACGATGGATCAACGGAACCGCATTCCATAACTGTTTCGTATAAGGGTGGCAAGGATGGTATATAATGTTTTCCTTCGTTCCTATTTCCACGATTTCTCCTTGTTTCATCACCGCAATGGCATCAGAGTATTTTCTAGCCTGCCTTAAATCATGGGTAATAAATAAAATAGCGCAGTTTATGTTTGCCTGAATGTTTGCGATCACTTCCAACACATGGGCTGCGGTAATGCTGTCCAGAGCGGTCGTCGGCTCATCGGCAATGAGCAATTTTGGATTCAACATGACTGCCATTGCAATGGATGCGCGTTGCAGCTGTCCGCCGCTTAACTGAAAAGGGTAACTATCATATACACGTTTTGCGGGAAGTTGCACGTCTTCCAATGCTTGAAGGGCAATTTCCCTTCTTTCCTTTTTGTTGAAAGAGCAATGGGCTTGGATCATTTCATCCATTTGTTTTCCTATTTTCATAAAAGGAGTCAATGAGTTTTGATAGTCTTGGAAAACATAAGAAATTTCTTTTCCGCGTATTTTCCGATATTCTTTATTAGATAAACAAGTTAAATCTTTATTTCCAAAAAGAATACGGCCAGCGGTGATCCGCATTTCTTTTGGAAGCAATCCCCCGATAGCAGAAGCGGTTATGCTTTTGCCGCTGCCGCTTTCGCCAATTAACGTTAACCATTCCCCTTGCCGGACAGTAAAATTGATATTTCGCACAATCGGCTTATCGCGAAAGGAAATATCTAAGTGGCGAATCGTCAATAACGACATGTCATCTCCCCTTTACGCTTTTACATCCAAGCGATCACGCAAGGCATCGCCAACTAAATTCGAAACGAGTACTGTTGACATAATCGCGATCCCTGGAATCACCATTAAATGGGGGGAGCTGTGAAAATACGGTGTACTTTCATTCAGCATCGCCCCCCATTCAGGGGTCGGCGGCTGTGCTCCTAAGCCAATATAAGACAGGGAAGCAATCAGCAAAATAATTTTTCCAAGATCCAACGTCGCTAAAACGAGCGCATTCCCCATTACATGAGGGAGCAAATGCTTGCGAATGATTTGAAATGTGCTCAGGCCATTGACCACTGCCATTAAAATGTAATCTTTTTCTTTCTCGGATAACACCGTGCTGCGAACGAGCCGCGCATAGCTCCCCCACTTGGCAACAACAATCGCTACAATTAAATTCCACATGCCAGGACCTAAAATCCCGTTAAGAATAATAGCGATAATAAAATCAGGAAACGCCAAAAAGGCGTCGATGATTCTCATCAAATAGCGATCAAAACGTCCGCCAATAAAGCCTGACGCCATTCCTAATGGAACCCCGATCAGCAACACAATGATCAATACGAGAAGCCCTGTCCCTACCGTTACTTGCCCTCCTGCTAATATGCGGGAAAGCAAATCCCGCCCAAGATGATCTGTCCCAAAAAGATGTTCCGCACTTGGTTTAAGCAGACGTCCATTCAGATCGATTTCAAACAGATCATAAGGAGCAAACAGAGGAGCGGTCACGATCGCAAGTAAATAGGCAAACAAAAGCAGAAAGGGAACCGTCCGTGACCGCATTACATTATTTTGCTTGATTATTTTCAACGTTTCTCTACTCCTTTTAAACGTATCTCCGGGTTTAAACAACGGTAGCAAATATCAACGAATATATTGATGATGATAATAAGGATCGTAATAAATAAAACATATCCTTGAATAACTGGATAATCTCTGCGAATCATCGCATCCACTACCATTTTTCCAATTCCCGGGTAGGAAAACAGCACTTCAACGACAACTGTGCCGCTGATTAAACTTCCGAGGCTCATTCCAAAAATGGTAACAACGGGAATTAAGGCACGGCGAAAAACGTGGGATAAAAAGATGCGCCTTTCCTTAATTCCTCTTGCCCTTGCCGCTTTCACATAATCCTCATTCCAACTTTCTAATAAACTGGAACGCAACAATCGGACATAAACCGCAGACATCGCGATTCCTAACGTAAGGGATGGCAATATGATATGCTTCACCGTTCCCTTTCCCATGCTCGGCAATATCCCTAGTTTAATGGAAAACCATTCAATGAGAAGAAGCCCAAGCCAAAAGCTGGGGATGGATGAACCAACAAGTGCAAACAAACGGCTTAGATGATCCACCCATGTATTTTTATAGAGCGCAGATAAAATCCCTAAAGGAACAGAAATCAGAATCATTACGATTAAAGAAGTGCATGTGAGCATCAATGTCGCGGGAAACCGCGATAACAATTCAGACAAAACCGGCTGCTTTGTTATATAGGAATTGCCTAAATCAAACTGAAAAAACCGTTTCAACCAATGCCAATATTGAATGTATACAGGCTCATGAAACTTCAGTTCCTCTCTTAGCGCTTCGATTTGCTCTTTCGTGACGGACACTTCATCTACTTGAAGCATCCGTTTGACAGGATCGCCAGGCGCCAGTTTAATCAATATAAAGCTGATGAAAGAAAGCAGAAACAAAAATAATATGAATTCAACGAGTCTTTTCGTTATTGGAATCATTTCACTTTTCCACATCCAACTCTTTCGTTAATATGTAATACTCGCTTTTACTAGTCACCCAATTTTTCACCCCGTCACGATAAGCAACAATAATATTCGGATGTACGATAAAAGAACGAAGCATTTCCTTATCAATGATTTTTAATGCTGCTTTTGCCAGCTTGTTCCGTTCATTTGCTTCTACCGTTTTGTTTAATTGATGAATGATGGCGGTTAGCTTTGGATGGTTGATATTTGCGTAGTTTAGCGCTCCATCCGGCATGAATGCCGCATTCAAAAAGTATGCCGCATCACCGCGGGGAGCCGTCAAGCTGCTGTATGTTGCAAAATCCCAATCATCATTTGCCGCTAAATACTCATCAATATTTTCCGCTTGTTGAATCTCCATCTCTATTCCAAGCTCCTTCGCTTTTGCTTGGAGAATTTGCGCGATTAAAGGAAGTTCCGGACGTGATGAGTATGTGAGCACTTTGAACCGAACCGGTTTCCCGTCTTTCGCAAGCTTCCCGTTTTGTATTTGAAAGCCTGCTTGTGTAAAATATTGTTCCGCCGCTTCGATTCCGCTTTTCTTCTCTTCATAAGATGGCGCGAATGGAAAGTCTGCCAAAAAAGGGCCTTTTGCTGCAACGGCATGCCCATTTAAAATATGTTCAACAATCTCTTTCCGGTCCATTAATGCATCCACTGCTTTACGCACATTCTCTTCTTTCATATATGGACTATCCATATTAAAAATTAACTGATGTGTGCGCAATCCCGGGACAGATTCTATTTTCGCTTTTTCTGCTTTTAACTGCTCCAGATTTTCAACCGGCGGCCGAAAAACAATATCCGCATCTCCTGAGCGGAGCGCCATTTGCCGTGCATTGGCATCTTCGTTAAAGGCAAACGTCGCTTTATCAAGCTTTGCTTTGCCATCCCAATACTTTTCAAACCGTTCAACATTCAGCGCCACCCCTGGCTCGAAAGAAGCCACCTTAAACGGTCCTGTGCCGACCGGCTTTTTATCAAAGTCTTTTTCGGCAACATCAATGATCGCTGTATTAGGGTGCACCAGCTCTGAAGGAAACTGCGGAAACACTTCTTCTGTTTGAATGGTTAACCGTTGTCCGTCCGCTTCCATCTTGCGGATTTTTAATGCCGCTTTTACGGCTGGATTATCTTTGCTCGCCCTTTCCAAAGACTCCTTCACTGCGCGGGCATCCACTTTTTTTCCGTTATGAAATGTGACACCTTCCCTAATTTGGAACATCCAATTTTGGCCGTCTTTACTTTCCCACTTCTCTGCCAGCCAAGGTTCCAATTCCAGCTCTTCACTAATCTTAACAAGCGTCTCCCCCACTCCCGCACGAACGGCCGTATAATTGCTGTCTAAGTGCGGGTCAATGGTGCTTGTCGGAAAATTAAAAAGCACTGTTAATTCCTTTCCGCTCTTCTCTCCTTCTTCAGAGGATGACTGTGAACATCCGACAAGCAGCAAAATAACCAGAAGTATCCATATCCTTTTGCCATATTGAAGCATTTTTTCACCACCTATTTCGTAATGATTACGATTTTCGTTTTTATATTACATAATTCTTCCTCGCTTGTAAATATAATTGAATAAATTTTTTCTATGAAAATCAATAAGATGTGAACGCAGTAGCATATGTAAAAAATTGGATAACAACGTCCGCGGAATATTGATTGGCGTAATCTCTTAATAACTATGAATTATCTTAAATTTTAAGTTGATTTTTTGAACAAAGTATAATAAAATTACTAGCAAATATTAATCATATTAAACATATAGGAATTAATTAATTTCAAAATGTTTATTCACTGCCTTAAATGGCTGTTTGCTTCCTAAAAACAACGAAAGGTAGGTTAGGCGATGAGCGATCCAGCAATCATTCAAGTGGAGAATGTAAGTAAAAGTTTTCCGAATAAAGGAAGACTTGAACCAGTTCTCCAACAAATCTCCTTTCGTATAGAAAAAGGGGAAATTCTTTCGATCCTTGGCCAGAGCGGCTGCGGAAAAAGCACACTGTTAAACATCATCGGCGGTTTTGAAAAACCGGACCAAGGTCATGTCATTTTGGATGGAAACGTTGTGGAAAGACCAAGCCGGCGATGTGTAATGCTATTCCAGCATTATGGCCTCCTGCCTTGGCGTTCCGTCCTTAAAAATGTCGAGTTAGGTCTCGAAGGGCTGGACTTAACCCCCAAACAACGAAGAAAGCAGGCTTTCGATTATCTTAAACTAGTTGGTTTACATGACTATGCTGAACGCTTTCCCCATGAATTGTCGGGCGGAATGCAGCAGCGAGTCGCGATTGCCCGAGCGCTTGCGATTCAGCCAGAGGTAATCCTGATGGACGAGCCGTTTGCCGCCTTGGATACTTTTAACCGTTATTATTTACAAGATGAACTATTGCGCCTTCAAGGCAAAGAAAAGACAACGATCATTCTTGTGACCCATGATATCGACGAAGCGGTATATTTATCAGACCGGATATTGATCATGAGTGCTAATCCCGGCCGAATCCATAGAGAATTAAAAATTGATACCCCAAGGCCTAGAGATCGAAGTCACGGAGACTTCCAATATTACCGAAAGATTATTCTGGAAGAATTTCATTTTCATCGCCCTGCCCCTTCGATGGATTATAATATTTAATCCATCTCACCAAGGATGTATACACAAAAAAATTATCCGAATCTTTCGATAGTGCGATCATGCAGCGTAATAATAAAAAAGGAGGCATATTCCATGACGAAAATATTAAGAACATTGATAATTTCTTTATTCATCACGGTGGTAGTTTTTAGCCTGACCGCTTGTAATTCCGACAATGCCCAGTCCAACGTAAACGGAAAGCGGACCATTAAAATAGGATATTTGCCGATTACCCACGCTGTTCCCCTATATATAGAAAAAGAACTAGAAAAAAGCCAGTCCCGATCTTTTCATCTTGAACTTATCAAATTTGGCTCTTGGCCTGAACTGATGGATGCGCTGAATACGGGACGGATTGACGGGGCAAGCGTGCTTGTGGAATTGGCAATGAAGGCAAAAGAACAGGGGGTGGATTTAAAAGCGGTGGCGTTAGGACATAGAGATGGAAATGTCGTTGTGACTTCTCATGATATCCACAGCGTAAAAGATTTAAAAGGGAAAAACTTTGCAATTCCTCACAAATTTTCTACACACAACCTGTTGCTCTATCAAATGCTGAAACAAGAAGGGTTTACATATAAAGATGTGAATATCGTTGAACTGCCTCCTGCTGAAATGCCAGCAGCCCTTTCCGAAGGCAGGGTATCCGGCTACGCAGTGGCAGAACCTTTTGGCGCTCTATCTGTGGCAATGAATAAAGGTAAAGTGTTATTTCAATCGGAAGAACTTTGGAAACATTCTGTGTGCTGCGCACTCGTTTTAAGAAATGACTTTATCCGCAACGAAAAGAAACTCGCTCAAGAGTTTGTGAGTGAATATGTCAAAGCCGGGAAAAAAGCAGAATTAAAAGACGACTACACCTATGAAGCCGCCTCCAAATACATGAATGTTAATAAAGATGTGCTCCATTTATCGTTAAAATGGATTTCATTTAACGATTTAAAAATAGATAAAAACGCATACGAAGAACTAAGACAGTACATGATTGAAACGGGGTTGTCCAAGAATCCTCCGGCTTACCGGGAATTTGTCGATAATTCATTAATAGATAAAGTGAAGTGATCGTATGAACACGGCAAAGAAATTAACCAATGTCATAATAGGATTTTCGATATTAATTGCCCTATGGCAAACCGTGATTATGATTGGAAATTATGAAGAGGCTCTCTTTCCTTCTCCTTTGAAAGTAGGAAAAGGAATTGGGCTGCTGATTGCCAACGGCACTTTATTGGTGCATCTAAAAGTGAGCTTCATCCGGTTTTTGATTGGCTATCTCTCAGCAGTAATTACTGCCGTTATATTAGGGCTCATGTTAGGGCGCCTTGCAAAATTATGGAATATTATTGATCCAATTGTTCAAATCCTAAGGCCTATCTCCCCGATTGCGTGGTCACCCTTTATTGTTTTATGGTTTGGCATCGGGGACATTCCTGCGATTGTGATTATATTCATCGCAGCATTTTTCCCTGTATTGCTTTCTACTGTTTCCGCGGTAAAAAAAGTGGACCGCACATATTTAAAAGTGGCGGAAAATTTTGAGATCAAACAGCCGCATTTAATGACGAAAATTATTTTTCCTGCTGCTTTTCCGTTTATCGCCAATGGACTTCACATTGCAATCGGCACCGCTTGGATTTTTCTCGTTGCCGGAGAAATGGTCGGCGCCCAGTCCGGATTAGGGTATTTAATCGTCGACGCGAGAAATTCATTGCGTTTGGATCTTGTTTTAGCCGGAATCATCTTTATCGGCATCTTGGGGCTTATCCTTGATAAAGCCATCCAATTATTCGAAAGATGGATAGAAAAACAATGGGGAATGCAGCCGGATGAATAAACTATAAAAAAGACAGAAAGACAGGATGCTTCCTGTCTCTTTTTTATGAGCATTATCACAGCTTTTCGGGAATCGCTTCAGAATGGACCTCGACAACGGCCAAGTCCTCCACATTTGTTTTACATCGTGGGCAATAATAAGAAACTTCTACTTCATGCTGGCAAGATTCATGTACCAATTTTTTATAACATTTTTTTAAATGTTTTCTGCCCCAAATGATTAAGGCATTGAACACTATTTCCAAATCTTTTCCGCTTTTTGTCAACATGTATTTGTATCTTGGCGGATGTTCGGAATATAAAGTAGAAGTGATCAAGCCAGTTTCCTCCAAATACTTCAAACGATCCGACAAAAGATTGGAAGATATCCCTTTTAATGCTTTTCTTATTTCATTAAATGTCGTATGCCCCAATAAAATTTCATGAATAATCAACAATGTCCAGCGATCCCCGATGATGTTCAAGGATTGGGCGATATTGCAAGGCAAATCATATCTCTCTTTCATAAAAAAACCTCCTGTTCTTGTTTCGGTTCAATTATAACTTACCTTTTCTCAGAATAGAAATTTCCTTTACCACTATTCATATAAATTTTTCGATTTTTAGTTTTATTGTAAGCGGCCTGCTTCCGCCAGCCAAAATGCCAAAAGCCGAATCTTTGCGGCATCGTGCATGTTCATGGCCGAAAATATGCGATGCGGTATGGCGGTGTGCTCTCCAATTTATGCGGTAAAATTTATTTTTAAGTTGATTTCTTGAACTAACTATAATAAAATTACCATAAAATCATATTAATTTCATAAGAATTTAAGGCTATAATGATAAAGGAGGCAATAAACATGGCGCTTTACTTAGTGGAATCGATTTTAACCGGGGCGGTAAAAGACAAAGAAGTGTTTGAAAAGAAAGTTTCCGAGATTCGGGAAGAGCTAAGCAAAAACGGCGCAAATCTTATTGAAGTCCAAGTTTCCAAAGATTTTTCAAGAGCATTTTTCATTTTTGAAAGCGAAGGACGAAATATTATTAATGATCGCTTAAGACGGTTAGGCATTCCTGTTACTCTTATTAAACCAGTCCGTTTAGTAGGGAAGGATATCGAAGAAGTCAAAAAAGAAGCAGACACCGTAAACTACGTAGTGGAATGGAACCTTCCTGAAAATCTCACCATGGAAGAATATTTGGACAGAAAGAAAAAGAATTCCGTGCACTATGCAGAAGTACCGGAAGTCACCTTCTCAAGAACGTATGTATGCGAAGATATGACAAAATGCCTTTGCTTCTATCATGCTCCGGATGAACAAGCCGTCAAAAAAGCCCGTGAAGCAGTGAAAGCACCGATTGATACGGTCACAGAAATTTTGCCAAATAAATAACATTGCATCACCTCAGCGGGATTTTCAATTCCCGCTGGGGTTTGACTATCATGAAATTGCTAGATAACCGCTAAAATTTTTCTTGCTGTGGGAAGAAAACAAAAATATTTAGAGCCATTGGACCGGTATCCCTCACGGTCAAGCCGTAATTATGATGTAAAATCCCATTTTCCATCCCGGTGAACTTGGATCTTCAAAAAACTGCTTTTTACACAATTTCCGGTCCCTAATCTTCTTTGCTTTAAATAGCCGGATAGGAGGTGGCGATAAATGGCCATTATGGAATCAGAAGCAAAAAGTGTTTTAGCTGATTTACTTAACAACCAGTTAAAACCTTTAGTAAGAAAAATTGATACAAAAGCCTATTATCCCCGTGAATTTTTTGAAAATATCGGAAAATACGGTTTCCTTTTGTCAGCAGGGCTTTCGAAAAAAGAGGTTCTCGCCCGTGAAATACAATTAGTCGAGAAAACGGCAAAAATATGCATGACAACCGCCTTTACCCTTTGGTGCCACTTAGCAGCGCTCACATACTTGCGCACATGCGAAAACTCCTACCTCAAGCAGGAAGTTTTACCGCTGCTTGAAAGCGGAAAAACGCTTGGAGGAACCGGATTGTCCAATCCAATGAAATATTATGATGGACTTGAATCTCTCCATTTGCAAGCAGAACGGACCCAAGAAGGATATATCATTAACGGCTATTTGCCGTCTGTCTCAAACTTAGGGCCAAATCATTGGTTCGGCATTATCGCCTCCGTTAATGAAAAACAACGGATCATGGCGTTTGTCCCGTGCCATGCTCAAGGGTTGGCGTTAAAAGAAAAGCTGGATTATTTAGGACTGAATGGAAGCGCAACATATGCATGCACATTCAATGATGTGTTTATCCCAGATCAATGGATCATTTCTGAACACGCGGATGACTTTGTACAAAAAATACGCCCAGTTTTTCTTATTTATCAAATCCCGCTGGGATTGGGAGTCACAGCTGCTTCTATCCAGTCAATGAAAAAAATACAAAATAAACAAAACGGGTGCAATCGCTATTTAAGCATTCAGCCGGAGGAACTGGAAAACGAACTAACATCCATCCGCGAAGAAATATATCGTCTTGTTCAATCGCCTGATTTGACGCAACATTGCGAAGATTTATTAAGAATCCGTTTAAACATTACTTATCTCACGCTAAAAGCGGTCCATGGCTCCATGCTGCATCATGGAGGGGCCGGTTACTTGCAACAAAGCGATCCATCCCGCAGATTAAGAGAAGCATATTTCTTTGCCAACCTGACACCTACGGTAAAACATTTAGAAAAATTACTAAATAAATAGACGATCCATAGGAAATATCGCAAAACGGTAGCAGAAAAATCCTCTTGTTTACATGAAGCCTTTGATTAACGATTTTCGCATTTTGACAGATTCATTTATTTTACGCTGATTTCGAGCAATTTATCTGACTCAAACACTGTCCAAAACCATACATCTTCATTATTTTTTATAATATTGTTGTCAAGAAGGCAAGAGTCTTACTCCGCCTTCTTTTATAAACAAAAGTAGCCTACTCAAAGCGAGTAGGCTTCAATTAATCTTGTTCGTCTTGGAAAACAGCGATATTGGAGTTATTAAATTTTTATCAAATGTAATGTCATGCACAAATAGATTTTGTTAGTTGTTTGTTATTCTGCATCTCTTTTTAAGTTGTTTCTCTTCACATTTTACTTGTCTTAAATCGCTTAATCATATCTTGAAGGTTGTCAGCCAAGAGTTTCAGCTCTGAATTTTGTTGTTTTAAATAGTCAATCGTATTGTCTTGTTGAGCAGCAGAAGCAGAAATTTCTTGAGTCGCAGCCGCTCCTTGCTCTGAAATTGCTGCAATTTCTTGAATGGATGTTAAAATTTCATCGGATGCTTGATGCAGATCTTCTGTACTTTTAACAATCGCATCAATCCCTTTTGCCAATTGCTCTACTGCTTCAAAAATAGAATTAAATAATCGCCCATTATCTTCAACAATTTCAACACCTTTTACAATATCTTCAAAATCTTGTTGGTTCAGATTTAGCACAATATTAGCCTGTTCATTGATCTCATCTATCGCTTCAGATATTGTTTTGATGGATTCATCAGTTTGGTTTGCAAGCTTCTGAACTTCTTGGGCAACAACCGAAAATCCTTTACCGGCTTCTCCAGCACGAGCTGCTTCAATCGATGCATTTAAAGAAAGAAGATGGATTTGGGATGAAATGTCTTGGATAATCTTAATGATTTCATTAATATGTTCTAATTTTTTCCCCAGATTAAATAAGTTTTCTTTACTCACCATGCCATTTTGTTTTATTTTGTTCATTTGTTCGGTAATCATTTGAACTTGAACATTTCCTTTTTCAGCTTGCTGGCTTGTTTGATCGGTAAGGTCTTTAATCAACTTCGTTTGTTCATCCACATTGGATATCGCTATTGACATTTCAGACATCATATTTGAAATCCGGTCAATATGATTGGCTCTTTCTTCAGCACCTTTTGCCTCTTCATCTGTACTCATCGCAATCTGTTTAGATGCTTGAGCTAATTCTTCAAAGGATGCCAAAAGAGTTTGGCCAGTATGATGAATTGCTTCCGATTTCTCTCTTACATGATCGATGATGCGACTTAAATTTTTTCTCATTTCTTCAAAACTATTCGCTAAAACCCCTATCTCATCTTCCCGCTGGATATTTACCGCTTGGCTAAGATCTCCGGTAGAAAAGATTTTCGCATATTGTACTAGACGATTAAGAGGTTTAGATATTCTATTTCCAACAAACAAAGCCAATAAGACTCCAATAACAACTATGACAGCTGTTGCAATAAGCGAAACAGTCAATATCCATTTTTCTAGTTGATCAATAAATTTAGCGCTCATATCTATTCCAACGATGGCATCCGCACCGTCAACAGGAATGAAAAAGGATTTATGGACCCCCCATTTATCTCTATAAATGGAACTCAGCACGGGCTCTTTGTTTTCATATGATAATTTTTGATCATTTGTAAATGGAGACTCAACCATAAATTTGTCACTGCCATTTAAAGCAACAATGACATCTTTGCCATTTTTTCTTGATAATACGTATACATACTCGATTCCTTTTTTTCGTTCAATAAACGAATCCAAATCCCGCTTAAGTTCCGGGCCATACGTCTTTGGGAAGTCGATTGTATTTTTAATTAAATTAGGATCAAGCATCTCTGTTAGTAATCGTCCATTTTCTGTCAGACGTTCATCAAACTGGGGAATAACATGTTCTTGAATAATATAATCTGATACATATCGGACAAATCCAAAAAGAACTAGAGAAAACACAAGAAATGGAAATAAAAAACTAATGACTAATTGGATTTTGATTGATTTTTTCCAAGTTATACTTCTCATTTCCTACCTCTCCCTCAAATGTTCGATTTCCTTTAATGTGATAAATGGACGTAAATCCATTTGCAGTAATCGATAAAGCTCCTCCATTGTTTCGCTTCTAAAAAAGACAATGGCAAATGTTCTATCATTTGTTGCTTGTATTTCTCTGTACTCTAAAATTTGTTGAAATTGCTTTTTAAACGACTGATGGTTAATGGATTTTATAAGATTTTGTGAAATATCCATCGGGATTTCCGCGCAGAAGAAACTATAGATACTATCATCCATGTCGCGAAGCACTTCTTCCCAATCTGGGCTTGTGCCTTGAAAATAATGCTTATACACATTGCATCCATAAGCATAATATCCAAGATCTGTTGTTCCCGCCCCAGCAAATCGGAGCGGATTCATTTCAATCGGAATGATGGTATGATTACTTTTTCTCACTTCAAAGTGAATCGGGAAATTCTTCACTGGGACAATTTTCCTAAACTTATGCATAAAAGTTAATATGTCATCGTAAATTTCATGGATAACTTGCTTGGATGTATAGTAGATTCGATCCGACGTATCATATTCGTCTTGAAACAAACGTTTAAAAATGTTTAAAATCACCGGATTGCCATCGTGATCGTAATAACCGTCAACAGCATATTCTTCTCCGAATATCCATTTTTCAATTAAAATGCTCTCTCCGTTAATTACTTCTTTGTTATAAATGTTTTTTATAAGAAGCAGATCTGTACTTAATTTATGTAAAGTATCCTCCCACTGATCTGCACTTTTTACTTTATACACTCCCACGCTGGAATATCCTTTGCTTGGCTTAATCACAACAGGAAAAGGAATATCCTCTACCGAAATTTTATTAAGCTCGTCTAGGCTGACTACCTTATAAAAGTAATCAGGATACATACTAGAAAGAATTTGGCGGAATGCTCCTTTATCTTTTAATTGTTTTGCCCAATGATTTTGAACGCTATCAGGAGCATAAGATTCAAGCAGTGCTAAGCAGCTCTCTGAATTCGTCAATAACTTTTGCTGCTCAGTAATAAGAGGGAAAAACTCCTCAGCTTCCATTCCCTTTAATGCTTTTAACATTTCGGAACGGTTACCTTGTTTGAAAACAGGAACATTAAGTTCTTGTATCGATTCGACTAGAATAGGAGAAATGATTTGATCATTGATGAGAATCACCTTGATGCACCTTCCTAAGTAGAGATTTTATTTTCTGAAATGTTCCATCCATAACCTAAAAAATAAGCAAAACTAGAAAGAGAAAGAAAGCTCCTTCACCGCTTGCTCTGTATACATACAGAAATTCCTATATGTATGGCACCTAATTCATGCTGAATCAGGCACGGCTAAAATAAAGCCAATTAATCATGATGGGAAAGTTGTGACATCATTCCCCCCATTTTGTTTCGATGAATGGTTCCAACACTCTTCTTATCGTCAAAACATGAGGAGTCTTAACACTCTAAATGTTTTTTGTTCTTTTATAAAAATTCAAACTTATTCGGAAATAAAAAAATCAGGAACCAGTTAAGGCCCCTGCTCAATTATACATACTTCTCTCTTAATTTTTGTTTAAGGCAAAATAAAGGTAGCGCATTATGCAAGATAAAAGCATTGACCGCCTTATTCATCACAGCTATCTCTTAACATTTACAGGAACTAGTTATCGTCTGAAACATTCTTATATGAACTTATAAAAAAGACTTAGGGTGCTGAAAAAATTTTGTGCTTCGCTTAACTTTTTAGTTGCAGAAAACATCAGAGATGTAAAAGGAAAATATAGCATTAAAAAAGAAGTATAGATATAAGTAAAGCATTTTTACGCAAAAATCTTTTAAAGGGGATGATTACTATGTCCAACAATCCATCTGTAGCTTCGGAATATCTAAGAGTTGTTAAAACACGATTTGAAAGCATGAAAAATACAGCAGAAAAAGCATTCGAACAACTTGACGACCGAGGCTTATTTTGGTCGCCTAATGATAACTCCAACAGTATAGCAGTAATTGTTAAGCATATGAGCGGAAATATGGTTTCACGATGGACAGATTTTTTCCATTCAGATGGCGAAAAACCATATAGAGATAGGGATGGAGAATTTGAAAATACCATTTCAAGCCGTGAGGAGTTATACGAAGTTTGGAATAAAGGTTGGGATGTATTCTTAAAAGCTTTAGACACGATTAAAGAAGAACATCTTCTTCAGATCATTTATATTCGAAGTGAACCACATACTATTATCGAAGCGATTGAAAGACAAATGTATCATTATTCTTATCATATTGGGCAAATAGTTTATATCGCGAAACAACTTAAATCTGATGACTGGAAGAGCTTAACAATTCCTAAAAAGAAAATGAATAATTGACTTTTATTGAAAACAAGACAGACAAAAAAGACCGATTGATTCAGTCTGTGAACTCCCCACCACTCGCGCTTTTCAGAAAATTAATAGGGTGCAAAGTTTCGTAAAATCTTCGAACTACGTAATAACGAAATCACTTCAAAAATGTTTAATCGTCTATTCTGTTTGGCAACAGCTGGATTTAACTAAAGTACCTCTTGTTTAACAGATGCTGCTTCTGTCTGTGCCATTTCAGCGACTTTTGTCCCTCCTTTAAAATATCGTTTTATCGTATCCTCTTACAACACGTAATTATGATCATTTAATGTTTCTAACAATCTAATATGCTCCATGCATTTTTTACTTGCCAAAAACAGTTTTGCGGCGCAATCTTGACAATAAACAGACAATATTATATTTTAAAAACATATTGTTTTATACTTAACTGCATAAAAGCATAAAAGCTGAAAAGCTTAAAAGCGGTTAAGCAAAAACGTCTTAAAAGGAAACGGATTCATGGGAATCCGTTTTGATTGTTCCCTAATTATTTATATTTTCCCTCTCTATTTAGGCCGACTCACCGGGAAAATAAATTCAGACGTTGATTTTGCTTTTGCAACCTTTCATCATCTTTTTGCCGTCTATAACTCTATCATTATTGGCAATCCATCATCACGATAATATTTATGGCAGAAAGGCAGGAACAACATGGAAAACAATCATCAACATTTAAAGAAAGGGTTGCTACCAAGGCACGTGCAGCTTATTGCTTTGGCAGGCATGATTGGAACAGGCATTTTTAAAGGAAGTTCGGATACGCTGAATATAGCGGGGCCAAGCGTCGTTTTCTCTTACTTATTAGGCGGCCTGCTGCTGTTTATTGTAATGTCGGCATTAGCGGAAATGGCCATTGTCTTTCCTAACTTAAACGTCCAGCACCTTGTATATAAAGCGTTTGGATTTCATATCTCCTTTATCGTAGGATGGCTTTATTGGGTCAATTGGACGATTGTCACCATTGTCGAAATTTTAGCGGCAGGAAGCTTCCTAAAATATTGGTTTCCATCCGTGCCGTTATGGCTTTTAAGTTTCTTTTGCACCGTCTTGATCATCGGAATGAACTTGTTTCATGTAAAATACTATGGGGAAATTGAATTTTGGTTCGCAGGGATTAAAATTGCCGCATTAACCGCTTTTATTATTTTAGGCTTTGGCATTTTATTCGGAATCATTCCAAGCGCTATCGATGATCCGTTGTCCAACTACACAGAACACGGTGGGTTCTTCCCGCATGGAATCGGAGGAATGTTGAGCGCCCTCTTAGTCGTCATGTTTTCATATGGCGGTGCTGAATTAATTGGCGTCGCTGTGACGGAAACGAAAGACGCCGAGAAGGTGTTGCCAAAAGTCATTAAAGGAACCGTATGGAGAGTCATTCTTTTTTATATTCTCCCTATTCTTATTATATGCGGATTAATGCCATGGAATAACGTTTCGGGGGAAGACAGCCCGTTTGTTCAAGTATTGAACATAACAGGGCTGCCCGGAGCAGCGCATATTATGAATTTTGTTCTTTTAACCGCCGTTTTATCCGCGGCAAACACGGGAATATACGCAACTTCCAGAATGTTATATTCCATGGCGCAAAACGGGGAAGCGCCAAAAAGGTTATTAAAGGTTTCCAAACACGGAATACCGATAAACGGCATTACCATCGTCACCATCTGTATATTGATCGGGGTATTTTTCGCTTATATGGCTCCCGATCGGGTCATCAGCTATTTCATGACGATCCCCGGTTTTACCGTTCTTTTAGTATGGATAAGCATTTGCTTGGCTCAACTAAAGCTTCGTTCCCAATATACGGAACAACCGTTTTTCCAAGTTAAATGGTTTCCGTACACAACGATATTAGCGGTCATCTCTTTAGCGACCATTTTCATCTCTTTTATATTTAACAAAGATAATATAATCGGTTCTACCGTTTGCCTCGCCATCGTGTTTCTGCTTGCCGCGTTTTCCTTCGCGATCGGCAACAACAGAGAAAAAAACGATGAGGCATAAAAGTTTTCAGGCAAAATCTATATTGTTTCATTTGTCTATTTCTTGGGCATCATACTGCAAAAAAAGAAGGCGGTTTTCAAAGGAACCGCCTTAAATATACTTGGCAATTTGCTCTTCTGTATCATTTAGCTTATCGGCATAAAATTGCACTGTTTCTTCCAATTTCATTGCCCCTATCCCCCATTGCCATAATCTCTCTATATGCAAAGGTCCCCCATACACAGCAATGTTTATTTAAGGATTGCTTTCAAGCAAACTGCAAAGCGGCCGTATTTAATTCATAGCCACTTCTTTTCATGCCGGAAGTGTGCCAAATTTCTTTTTATAGTGACTTAACGTTAACAACGGAAATACATGACGGTAACTGTGGTAGTGAATATAAAATCCGCCAGCCATCCCCTGCCCTGTCGGATACGAAGCCGTCCAATCCTCCTAAATATCAAAAAAATGGAGCGGAAATGAAGGCGGAAGCAGCAAAAATTCAACGGGAATCGGAAAAACTTCGGCCAGCGATATTGTCCCGTCATGGCCAACATAAACTTCGCGAACATATGCACATTCTCGATGCCTCCCATTTCTAAAATCCGTTGTTTCGCCGCTTGCATATGGCGATCCGTCTTTTTTCGATACCCAGAATATAAAAGCGCATAATACGCCTCTACCGTCGCGGTGACGTTCCCTTCCCCTTCATCGTAAAACAGCTTCCACGCCCCATCGTCCTCCTACCTGCTTTCCATTCGCTCCACCAGTTTTCGAATCAGATCTTGATCATTTCTTTCCAACGTGCGTAATAAGATGATCATATAAGCATCCGTAGAAATGCCTGTTTCAAATGGGTAGCGCCACGAGCCAGCGGGAGCTTGTTCCCGTTTCACTGTCGCCACAAGTCTGCTCATTTCACTTGACACGCTGTATGTCACACTAGTCATCCTTTTCCAGTAGCATATCATCTCTCCCTCTAATACTTATTCCCGCACCGGCAAAACGATTCATAGAAGGAGTGGCTCACATGTTTTGGACAAAAAAGAAAACTCCTTCCCTCTCTCCAATGCTTCTTGAAATCAAAAATGAGTTAAAGAAAAAGCGGAAAGGGATGAGCAACATTGGAAAAGAGGCCAATCTAGCAATGGAAGAAAAACGGCTTGTACAGCAAATAACAGCCCAGACGAAAGAGAAAAACGAAAACAATGTCACAAGAACAGCGGCATACCTAGACTTTTACAAACGCCATCCAGAAATTCACTGGGCTTTTTTAGGACATATGGTATCGAGAAACGGTGGCTGGAATATGACGGATTTAAAAGGGGAGCTGTTGCTGTATTTGTTGACCGAGAAAGAACAGCAATCTTTTTTCACCTTCTTAGAACGGGGAAACTGGCTTATTTTTCAAGATATTTATCCGCAATTTTTGCTGTATGAAGAAAGTAAAAAACGAAGAAAACCGCTGTTTTATCTTCTTCCAATGTTTCACGTATCAACCTTCATGGAAACGATTTGGAACCATTTTTGGTACTACGGCGATCCTTCTATTCTCACCATCGCCCTGGTCATTAACGAACAAAATTATTTGGAAAAACGCGTTATTCAAAATCCCGTTTTTCAAAAAAGCGTCCTCCATACAATCGAGTTCAAACTGCAAGATTTCCTTAGCTTCAATCATATTTTGTTTCCGTACGAAGATCAACAAGGAAAGACGGTTCTCATCGGTCAAACGCTCCATCAGTTCCATTCGCTGCATGAACGGATTTTATTAGGAAAGCGGCTGTACTCGCTGCTGTTTCAAAACAACGACACATTGGAAAAGGTGGTTCGCTGGGCCTTCCTTCATCCCCATACCGGGACAAGGAAAGATTATTGGCCACATTTGTTCAATGATGTCTGTGAATCGGCACCAAGGCAACCGTACCGCCGGCGGATTAAAGATTGTCAAATACAACCGGGAGTTCCCCGAATTTACAGTCCGCAACTTCTATACGCATGGAAAAATGTTGTCCATGAAGAAGCGGAGCGCGGCGATTGGTTTGAAGATTGGAATGTGGTGGAATACCTCGCGGAATCAAACGGACAAATAAATGGAGAGATTACCAATGCCTATTGTGAAACACTCGAAAAAATGGAACTGGCGATCATCGCCAAAAACGCCTTCTTTCATTCGCGCTAAACGCGCGCCGGCTTATATTGCTACGCTTGTCTTTGCCTCATGGATTGGAACATATTTAGACCTTTATTTTGTCGGAAATGGATGGTATTATTTTCCGCATAGACCATTCCCAGCTGTTTTTTCCATTGATCTTTCCTTCACTTTAATCGGCCTGCCGCTCTTTGCCACTGTTTTTCTTTACGCAATGGCCAAGCTGCGCCCGTGGCAACGAGGATGGTTTCTCATCACAATAAGCCTGCTAATGACATGGATCGAAAAGCAGGCAGAGACAATAGGATGGTTTGTCCACAGCTCCGAATGGAAACATACGTATTCGTTTGTCGGGTATTCGCTGTTTATGGCGATGGTCTGGAAGTTTTATCGCTGGATGAGTCCGCTCTAGAGGCGCGATGGATATCCAAAAGGATTGCCGCATCTTCGCCGGCAATTCTTTGTTAAAAAAAGCGGGGGCATTTTTAACGCTGCTGTTAACTTGCCCCTACTAAAACAGGAATTCTTTCCTTGTATTTTGCAATTAATCTGTTGTTATGTTCATCCGCCCCTTCCATATTGCCACTTAAAAAGATCGGCGGCTCCAAACCGCTTTCCGCCATGAAGACAATCGCTTCAGCAAAAATAGCATTTAAAATCGCGCTTCCAACAACAGTAGAGGTAGGAGAAAACGGAACGGAAACATTTTTGTGGGATAAAATTGCGTCCCCTTTCACGGAATGATTATTAATAACAAGATCCACTACCTCGTATAACAACTTACCACTTTTATGGCGTGAGGGCTGGCTTTTTGCATATTCCAAGGATGTAATGGCAATTGTATAAGCCCCCTTCTCTTTAGCCGTCAGCGCAACGTCAATCGGAACTGGGTTGCGCCCCGATGTGGACAAAACAAAAAACACATCTTCAGGACGAATATCTTCATGCTCGATAAACTTTTGTGCAAAATCATTCCTTCTCTCCAACATTGCCGAACGGACCGCCCCTTCATGCAGCATAAGCGGCTCAAAAAATATTGGCTTAATTGACGCAAGCCCGCCAGCACGGTAAAACACTTCTTCCGTTAAAATGTGAGAGTGACCACATCCGAACAGTTGAATAATTCCACCTTTCTGAATGGCTTCACTTACTGCATAAGCGGCTTTTTTAAGATTGTCCTTTTCATGTTTTAAAACGAGTTCCAGACGTTCGCTGACCTTTTGAAAATAATGCTCGATCACGAGTCGATCACTCCTTTTCGTTATGGAAAATCATGAAAGTGCGGAAAACGCAGAAGTATAAGAGGAGAAAAACAAGATAAAAAGCACAAATCTCTCCTTTTCTTTTGTTTTATCATTTTTGATACTTTCATCGCGTACCAGCAAAGTGAATCTCCGAAAGCAACCATGTACAAATCAGGAAAACAGCTTAGCATGAGTTAGGATGTGATGTCTAGATCCTAGCTTGATGTACATCAAAGAGGCAAATTCCTCAATAAAAAGAATAAGATGACTCTTCTTAACTATAAACAATAAAGGCTGACTCAGCATCACCCAAAGCGATGTTTTGAGTCAGCCCTTCTTAATTATAAAGCTTAGGAGTGAACAGCTGGCCTCCACATAATCGGCATCATTTTTGAATTCTTTATACCGCTAATCCCGCTCTGTAACCTTCTTCCATAGCTTCGATCGCCTTTCTTACTTTTAAAGCATCTCCTACAGTAATAAGTTTTTCCACCTTGCCTTGCAGTTTATCCGCAAGTGTATTTTCAGGTTTTGACCCTACAGCAATAACAACATTATCCACATCTCTAATTTCTTTCATGACATGATCTTTTTCAAAGGTAATTGAACCTTGCTTAATTTCTTTGACTGTAGCAGATGTAATAATTTCCACATTATGTTCTTGTAAATCTTTTAAAAGGAAATATTTAACTGCTGGTTCACCGTCTTTTACAATTTCTTTTTGCATTTCAATAATAACAACTTTCTTTCCGTGATTTGCCAGGTGCGCTGCAGTCTCTGCACCCACCAATCCTCCGCCTACCACTACTACTGATTGGCCAACATCTTTTTTGCCTGCCAGTACATCTTGAGCAAGCACCACTTCTGGCAAGTTAACGCCAGGGATGTTTGGCACGAATGGTTTAGCGCCCGTAGCAATAATAACCGCATCAGGATTTTCGTTTTCTATAATGTTTTCATTTAATTCTGTTTTCAGATGTACATGAACTCCCAGTTTATCCAATTGCGCTTTTAACCATATCGTTAATGTGTTTAACTCCGTTTTGCTTGGAGGAACGGCCGCTAATAACCATTGCCCGCCTAATTTGTCTCCTTTTTCATATAAATGGACCTCGTGGCCGCGTTTAGCAGCAATGATCGCCGATTGCATGCCGGCGATGCCGCCTCCCGCCACAAATACCTTTTTCTTTTCTTTCGCCGGCTCTACCGCAAATTCTTTTTCTTTTCCTGTGGAAGGGTTTACTAAGCAGCATATATCCAGCCCTTTGAGTAATCTTCCTATACAGCCTTGCACACAGCCTATGCATGGAAGGATTTCATCAAGCTTTCCTTCTTTTGCTTTATTCGGAAGTTCAGGATCGGCTAAAGCTGCTCTGCCCATGGAGATTAAATCTGCTTTATCTGATAAAAGTACTGATTCCGCAATAAGCGGATCATTGATTCTTCCTACTGCAATTACCGGAATCGATACTACTTTTTTGATTTCTGCAGCAAAGCTGACTGAAAAACCATGAGGCACAGCAGCCGGCTGAATAACATACATCATGGTTTTATATACACCTGTGGAACAATGGATCGCATCGGCTCCTGCTTGTTCAAGCATTCTGGCGATGACTTTTGTATCTTCTATTGTAAGACCGCCCTCAACAAATTCAACCGTAGATATTCTGAATAAAATCGGAAAATGCTTTCCAACTTTTTTTCGAACATTTTCTATAATTTCCACGGCAAAACGCGCTCTATTCATTAACGTTCCGCCGTATTCATCTGTTCTTTTATTAGAAAACGGTGACAAAAATTGATTGATTAAATAACCGTGCCCCCCATGGATTTCTACCGCATCGTACCCCGCTTTTTTCGCTCTTAGCGCCGCATCCCCGAATTTTTCTATTATTTCCTTAATTTCTTCTTTCGTCAATTCACGTGGAGTTTCATCCATTGTAGGATCTTTTATTGGAGAAGGCGCTACTGGCTGTACTCCCGTTATATGGCTTCCTGTCTGTCTGCCGGCATGATATAATTGAACTGCGATTTTCCCTCCATGTTGATGGACTCTTTCTGTCAGTCTTGAATGACTTTCCATTTGATCATCAGACCAAAGTCCTGCCATGTTGTGAAATCCTTTACCGCGCTCATCTACTGCAGTAGCTTCAGTAATAATTAGCCCCCAGCCGCCTTTAGCTCTTGCTTCATGGTACGCAATATACCTTTCTGTAACAGTTCCGTCTGTATTGCAATAATTCGTAACCATTGGAGGCACTACTAACCTATTTTTTAATTGTAAATTTCCAATTTTGATCGGTTCGAATACTTTTTTCAACATAGTTGCTCTCTCCTTTAGTTTTTTGTGAATTACTTCACAAATAATGATAAAAAATTTTCGCGTCAAATAATCCACTAGACTTTATTTGTGAAGTTATTCACTTATTCCTATATTTTCAATATAGCTTTTTTTATCGATCATAACAATAGAATTCACATTTTTTTCATAACTTTTCATCAAAAAAGTCAATATTGAAATCGTTGTATCAAAGATAAGTTATCTCCACTATATAATTTATAGCACCACCAATGACAACATCTATCAATAATGTTTTAAAGAAATATCGGCTTGCATATTAGCTCCAATCCTAACAGACGTTAACGCTGCAACGTTTTCCACGGAAGTCCCTAGCGAAATGAAGATAAAACAAATTCGGCAGCATAAAGTCCATGAACGCGACACTTTTCTTTTACCGAACAGTGACAGATACTATCCTCCAAGATGATCTTTTTGCAAATGAGTTAAGTCCATATAATTGTGTAAAAAGAGAAATAGAAAAAGAGCCATGTTGCTTCCCCTTTGGTAGAATAAACAGTGGACCAAAAACACCAAACATAAGGAGGAATGCAACCATGGCTCAATATCATATTACCCTAAATGATGAACTTTTGCACGGGTTATTCACCAGAGATGAGGGATTAGCTAAGCTATTGGAACAAGTCCTCAATCAAATCCTCGAGGCACAAGTGGAAGAACAGCTGGGAGCTCGCCGTTATGAACGAACGGAAGAACGAAAAGGCTATCGAAACGGTTCGTATCCACGCCAGCTGACGACCCGGGTGGGACGGTTGACCTTGCGCGTTCCACGGACAAGAGATGGGGAGTTCTCTACGGAGCTGTTCCAACGGTATCAACGGAGCGAACAAGCACTGGTACTGGCACTAATGGAAATGGTGGTAAACGGGGTGTCTACCCGAAAAATCACTCAAATCACGGAGGAATTATGCGGCACTTCGTTTTCCAAGTCCACGGTCTCCTCACTGTGCAAGGGACTGGATCCGATTATCCAAGACTGGAATTACCGTTCCCTTCATGAACACGTGTATCCGTTTGTGCTAGTAGATGCTATTTATACGAAAGTCCGGGAGGATGGACGAGTACGCTCCAGTGCCGTGTTGATCGCTACAGGAGTGAATGAGGAAGGATATCGGGAAATTCTTGGCCTGCAAATCGGAAACAGTGAATCGGAGTCCAGCTGGAGCGAGTTCTTCGGATGGCTGAAAGATCGGGGACTCCGGGGAGTGGACTTGATCATCTCGGATCAGCACGGTGGGCTGGTGCAAGCCATTGAAAAGCATTTCCAAGGCGCTACATGGCAACGATGCCAGACACATTTTATTCGCAATATCCTCGACGCCGCACCAAAGTATATGCAGGATGCCTTGCTCGAGGAGATTCGTGGGATTCTTCATGCTCCAAATAAGCAAACGGCCCGGCTGTTATTGGAACAAGTGCTGGCCAAATGGGAAGAAAAAGTCCCAAAAGCCATGCAAATCCTCGAAGAGGGATTCGAAGACGCCACCGCCGTATTGGACTATCCGGACCGTTATCGGCGGCGTCTGCGCACGACCAACGGAGTGGAACGGCTGAACGAAGAAATTCGCCGCAGAGAACGGGTCATCCGCATCTTTCCGAACCGGGAATCGGTGTATCGCCTCGTTGGTGCCGTGTTGATCGAAATCGATGAAAAATGGATGTCAGGGCGCAAATACTTGGATATGGCTGAATATTGGCAGTGGCGGAAAACGAAAGAGCAAGGAGTCCGATCGGTGAATCAGGTGGCTCCGGCGATCAAGAGAGTGGGATAACCTCTACGCCGTGTCAAGGAGAACGTGGAATACCGGAGCGAAGCGAGGATATGCCGCGAAAGCTCCTTGACACGCCTGTTCCTTGACAACATGATCATTTGTCCGGGAAGGCGACCGGCAGGGGGACTTGCCGGTCTTACCTACCATACGTCAAGTCATCAGGTCCATGTTGTCTATCAAAGGGGAATTTACACAATAATTTGGACTTGACCTTGCAAATGTTTCATCATATGCTATTCTAATGATGGAAAAAGAAAAAAAGAAAAGGTGTTTTTTATGACATCATGCATAGTCATTGGAGGCGGAATTTTAGGAGCGTCTACCGCTTATCACTTGGCAAAGGAAGGAGCTGCTGTCACGTTAATAGATAGAGGTGACAAAGGCCAAGCAACAGATGCCGCAGCTGGAATTGTTTGTCCATGGGTTTCCCAGCGCCGGAATAAGCTTTGGTATCGCTTAGCGAAAGGCGGAGCGAGATTTTATCCTGCTTTAATCGAAGAATTGAAATCCTGCGGTGAAACGGAAACGGGATATGCGCGTGTAGGAGCCATCTGTCTCCATATAGAAGAAGAGAAGCTTCAAAAGATTGAGGAAAGAGCATTACAACGTCGTGAAGACGCGCCAGAAATGGGCGAAATTACGCGGCTGTCTCCGAAGGAAACAAAAGCGCTATTTCCGCCGTTAGCTGAGAAGTATAGCTCCATTCATGTCAGCGGCGCCGCTCGCGTTAATGGAAGAGCCCTTCGCGATTCCTTAATTCGGGCAGCGCAAAAGCTTGGGGCCACTTATATCAGAGGAAGCGCAAAACTTATCCATCATGGTGCCCAAGTAATCGGTGTCGAAGTGGAAGGAAGACAATATGTAGGAGATGCCGTCATTGCAACAGCCGGTGCATGGTCAAAAGAGCTGCTTCTGCCATTAGGCATTGAATTTTTAGTAACGCCGCAAAGAGCACAAATCGTTCACCTTGAAAGGCCAGAACGGGATACAGACAACTGGCCCGTTATCATGCCGCCAAACAACCAATATCTCCTTGCCTTTAACGACGGCCGCATCGTTGTCGGGGCAACGCATGAAGATGGGGTCGGCTTCGATTGCAGAATAACGGCTGGCGGTTTGCACGAAGTATTAGACAAAGCTTTAACCGTAGCTCCAGGGCTGGCAAATTGCACTCATCTTGAAACAAGAGTCGGTTTTCGTCCATACACTCCTGGGTTTCTTCCGGTCTTTGGAACGCTTCCTGGTTTTAAAGGCATCTATGTGGCCAACGGGCTGGGCGCATCCGGACTGACAGCAGGCCCTTACCTGGGTTCGGAACTGGCAAAGCTCGTGCTCGGCAAGCCAACAGAATTGGACCCTTCTGACTACAATGTCGCCGGCGCCATAAAACATAGCGAATAAACTACCAGGAAAGGACAGGTCGTGAACAGCCACTCCCGTCTTTTAAAATGCTTTCAGAAAAAATAGCAAAATTGCACAACATTAATTACATGGGATTTATATGTGAAGTCTGCTTCTTTCCATCAACGAAACAAGGCATGGAAGCGGCCAGTGTCGTGAGAAATCCTCTTAACACTAAAACCGCGCCTATCATGCTGGTGAATCACTTGGATTCGACATGCATTCCGCTTTCTTTTGACAGTAAACACTAATACATCGCGCCGGCCCATCTTCAGTTTTTTCAGAAGTTCGGTTTTCGCACCGCACATTAACGTGCGGTGACGTCCGGCCCGGTGCAAAAAACAAATTCTCGCAGAAGAATTGTTTCACAATAAAAGGAAGATATCTTTCAACAACTGCTTCAGGATTTTGATCAACAGTTAATGGAACTAAGTGATGTTGGAAAAAAGTTGTTGAGCTTTCGCCAACGGATGTCAAAAGTTATGTAACCGACATGTTTGTCAAGTTGTTTACTTTGTTAGGAAAGAACCCGAATCTGACAAGGATTGCCCTTCAACATGCAACAGAAAGTGATCGGATTCGAAAAAAGATTGTCGAACAAATCGCAAATAACATGTCCAATAACCAGCGACTCGGAATTGTTAAAAAAGAAATTGACACATGGATGGCAGCTGAGTCCATCGTTGCTATTACAGAACGATTGATACATCGATATTTATTAACAGGAGAAAAAACAGAAAAAGAATTGGGCGAGCAAGTCGCACAGATGTTTTTGGGCGGAATTCTTAATCATTCGAAAAGCGGTGATTGAAGTGGTATTGGAATGGTTGGATGCTCACCTTCATTTGATTAGTGTGTTTTGGTTATTTCCCATTTTGTTTATGTTTCATGATTTTGAAGAGATTTTGACGGTGGAGAAATGGACCAAACAGAACAAAGAACATGTTCTCGCGGTTTTACCTAAATCCATGCGGAAATATTTTTATAGTAGTTTTCATATGACAACTCTCCAATTTGCGAACGATGTATTTTGGATTTTTCTTACCATCACAACAGCGACATTTTTAGCCGTCATTTTCTCTTTTTACTATATTTTTTTAATGTTACTGTTTATCTTTTTTGCCCATGTATTCACACATTTAGGGCAAGCGCTCTATCTAAGAAAATACACTCCTGGTGTAATCACTTCCATCGTTCTTGTGCTCCCCTATTCTTCTTATACCTACTATCGATTACTAAAAGAACAAGTCATAGGCGGCACAGATATATTGTGGAGTATGATTGGAGCTATCATTATCTTGCCAATATTATTTCTTTTTCTGGTGAATAAAAGAAATAAAGTTACAAAAAAAGTTGCGGAAGATCGTAGTAATGTAAAATATTGATTAAGAATAGAGATGGGGCTGTTTCCTTCACTTGGGAGACTGAATATCCAGTCTCCTGTGTGGAAAAAGGAAAGCCTCCTTATGCAATATATCGTTACATGATTCAAACATCCGCTGGAGGATTTCACGGGCTTCGGCAAATCCTGTAACTTTCGTCCTGTCCATTTCCCAAACGTAGTTTAGTAAAAGACTTAAAACAAAGAAAGCCCCTTGGTATTGATACAGGGTATCAAGCCTTTCTCCCTATGAATCAACCAAGGAGACTTCGCCTTCACTGATTGCCTACGGGAGCACGATTCTTTTGAGAAGAAACGCATAAAAAAAGCGCGTTGAAAATGATCGGGAAAACAGGTAGCTCAGTGGCGCATTTCTTTCTTTCTCATTGCCAGCGGGATATACACACAGAATGGTTCGCTTTCCATGTAATCTCCTGTCACCGCGTACGCTCTGGCGCGGGAGCCGCCACAAACATAACGAAATTCGCAAACGCCGCATTTCCCTTTGTAGTTGTCAGGCTGGCGCAAGTCTTTAAATACCTTTGACTCCCGGTAAATTTTCGAAAGCGGGGTTTCGCGGACGTTTCCGCATACAATCGGCAGAAGGCCGCTTGGCATCACATCGCCAATGTGTGAAACGAATACAAACCCATTCCCATCATTAACGCCTTTAGGAGCTCGTTTTAAGCCATCGATCATGGAAGCTTTATCAGTGGTGATCGTGTCCTCATAACGAATTTCACCGTTTTCAATTTTATGTTCGCGCATTTTTTGCTGGAGAACGACACGTCTATAATGCTGTGCTGCGGTCGTTTTTATGTCGTATGGCGCTGTTTTGCTCAGTTCATACAGCCAGCGAAACACTTTTTCGTGCTCGGCAGGAGTAATGCAGTCATTCAGTTGCCCTCTTCCGGTTGGAACAAGCAGAAAAATATACCACATGACCGCTTTCAGATCGGCAACCAATTTCGCCATTTCTTCTAAATGGTCATAATTGTAGCGCGAAATTACGGTGTTAATTTGTAGCGGCATGTTCAATTCGTTTAAGTATTTTATCTTTTCGATTGTCAGTTCAAATGAGCCAGGTGTTCCGCGGAAACGGTCGTGAATTTCCGGAGTTGGCCCGTCAAGGCTGAACCCCCAGCGCGACAGCCCCACTTGTTTAGCCTTCTCCATTTTTTCTTTCGTCACATTCGGGGTGGCGCTTGGTGTGATCGAGACGCGCATGCCTTTTTTAATGGCATAATCCGCCAGTTCAAAAAGATCCTCCCGCATCATGCAGTCACCGCCAGTGAAAACAAGCATCGGGTTATTCATTTCATAAATATCATCAATCAGCTTGATTCCTTCTTCATGCGTTAATTCCCGTGGGTCCGGAACAGGCTGCGCATCGGCACGGCAATGCACGCATTTAAGCTGGCAGGCTCTTGTTACTTCCCAAATGACGATAAATGGGTTTTCATTATAATCGATATCCTTCTTCCCTTGCCTGTAAGAATTCCCGATTTGCTGCAGATGCCCATTTCCATGCATTTTCATCACCTCTATAAGTTCATTATAATGTTGTTCGTTTATTTCACATAAAAAGCTTGTTACAATATTTCTACATTCCTATTTTCTATGAAAAATTCTGCACAGACGGAATATCGTTTTAAGATGAAGAAATATGTGGCGGCATTTTTCGCTTCCGCAATTGGAACGGCTTTTGGAAGATCTATTGCTTGTTTTTTGAGATAATGGAAAATCAGTAACAACATGTATGGTTCAGCTCTTGCAACAGTTGTTTTTCACTAATATTTGTTAAATCAGTAATTTCTCAATTACTTCTTCTATTTGTCTTTGATAAAACTTGGAGCCATTGATCATCGTCTCATAGGCCTCTGTTTCAACTCCCATCAAGACGCCCTTTTGCTTTCTTTTCTCCCATTTTCAAAAGGTTTGATTTCAATTGGAGCTTTTACAAAATCCTCCCCATTTTCACACCCATTTTTGTATTCTGGACAATAAATTTTTTATAAAAAATGTTAAATATTTCGCAATTTTTTATGAAAAGATTGTGAAATATTTCACAAATAAAAATATTTTGCTATAATGATTTATGTAAACTGGTAAACTTATCAAGAAAGGAGTTAAAAAATGAAATGTCTAGCGTTCTTGCCACCGGATTGTTGTGTGGATTATGGGCCCTGCTAGCTCCATCCCTTGGATTGATGACCTGGGCTGGGTTTGCCGGATGCACCACTTTTTTTGCAGTCGGCACGGGTGGTGTCAAGGGAATGGTAAAAGCGATGCTTTGCAACATCACGGGCGTCGGCTGCGGCATGTTGATACTCTGGCTGTCGGCTGTGCTGGAAATTCCCTACAGTGCAGCGATTTTTAGCGGGATCATCACCGTTGTCATGTGTTTGGCGGGAAAACTGCCGCTGATCAATTACACCCCCGGAATCTTTATTGGTTGTTTTTCGACATTCGCTGCCAATGGCGACTGGCAAGTTTTGTTGCTTTCACTGTTGAGCGGGGCAGTGCTCGGATTCCTTTGCGTCAAGCTTTCAGAAGAATTTTCGTGCTGGTATCAGAAACTGTCAGCGAAACAACGCAGTTTGACTTAAGAAAAGTAGACTCATAGAAACAATGGATGTCATTCAAGCCGTTTGTACAAATGAGACATTAATAAAAATAGGAGGGATATCATCATGAATCAAAATCTGGCTATGGAATACGAACCAGAACAAATCGAAGCTTTTGATGTCCGCAGAGCAATGGAAGAAGCTTCACGGTGTTTACTTTGTGAAGACGCGCCATGCAGTAAAGGTTGTCCGGCCGGTACAGATCCGGCAAAATTCATCCGTAGCATCCGGTTTCGAAATATAAATGGAGCTGCCGAAACCATCCGTAAAAATAATATTCTCGGTGCCAGCTGTGCCCTTATTTGTCCTTATGAAAGGCTTTGCGAGCAGGCATGCAGCCGCTGTGGCATCGATCGGCCGATTCAGATTGGAAAGCTGCAACAGTTCGCTATGGAACATGAAAGAAAATGTAATAAGACTTATCTGATAAAAGAAGATACCTATACCGGAAAACGTGTTGCCTGTATCGGAGCAGGCCCGGCAAGCCTTTCGTGTGCTGCTGAGCTTGCCAAGAAGGGTGTTGAAGTAACCATTTTTGATGAACATAAAAAACCAGGCGGCATGCTCCGCTATGGAATTCCTCCATTTCGTCTTCCGGATGCGGTGATTGATCAGGATATTCGTCAACTGGAAAAACTCGGAGTCAAGTTTGAACTCAATCACAAAGTCACGCCGGAAGAACTGGAGAAACTAAAGAAAGAATACGACTCCGTCTTTATCGGCGCAGGATTGTGGCAGCCGAAGAAGCTGTCCATTCCGGGATCCGATCTTCAGGGAATTGTTACTGCTCTGGAATTTTTAGCTCAGGCAAGAGAAAACCATGGAGAGATGGACTCTCTTGGTAATGTTGTCATTATTGGCGGCGGAGATGTTGCCATGGACTGTGCGGCAACCTGTAAACATCTTGGTGCTGCTTCCATATACGCTGTTTTCATGGAGACTTTGGAAGGCGCACCTGCTGTTCAGAGAGAAAAAGACTATGTTTTTAAAATGGGTATTCCATTGATTTCTGAATTTAAGCCAATAGAATTTATCGGCAATGAAAAAGTGGAACGCGTGAAGTTTGAACATATGACCAATGGATCGACTATGGAATTGGTTGCAGATACTGTCATTTTGGCGGTTGGACAAACAATGCGGGAAGATGCAGCATCTTGGAAAGAATCAGAAGATATATTTACAGGCGGAGATATGGTAAATGGCGGAGACACTGTTGTTCGGGCTGTTAAAGAAGGAAAAGAAGCGGCCGCAAAAATTATGGAATCTTTCAAATAGGAGGAAGGAATGATGATGAAAAAAGATTTATCGATTGATTTCTTAGGTGTACATTGCGAAAATCCGTTCTTTTTGTCATCTTCACCCGTGTGCAATAACGCAGAGATGGTTGCCAAGGCATTTGATGCAGGATGGGGCGGCATCTTTTATAAAACCGTTGGTATCAAAGGGATGGACGAGTGCTCCCCGAGATTCGATATTTTAACTAAAGAGTCTACGCCGTGGGCCGGCTTTAAAAACATGGAACAGATTTCGGAAATGTCAATGGAACAGAACCTAGAAGAAATCAAGAAGCTCAAAAAGAATTATCCGAACAAAGTGATCGGGGTCAGCATTATGGGCTCCAACGAAGAGGAATGGATTACGCTTGCCAAGGCTGTCACCGAAGCCGGAGCGGATATCCTCGAACTAAATTTTTCATGCCCGCAGATGACAAGCCATGCCATGGGTGCAGACGTTGGGCAAACCCCGGAACTTGTGCGTAAATACTGTAAAGCTGTAGTCGAAAATACTCATCTTCCGGTTGTCGCAAAAATGACACCAAATATTACCCGGATGGAAGAGCCGGCAATTGCAGCGGCTCAGGGCGGTGCCCATGGCATCTCCGCCATCAATACGATCAAGAGCATTACGAATATTGATTTGGACATTCTTACGGGACGTCCTGTCGTCAACGGCAAGTCATCCATTTCGGGTTATTCCGGTAAGGCGATTAAACCTATTGCCCTGCGTTTTATTGCAGAGCTGGCAAAATGCAAAGAATTGAAATCGGTGCAGCTCAGCGGCATTGGCGGCATTGAGACATGGCAGGATGCGCTGGAATTCATCCTTCTTGGCTGCCGGAATGTTCAGGTAACGACCGCTGTCATGCAGTATGGTTACCGTATTGTGGAAGACTTAATTAGCGGAATCAGCCATTTCATGGATGAGCGTGGCGTGAACAAGCTGGACGAGCTGGTTGGCCTTGCTTTGAACAACATTGTTCCAGCTGAAGAACTGGATCGATCCTTTAAGATCATACCAAGAATTGATGAAGATAAGTGCGTAGGATGTGGAAGATGTTACGTATCCTGTTTCGACGGCGCGCATCAGGCAATCGTATGGGACAGTGAAACGAGAAAGCCAAGAATCCTCGAAGACCATTGTGTAGGATGTCATCTGTGCCTGAATGTCTGCCCGGTTTATGATTGCATCACACCAGGAAAAGTGGTCTTTAAAGAAGGCAGAGCGAACAACAGAACCGAGGAAGATATTGTGCAACAAGTAGTTTACCAATAAAGGTAGGAGAGGGGAATAGCCCTCTCCTACACCGTATGTACCGTACCGTTCGGGGTACGCCGGCTCCATTCAGTCTGACGCAGAGACATTCATATCATCAAGAATATTACAGACGAAAATGATCATATGTTTTATTTTAACACACATCAATCAGCACAAAGATTTATACTGTGTGAAAGTATATTATTTGCTTGTTTAACTAATGAGGAACATTACATGGAATCAAAACAAGATAAGCAAACATATTAGACATGGCTAATATGTTTGCTTATCTTTATTTTTTAAGGATTTTTAGAGATAAAGCCTCTCTCAGCCCTCTTGCTTTGAGAAAATGGGGAAAAGCAAACACACAGTTGTTCCTTTTCCTTCTTCACTATAAATGTTCATTTTGCCACCATGCGCTTCCACAATTTTAAAACTCACCATTAATCCTAATCCTGTCCCTTTTTCTTTTGTACTGTAGAACGGTTCTCCAAGCGTGGCCATTCGTTCTTTCGGAATGCCGCAGCCTTCGTCTGTGATGCAAATGAGAATCGAATCAAGCCGTTGTTTCGCTTCGATCCGCAATATTCCGCCATTAGGCATCGCTTCAATTGCGTTTTTGATGATATTGATGAACACTTGTTTCAATTGATTTTCATCACAATAAAGCGGCGGAAGTTGTTCATCAATGGAATATTGAACTGTCACATGATGTAATAGCGCTTGCCCCTCAAGAAGCTTCATCACATGCTGTAACATTTCTGATACGTGACTGTACGCCTTTTTTGCTGGATTCGGCTTTCCAAGCAGCAAAAACCCGTCGACAATTTCACTTAACCGTTCTAATTCTGATTCAATAATATCGAAATACATCTGATTATGTTTTCCTTCTTTTAAAAGCTGAATAAACCCTTTCAAGGATGTTAATGGATTGCGGATTTCGTGGGCAACCCCCGCCGCCAATTCCCCGACAACCGCTAGTTTTTCCGATTTTCGCAGCAGTTCTTCCGACTGTTGAATAGAATCTATCATGTAATTGAAACGCTTGGCGAGCAAGCCGATTTCTGTTCGATCGGTTTCATCTGCGCGAACATGTTTTTTTCCTTTTGCGACCGCTTCTGCTACCTCACACAAGCGGCGAATCGGATGGACAATTTGCTGGGCATAGAGCGCTGTTAAAATCGATAAAATGAAAAACGCCGCAATAGAAGCAAACCACAGCGCCTTTTCAAACAACGCATAAGGTTTATAAATCTCCGAAACAGGCACTTGCGCAACAACACCCCATTGTAAAATTGGAATGTGCGCATAGGAAGCAAGCATCGCCACTCCTTCCGTATTGACGACTTCTTCATAGCCTGATTGTCCTCGGAGCAATTTTTGCACAACGGCATTTTCCGCGATATTATCGCCAATTCGTTTTTTCGATGGATGTGAAATAATGTTCCCATTGCGGTCGACGATAAATGTATAGCCATGTTCACCAATTTGAAAACTTCGAACAATGGAGCGGAATAGATGATTTTGCACAATTCGCATCGATAAGTTGACGACTCTCTCCACTTCATTCCGTTCATTTAAAACAGGAACAGAAAGGACAAGCAAATAACGCCCCGTATCTGCGGAGACGACATCGCTGAAATAAGCTTTTTTCGTTCGCACCGCTTGTTGGAAGTATTCACGTTTACTTAAGTTATAGTTTAAAAGATGGCTCAAGTCATCAGGATAAAACCCTCTCACATATCCGTTCGCATCTAATACAGTGGCGCTATCAATATAAGGAGAAATTTTAATAATATGTTCAAGCCCTTCTTCCCACTGCTTGGCATCGTTCACCTGAAAATGTGGATCGCCTTGCACATATTGCTCGAACTTATGTAAATCTTCAGCAATTTGCCCAATTTGCTCTTTCATGCGCAAAACGGTTTTATCTGTTATGTACCGGTACTGCTCTTTTGTAATTTCCGGCAAAGATATCCGGGCGATGATAAACATTAAAGCTAGCAAAGCAAAAATAACGACTAAATTAATGATATAAATTTTCCAAAAAATACGTGACCGTATCCAATTCATTTTCCTGCGACTCCCTATATCATTTGTTGTAGATTTTATTATATTTATACCATGAAAATTGCCACATGTTTCATCGTGTACAAAAAAACGTATTTATGTCAAGAAATAAACTTGATTCCCTATAATATTTTAATTTTCAAAAAATAATAATTTACTTAATCTTATGTTATAATAATCCAGTACTCATAAGAAAAACATTTGTCTTTTTGAGGTGAACAAAATGGAGCACGCTGAACTAAGAAAAAGTATTGGCTTTATCGCTGCAACATCTTTAGTCATCGGCACAGTCATCGGCTCCGGCATTTTTATGAAACCAGGTGTCGTCATCGCCGCCGCCGGTGATTCGACAATGGCTCTATGGGCATGGGTCATCGGTGGCATCATTACATTAGCAAGCGGCTTAACGATCGCAGAAGTGAGCGCAAAAATTCCGAAAACCGGAGGTCTGTATGCTTATATCGAAGAAGTGTACGGAAAGTTTTGGAGCTTTTTATGCGGATGGGTGCAAACCATCATCTATGGCCCGGCGGTGATCGGAGCGCTCGGATTATACTTTGGTTCGTTATTTGCAGGGGTGTTCGGTTTTCCAAAACAGGCGGAAACATGGATTGGCATTTTCGCTGTCCTTTTTCTTGCACTCATTAACATACTAGGAACACAATATGGCGGAGCAGTTCAAAGCTTGTTAACATTAGCAAAACTGCTTCCAATCTTCCTTATTATCGTGTTTGGAATGATTCAAGGAGATGTGCCTGTGCTTGGAATGGAAAGTGGAAGCAGCCAAGCGATCAGCATGGGGACTGCTGTATTAGCGACGCTTTGGGCGTACGACGGCTGGATGAACGTCGGATTTGTGGCAGGCGAAATGAAAAATCCAGCAAAAACGTTGCCAAAAGCCATTATTACCGGAATTGTCATTGTCACACTCTGCTACTTGGCCGTCAATATCGCGATCCTTCACGTGCTTCCTGCCAGTAAAATTGTGGAGCTTGGCCCAAACGCCGCAAAAGAAGCCGCGACATTGCTATTTGGTGATGTTGGCGGGAAAATGATTGCGGTCGGCATTTTAATTTCCATTTTCGGTTGTTTAAATGGAAAAATTTTGACATTCCCACGTATGCCGTTTGCGATGGCTGAAGATGGGCTGTTCCCTGGGGCCCGTTTTTTGACACGCGTTCACCCGACGTTTCACACTCCTGTTCAAGCAATCGTTTTACAAGTAGCGATCGCCGTGGCCATGATGTTAATGACCAGCCCTGATCGCTTGAGCGATATCGCCATTTTTAGCGTTTTCTCTTTTTACGGTTTAGCCTTTTACGCTGTATTTTTGCTGCGGAAAAATCAGAAGCTCGATCACTCGCTATATAAAGTGCCTTTATACCCTGTAACGCCTGTTATCGCGATTGCAGGTGCAATTTATATTATTGGAAGCACCGTCATCCATCAGCCGCTCGACGCTTGTCTGTCTGTGTTAATCACATTGTCGGGAATTCCTGTTTACTGGAGTCTTACAGCTAAACTCAAAAATAAAGCGGCGGAAAAAGCAAGCTAAACGGATACGTACCCTCAAAATGCATTTCAACGAAACAGCATTGACACCACAATGATCAAAAATGCCAAACCGCTAAACGGCAGCCGTTTAGCGGTTTTCTTCTTCAAAGCAATGCAAAATCCTTCTTTATTTAAGCTTCGGAATCCCAACTTCCGCATGATGCTCATACGGCTTACATTTCGTTGCCTTTGCCTATTTGGCCACTCGAGAACGGCGATTGCACATAGGCAAATAGCTGACATCGTTTTCGTCAACTTGCTCTTTCCCGCGCATTTCAACGGACGTTCGTTGATGATGACCTGATGCATCCGGCGCCGGGATACTCGGGGTACAACGAGCACCGACAAACACGAATACCCTAACGCCAGCATTCGTTTCGGTTTTTCACGCAATTTTGTCCGTAAAAACTTTTCATTTTTGTGTTCACTTGCCCTTTATAGAGGACTAATAACATCTTCTTTCCGTCCATGGTTGGCCCTGCCACCCGGCCGGAACGTTTCATGGCAGAGACAAAACGGGAAGCACAGCGTGCATGAATTTTACCAAAGAGCGCAAACGGAATCGTTCATGATGAAAGAAGTTCGAGCATAGGCAAGAGGAATTTGATCTTTCTCGCCAAGAAAAACAGACATTATTTTATCATAGCGGAGAACATGTTTCATTTGTGAGACTAATTTGAAAACGTAATCTCACTTTATTATTTGATATAGCTGTTAGATTGAAAATAGAAAAAACTTGAAAGGATTGTAGCCAATCAAGGTTTTAGCTTATTTTTATAAACTACTTTACATTTCCAAAGAGGATATTGTTCGTTAAAGTCTTTGAAGATATTAATCAGCATTTGAGCGTCTTTCGGCAGTTTCTGTTCAATATGGTTCCATCCTTCAAAAATTAACGTTTCAGGTAGTTCAACAAGCCCAGTAATTGCATCCCAGAATGCATCCCAATTCATTCCATAAAAATCCGATAATTCGAGTTCTTTTTTTAACAGAGAATGGAGTTCCATAGAATCTTGAATAGTACTCACGTCTAACGTAACCTGTTTTCTTCTTGATTCATTTCCCAGTGAATTCATTATCTTCCACCCTTTACTTATAAGTTCCAATAAAATGAACTGTTTTATAATGATCAGTTGTAATATACATTAACCCATCATTGGAATAAAGTAATCTTGTTCCCGGTTGTTTACTTCTGGACATAGTATTACTTAAACCTACATCTGCTTCATACCACACTCTGCCCGGAGCATTCGGTAACACATTGGATGTGTTTTTGAATACATCCCCACCAATCTGTCCACCCGGTACGTAGTTGTTAAGTGCTTTTCCGGGTGCCCAACCTTTTTGCATTGCAACCGTCTTACTAACATAATTTGAAGGTAATTTACCTGTCTGCCTTAAACTATCGACTAGAGGATTAGCTAACTCTGTCGCTTTAAGGACTTCCTTGTACTTGGCGTATAATGCGATGTTGTCAGCTCCAGTTTTACCCGTACCCTTAGGAAATTTTAATCTTGGATTGAACGGATAAAGCAAGACAGAGAATGTCGGCAACCTTAGGTCGAGCGTTCGTCTCTATGGACTCGCAAGGGTACGAAAGCCTATCCATTCTCTATCTCGTTCCGTTATAAAATCGCTTCATGTGTTCCGTTGGCGATGATCTCTCCATAACGGTATACACCACTGTAAAACGCTTTTCTGTCCAAAATTCGCTTGACTTGAGCTTTCGTAAACAACTTCCCCTGTTTCGTTCGATGTCCTTCCTCATTCAGTTGTGACGCGATTTGTGACAGAGACCATGAAGGATGTTGTTCTCGTAAGTCAAACACTCGTTGAACGGTTTTTGCTTGTGTTTCATCTATAACGAGTCGCTTTTGGCCTCTTTTAACCGTATATCCAAAAGCGACATTTCCTCCTGCATAACCGCCCTGTTGTGCTTTTTTATTCCTTCCTCGTCCTAGCTTTAACGCAATTTCTAAGCGTTGATATTGGTCGAGGAGTTCCATTAACCCATTAATAAGAAAATCATTGGGGTCTTTCTTGTAAATACTGTATTGCGGTTGTTCGATACTCCGAATGTCTACTCCATACTTTTTCAGTTCACGATGTACTAACACCTTAACAATGTCTGAACGCCATAATCGGCTTGTGTTAAGTGTCACCACATAATCCACCTGATGGCGGGAGAGATACCCCAACATCTCCTGAAATCCTGTCCTGTCGATTTCTAACGCTTCTTCATCCACTTTCGCCCCACTGATACCCTCATCCTTAAACAAACACAGGAGAGTGTATCCTTGTGCCTGACAATACGCTTTAATTTCATCTTCTTGGTAGGCAAGGCTGTATCCATCTTTGGCTTGCCCATGTGTGGAAACGCGGATATATCCAATCACCTTCATGATACCTTCCCCCTCCGTTACGCAAATGGAGATTAACGTAACGCTTAGCCGCTATGTTAAGTCTATTGTATGCAGCTTAACCGATACAATCAACCCCTTTACCGATACAAATTTTTTATGTATCGTATAAGTAATACAGACAGAGGAAGGGATGTAGTATGCCAATTAAAATCAAACTGAAAGAAATCCTCAAAGAACGTGGCATTTCTCAGCGTGAATTAGCTCGACTTACAGGGCTGCGCCCGAACACCATCAGCCATCTTTGTTCAGACAACGTGGACAGAGTTTATCTCTCAACATTAGAAAAAGTGTGCAAAGTGTTAGACATCGACATCCAGGAGTTAATCGAGGTGGAGTAATCCTCTCGCTATAGTAATCGGAATAAAGGGCGGAAAAGGTGCGAAAAAATTTTTATAAAATGGTGAGAAAACAAAGGTAAGGTTTTGGGAGATAAAAACGGTGGTAGCTGATAATTTTTCAGTGGGGTATAGTTAATGAAAATTATAAAATAGAGCATCTTTTTTATACACATTTTGTGCGTACAAGATAACTCAAAAAATTATCATTCAGGGGTTTCGGGAGTTACAGGTATAGATTGTCGGTCTAACGGTTTATTCGACACTCCATCCCTATACACCAAAAGATGGCGGTTGTCTAACCGCCATCAAAATGATGTTATGACTAGAAATATACTTTTCTCTAAAGACAAGCATATTTACCTAATTTGTTTACTTATTCCTTCCCAAAGTGATTTGTCCATTTCCATGTATATTCCAGCTTCTTCGATTTTGCTAAAAATATCTTTATCAATAGTAATATCCTCTTGTTCAATTACACTGCATATTGTTTCTAGAGCTAATCCCCACTCTTCATGTTCTATAAACTCTAATATGTCTTTTTCATCTTTCAATGGAAGATTAGTAATATTTCTTACTATTTCTTTTAAAAGAATATTTAAATTCATAAAATACGCCCTCCTAAAATTAGTTATTTAATAGGGAATGCAGTTATTATATCTTTTCCATCTGTAATTACCTTTATTTTAATTCCATCCCTAATTCCTATAACCTCATATCTTTGGACACTCTTAACAACTCTCCCCCTCTTCCATTTTAGTGTAGGGTCGGTAGCTATATCTGATACATTGTGCATTACCCTTTCCGCACTCCAGTTTTTAGGGAATAATGTTTTATTAGGGTTTCCAGTTCCAGGCCATAAATGCCCACCACCTGTTTTATCTCCGTAAAGTATATGCTTTGTTCGTTTTTTACTAGCTATATTTACAAAATTAGCTTTTCCCTTACCCTTACCGGCCACCTCATCCCCAGTTTTGCCAATCCTGTTCATCGCAGTTTCTTTTACTTCTTCCTTAGCCTTGCTCATCCATGCGCGGGACGCTGGACCAATTCCCGCCAAGGCTGGCTGCCATTGGACAGACGAAACGCTGGCAAGAAGGTCGTTCCATTGCTTCTTAAAATATTGCAGCGTTTTGGTAATCGGCGCTTTCACGACTTGGAGGTACGCCGCTTGAAAGACAGACATCATTTTATCATAGCGGAGAACATATTTCATTTGCGGGACCAATTTCGAAACATCCGCTGCTATCCCGGCCGCTTTCGCTCCTTTGATCCCCGCTTTTCCAGCGATTCCTGCCCCTTTGACCGGAGGAATAAACGAAGCCAGCAGCATTCCTCCCGCAACCAGGCGGTCCCATACTGAAATCCGTTCTCCAGTCACTGGATCGTATTCTCCAAACAACCGCTGCAAGTCATACAAGCCGCTAAGCTCCAGACCGAATTCTTTTATGTTGTCGGCAAGCGTTTGGTCTGCCTGTCTGATTGCCGCTGCCGTCCGATACAGCAGTTCCTCCGCTTCATTCAGCTTTTCTTCATAGCGGTCGAGCCAATGAATCAGTTCGTCTGTAAGCTCATGGATGGCGGCAGAACCGATGCCCGGAATCTCCATCACTAAAGAGGGCAGTTCCCAGGAAAGTGAGGTTCGCGCACGCTGGCAGGCGTCTTCTGCATCGGGGACATGCTTCGCTACCGTTTCCAATTCTTCCGGTTTGACTCGAATCGTCGTCATTGCAGTTCCTCTATCTTTCGACGAATTTGGGCGATTTCCCTGCTGATTTCATGAAGAAGCTCGTCTGCGGTCGTATCAATACGTGCTTCAATTTGCCGCAAGTTCCCGGATATCGGCTCATGCGCTTTCCCCGGCTCTCCTTGCCAATGCGGGACATTCTTGGCACTTGCGTGATAAAATGCATGAGTTCCATGTCGAAATTCCCCGATTGCTTCTTCGACCTGCCCCTGATAAGACTTAAGATAATCCATCATCGCCTCACAGGCCCTGCGTTTCACTTCTTGTTCGATCGATTCCGATAAAGACGCCATCTTGATTTCCTCCCCCATTTACATGCTATTTAAATGGTAACATAGGGAAAATAAGGATAAATCATGATATACTCCTGTTTTTCCAGATGACAACAGGGACTTTTTTCTTATCTATCTGACATGTTAAACATGCCAAAGTTCCTTCGAAAACAACCTGTTTACGGAATAAACTTTTTCATGCGTGGAACGATTATCGTGAAGAGGAGGAACAGAAAGCCGAAAATGAAAAAGCCGGACAGCCATGACAGAAATGGATGGTATTTTTCGACTCATCCACGGTTGACGAGATGGAATAGATTGGATTGAAGTGTAAAAACGACTGTAGTTTTTCCGCTTTGGCGTCCTTCCGCGTTGCCTGACGGTACATAAGATTTGACTTCCATTTCTGATGTAATTATAATGGTTACAACTAGAGGTTGAAACACATAAAAAGTTAGCAATCACTTCTCCAACATAGTCTATATCTTGAAATCGGCTCTTTGAAGAGCTAATTTTTTCATGTCAGTTGTAACCGATTTGGTTATAACAATGCCTATTTTTGTGCGCGTTGTAACCAATTTGGTTATAACAGCATTTAGTGCCCGTTGTTATCAAGATTTACTCTCAAAAATTTATGAAAAGAAGGGGAAGATGTTTATGTCAATTGCGGTTACTGGCGCTACTGGTCAACTCGGAGGTCTTGTGATTCAACATTTGCTCAAAAAAGTACCTGCAAGTCAAATCATTGCCATTGCCCGTAATGTGGAAAAAGCCTCCGCTCTTGCCGATCAAGGAGTGGAGGTTCGTCATGGTGATTATGATGATCCGAAATCTCTTGAAAAGGCTTTTGCTGGCGCTTCCAAGCTGCTCTTTATCTCCAGTCCAGACACTGATAATACGCTGCGTATCGTTCAACATGCAAATGTCGTAAAAGCAGCCAGAGATGCAGGGGTAAAACATATTGCTTATACCGGATATGCTTTTGCTGAAGAGGCAACATTACCGCTTGCCCATGTTCATTTAGCTACGGAATATGCCATTCGCACCACTAACATTCCGTATACTTTCCTGCGCAACGCCTTATATACGGAACTTTTTATAAACGAAGGGCTGCGCGCATCCGTAGAGTCTGGAGCAGTAGTGACGAATACAGGAAGTGGAAGAATTAATTCGGTAACCCGCAATGATCTTGCCTTGGCTGCCGCGACGGTTCTTACAGAGGAAGGACATGAAAACAAAACGTATAACCTTGTTTCCAATCAACCGTGGAGCTTTGATGATCTAGCGCAAATTCTCTCTGAAGTTTCTGGCAAAAAAGTTGTGCATAGGATCTTTCATCGGAGAAAATGCTATTAGCTGTACTCTCTCGTCTGCTAGCATAGTTGAGCAGCAATCTTTCCTCCGTGTCGTGAATTCCTTCTGCTAGTTTCCTCCCGCTCACATAGTTGGTATACACATGTGATTGAATATCTTCCTATCATCGATCCCTACAAATTATAATGAAGGAAACTAATTGCCAAAAAACAATATGCTCCCTATCCTAAAAAACCCCCACTTCTTTAACAAAGCGGGGGAGTTCCTATGTGCTTATGAAAACAGTTTGATTAAATATCCTAACAAAATCCCAACAATTCCAAAATCCGAATCTCCGAACGTCGTCCCTTCAAATCCGAGCGAGCCAAGAACTGGGAGTAAAAGTGCCGGCAAGAAGGAAATTAAAATTCCGTTGGCAAATGCTCCGAAAATGGCGCCTCGTCTACCGCCTGTCGCATTACCGAATACGCCGGCAGCGGCTCCGGTGAAAAAGTGTGGAATAAGGCCAGGAACAATCACTTTTAAGCCAACAAGCGGCAAGATAAACATCGAGATAATCCCCGCTACAAAGCTCGATAAAAAGCCGACGATGACAGCGTTCGGAGCGTAAGGAAATACGGCCGGACAATCAAGCGCTGGTTTGGCGTCTTGCACCACTTTATCCGCAATCCCCTTAAACGCTGGAACAATTTCAGCTATGAGCATCCGTACTCCCGCCAATACGACGTATACCCCTGCGGCAAATGTAATTCCTTGCATCAGGGAGAAGACAAGGAAGTTCACGCCGCCGCTTAACTCTTTCTCTATAAATTGCTTTCCAGCAAATGGAGCGACAATGAAGAATAAGATGACCATTGTCAGGGACATCGCAACCGATGTATCGCGAAGGAATCCTAATGATTTCGGCACTTTAATATCTTCCGTGGATTGCGCCTTGTTTCCAAGACGCTTTCCGATCCACGCCGAAGTAAAATAACCGATGGAGCCGAAATGGCCTAAAGCGATTTGGTCCGTTCCCGTAACTTCCCGCATGTAAGGTTGAAGAATCGCCGGCATCAACACCATCAAACTTCCAAGAATAATTGAACCAACGATGATAAGCGGAACGCCAATGACTCCACCAGTAGCAAATACAGCGGAAATTAAGCAAGCCATGAATAACGTATGATGCCCAGTTAAAAAAATATATTTAAAACGAGTAAATCGCGCAATGAGAATATTGACAATCATTCCAAATAACATAATCATCGCAGTTTCTTTACCGAACGTTTGTTGGGCAATGGCAACAATCGCCTCGTTATTCGGAATCACTCCTTTAATATGGAAGGCTTTTTCAAACATTTTCCCAAAAACGTTTAACGAGCCGATTAAAATGTTGGCACCACCGCTGAGAATAACAAATCCCATAATCGTTTTTAGCGTGCCGGAGACGATATCAGGAAAGCTCTTCTTTTGCAGCAACAGACCAAGGAACGCAAACAATCCGACTAAAATCGCCGGCGAGCCTAATATATCCTTCATAATGAAATCAAACATCACTCATTTGCCCCCTCTTTATTTTCAGAAGTTTTAGGAATGTTACTTTTTTATCTAAAAATCTCTTTCTTGTTTTCTCATTCTTTCATATACTTTTAAAAGGGAAAGTTTTTTCTTTTTTTATGCAGGCGAACCGCCTGCCTTTTTTATTACTCACAAATGTTTTTTTAGTGCCTCTCTTAATTCATCAAGATCGAGAATGTTTGTCAGTTTGGCCACATTGCGCGTGCCGTCATCAAGCGCCTCGACTAAATCTTTTGCCCCTAAATACAGATCTGCTTTTTCCGTTTTGCTCGTTGCTAAATCAGTATGGGAAACTTCAGCTTCAATCCCCATCTCTTTCAACACGTTTTTGACATTCATTTCGATGATAAAACTGCTCCCCAGCCCATTTCCGCAAACGACGAGAATTTTCTTCATTTTTTGAACCTCCTTGTTTTTGCTCTTAATTTTTAATAAGAATACGCTTCGATTAATGTGAGTACTTCTTCTATCGAATTGGTCGAGAACAATACATGCATATTTTCTTTATTGGATAACAATTTTGTCAGCTGCGATAGCGCTTTTAAATGTGTTTCATTATCAATGGCAGCTAAAACGATTAAAATATATACCCGATGCTCTTCTTTTTCGGAGAATAGGCAGCCATTTTTGATTCTAAGAAAGCTCATGCCAATTTTCCTTACTCCCTGTTCCGGCCGGGCATGTGGCAAAGCCACTCCTGGTGTAATCACGATATAAGGCCCCAATTTCTTCACATTGTCAATCATCGCTTGAATGTATGCGTTTGTAATATAACCGCCATCCAATAACGGTTTCGCAGCAAGCGCAATCGCTTCTTTCCAATCACCTACCTCTTCTACAAACTGAATGCATTGTTTTGTAAGCAAATCTTTCAGCATCGGTTTTTTCAAAATCTCCTTTCTTTTGCTTTGACTAATATATTCGTGCAGTTCTTGAACTAATGCTTTTTCATTGATAATCGTTGCATGCCTTTTAACGATCTCTAACAATGCTTCGACTGATAAAGTTCTCGTTTCAGACAGTCCGTTTGTTTCCCTTAAAAGCAACATTTTATCCGCAGCGGTTAAAATAGGGCGAACGATATAAACAGGAATATCTCTCGGTTCTAACGGAATGGTTGTAACAACAAAATCAACATGTTCCAGAGAATAAGCCTTGTATTCTCTTGCCGAAATGATGTCAATGACATCAACGGTTGATAATAGTTCTTCAATTTGTTTTTGTAAAATTCGCGATGTACCGATACCGCTTTCGCATACAATGAGCGCTTTTTTCCGAGTTGGAACAGATACCCCTTCTCTGTCAAGCCATCCCCCGAAATGCATTGCGATATAAGCAATTTCATCGTCACCTACGGATTGACCGACAACGTTCTCGACATGATGAACCACTTTTTTCGTTAAAGTAAAGATGTCATGATAATTTGCTTTAACAGATTGGGTTAATTCATTTTGCAAATGAAGACCATATTTCAGTCGGTAATAGGCTGGCTTCATATGAATCAATAAATTTTTTTCCAACTCTTCACGATGTTTGAATTGTACACAAGCATACTTTTGAAAATCATCGACCATGTTTTTGATTATTTGTTTCAAAGTGGCAATTTCATTATTTTGATCGATTTGCTTATCATCTGTGACTCTTGAACCTAAAAGATAAGTTGTTAGATAACAAATTTCATCTTGAGGAACATCCACTTGGAAAACGTTTTCAATTTGAGTAATGATATGATGAGCCGTTTTGTATTCCCTAGTCGACTGCAGCACTTCTTTTTCCTGCTCATCCATTTGAATATATTTACCACGAATCCATCGCTTCAGAAAAATAGAAAGATAAACCGTTAATGTGTGAATAACATCATTCGTATAACGAATGGCAGAAAATGTTTCTGATTGGCGAATAATATTCTTGACCGGTAATATGTGTCCGCCAAGCAACTCAGAACATAGACGTTCATAGCCAACAGTGGCCAAAATCTGTGCGGCATAATGCACGATCGCCTTCCGTTTTTGCTTCTCTTCGCCAATGACGAAATATCCTTGCTTACGATGGAATGCTAATTCCAATTGAAACAGCTGCCATTCCGATTTGAGTTTCTTGACATCATTCAATAAAGTACTCCGGCTCACTTGCAGTTTCTCTAACAAGTCGTGTAAAAAAATTCGACCGCTGCGGATAAAAATCAGTAATCCAATCCATGCTTTTCTTTCATCCGAAGAATACTCGTAATGTCGAATTGGCTGCATTGTTTGCAATGCTGCACTAATTTTCTTTTTGGCTTGATCGTCCAAGTAAAAACCGAGATCGCGCACATGTTTCAGCGGCGAAAAGCCTTGGCTTCGCAGCCAATCATTTATTTTTTGCATATCGTAGTAAACCGTTCGTTTTGAAACTTGCATGGACTGAGCGAGCTTGTCTGTAGTGACGTGAGTGGAAGAACTAAGCAACATATTTAAAATTTGGACACAACGGGCATTGAGTATCATGCTGGAGCGCTCCTTCATTCCATCGTGCAAACCATCATATACTCTAATAGAAGAATCTAGACCCTTCTTAAGTTCATTATATTGAATTTTCGACAAAAGATAAGCCCGAATGTTGTGAGCAGAACTATGCAAAACATGGACTGATGGACATAAAAAACGACATTCGCTAACAGATTTACAAACCATTTTTCGCACTATCTTGATCAATCTCAAGGGATCTGCAACCGAGTTAAAAGTAATTTTCTTTTCTGTCGTTTCGTGGTGCGGTTGAACCTAAGAGGTTGAACCTAAGAATAGAAAAAGTCATTGACAAAATAAAAACCACTTGTTACCATATATCCAAGTAATCCTATCTGAATTTTAATGTTTTTTTATGAAAATACATCAGAAGGAGGATGGGAATGAGCAACAAATTGGTATATAAAAAGCACATACTTACTAGAGGAATTTCGATAATTAGCATCACCTTAATATTAATCGTTTGGACAGTAAGTACAAATTTAAAATGGGTGGATCCTGTTTTTCTCCCAACTCCCCAGTCTGTTTGGAAAGCATTTTTAGAGTTAATAAGAGATGGATATAAAGGTGCTTCATTAAGCACTCATATACTAAATAGTTTGTACAGATTGTTTTTAGCCCTAATTTTAGCAGTTTTCACGGCCGTGCCATTGGGGATTTTTTGCGGAATTTCAAAATATATACTTGCTATTTTTGATCCGATTATTGAATTTTACCGACCACTTCCTCCATTAGCCTACTACGCCTTACTTGTTTTATGGTTAGGAATTGATGATAAATCGAAAGTTGCGCTTTTATTTTTAAGTGCTTTTGCTCCCTTGTTTATTTCCACTGTATCTAGTGTACAGCGCGTCCCACAAGAGCGTATAAATGGAGCATTGTCTTTAGGGGCTTCAAAACCGAAAGTCCTATTATACATAATCCTCCCATCTTGCTTGCCGGACATCATAACAGGATTTCGTACAGCCATCGGCGTTACGTATGCTACATTAGTTGCTGCTGAAATGGTAGCGGCTACCTCAGGGATTGGCTGGATGGTATTAGATGCGAGTAAATATTTGAGAAGCGATATTGTTTTTGTAGGAATCATTCTAATGGGAGGAATCGCCATTCTTATGGATGGCATCATTAGATTGTATCAGCATATTCAATTCTCTTGGGTTGGAAAACAAGATTAACAAAGTGTATTAATTATAAACAATGGAGTGAAAAAGATGGTATTTAAAAAAAGCGAAATAAATGCAATATTGATTATTTTGCTACTCCTTATATTTAGTGTCATAACTGGCTGTTCCAGCCCAAAAACATCTACTGCAAAAAATGGTGAACCGCCAGTTTCTTCATCTAGCAGTGCGCCAAAAGAGATTAGATTAGGATACCAAGTTTCCCCAAATGGAGAATTCTTAGCAAAAGCATTGGGGTTATTAGAGAAAAAGTACCCCAACATTAAAATTAATTGGATTAAATTTGATTCCGGACGGGATGTTAATAACGCAATGGCAAGCGGAAGCATTGATTTTGGTCTTGTCGGTACTCCTCCCGGCTCAATAGGCATTGCAAACAAACTGCCTTATAAAGTGTATTACCTTCATGATATGATCGGCGAAAGTGAAGCGTTAGTCGTAAAAAAAGATTCTGGCATTCAATCTTTAAAGGATTTGAAAGGCAAGAAAATTGCTACCACATTTAGTTCGACATCTCATTTCAGTTTGCTGGGAGCCTTAAAGGCAGAAAAAATCAACCCTGAAAAAGACGGGATAACGCTTCTTGATATGCAGCCCCCTGATATTTATGCTGCTTGGAAACGAGATGATATAGACGGCGCTTATATTTGGCAACCTACACAGACAAAGTTAATCAATGAGGGAGGGCGCGTTATTGTTACATCAAAGGATTTGTCTAAAAAAGGCATTGTAACTGGAGAATTCGGAATTGTGAATAAAGAGTTTGCGAGAAAATACCCTGAAATTGTTAAAGGTTATATCTCTGTTTTAGATAAGGCGGTGCATTATTATCGGAATAAACCGAAAGAAGCAGCCCAACTTCTTTCTAAAGAATTAGGATTATCTCCTGAGGAAAGCTTAAAAACAATGAAACAAATTATATGGCTGGACGCTTCCCAACAAAAAGATTTTTTTGGGGAACCAGAGAAACCGGGAAAGTTAGCCAAAATATTAAAAGACACAGGAGATTTTATGGCTCAACAGAAAAACATATCATCTTCCCCTGACCTAGCCACTTATCAAAAAGCTTTATTAAGCGACCTTTACAAATAAGCGTGATAGTGAGGGAAGTTTATGTACGTAAGCACACCTGTCCAAGCGCGTTCAGAGATATTTAATAATCGCGCATTAATAGAATTAAAGAATATTAGCTTACATTATTCAAACGAAAATAACGGTCTTCCTATATTGGACAATATAAATCTTCAATTAGATGCCAATGATTTTGTGTGTCTATTAGGTCCGTCAGGTTGCGGTAAATCTTCTTTATTAAATATATTAGCCGGTTTTCAAAAACCAACTACGGGTGAAGTAGTGCTTAACAATCAACCGCATACCGGTCCAAGTCCTGATGTGGGGGTAGTATTTCAACATCATAACCTTTTTCCATGGATGACGATCGAAAAAAATATTGAATTTGGTTTAAAGATGAAATCTATAGCAAAATCAGAAAGAAAAAGAATCGTTTCCTACTATTTAAATCTTGTAGGGCTCGAATCCTCTGCTAAAATGTTGCCTTACCAGCTCTCTGGAGGGATGAAGCAAAGAGCATCCATTGCAAGAACATTAGCTACCGATCCGCAAGTCATTTTAATGGATGAACCTTTTAGTGCATTAGATGCCTTAACGCGGGAAAACATGCAGATCCATCTTCTTGAACTTTGGAAAAAAACAAGAAAGTGCATATTTTTTATTACTCATGATGTAGAAGAAGCTCTATTGCTAGGAAAGAGAATTTTAGTTATGCATTCGAAACCGGGAAGAATCGTAGTAGATTTGCAAAACCCGTTATCACAGCACAATCAATCCGTCCAAGAAATCAAACATTCTAAAGAATTTAATGATCTGCGATATTATTTAATTTCCACTATCAGAAATAGTAAAGCAAATAATGCAGGGTTTGGAATTAACCATTAATTATTCGAATAATCCATTAATTAAAATATTTTAAAAATACAGATTTATTTTTCGATACACTAGTCATTCGGCCGTTGTTTCAACCAACTTAAACGCCTCGTCGATGTTGGTTTTTGAATTTGAAATTATATAACTGTTGAAAGGAGCATGTGTATGTCTCAAATGAATACCCATTATTCTCGACCACTCAAATTTGAAAACCGTGAAGATTATGTAGGCCCGCGTATTTTGCGGCGTCTACCCGAAGGTATGGAGGAGCGACCTTATTTATTATTTGAAGTCAAACCACTAAGTCCGATCATAGGCGCTGAGATCATTGGAGTGGACTTGAGAGAACCAATTACTCCTGAGCTACAAGCAGAGTTGAACCGTGCACTATTAGAGTGGAAAGTTCTCTTCTTTCGCAACCAAAAGATCACTAGTGAACAGCAGCGAGCCTTTGCCCGGCTGTGGGGTGAGTTGGAAGTTCACCCATTTTATCCGATTGAAGAAGGCCAATCAAAAGAAATTGTCCGCTTTTCTAGGGATCATAAGCAAGGTGGTTTCGAGAACATCTGGCATGCCGATGTGACCTTTCGCGCCAATCCTGCCAAAGCAGCTGTATTAAGGCTGATTGAAGTTCCTCCTGTTGGTGGAGACACGCTATGGGCTGATATGGGCGCCGCTTATGACAATTTACCTGATGAGATTAAAGAACGTATCGATAACCTCACTGCTATTCACGATTTCACTCCTTCTTTCAGCCATTTAATGACACCAGAAGAGTTAGCTATTAAACAAAAAGAATTTCCACCTGTTGAACACCCGGTGGTTCGAACGCACCCAGAAACAGGCAGGAAAACTCTGTTTGTGAATCCAGCTTTTACTACGCGAATCGTCGGTCTCGAGCCAGAAGAGAGCGAGAAACTGCTTCAGTACCTGTTTCGCCAAGCTCATATTCCTGAGTACCAGGTTCGTTTTCACTGGGAGAAGGACACAGTCGCTTTCTGGGATAACCGTGCAACTCAACATTATGCCGTTTCCGACTATTACCCGCATCCTCGCAAGGCTGAACGGGTGGCAATTGTCGGAGATCGTCCATTTTAAAATATTGAAAATGAGTGGAACCTTAAAGAGGTTCCACTTATTGTGTTTGTATAATTATTGAATATAAAACTATGTATTCTCACAACAAAATTTTACAATACCCCCAAGGGAGGATATCCAATGAGTTGGTTTTTCCTTTTACTAGGGATTGTCTCGGAAGTTTTAGGCACAACCTCTATGAAGATGTCAGAAGGCTTTACAAAGTTAATCCCTTCCATTTTAATGTTTATTTTTTATGGAACAAGTCTTACTTTAGTCACATTAGCACTCAAAGAGATTGAGGTAAGCATTGCTTATTCAATATGGTCCGGATTAGGTACAGCTATTATTGCAACAATAGGAATTTTATTCTTCAAAGAACACTTTTCCTTATTCAAAATGCTGGCAATACTTATGATTATTGTCGGTGTTATTATGTTGAATATCAGCGGAGAAGCACATGAAAAAGCAGCATCTCCGGCGTACCCGCAAACAGAAAGGAATGGAAATTGCGAACAGTGACAGGGACTGTTCGCCTATTTCATCTTAAAAAATCATCTTTCGGCTTTAACATTGTCCCAAAACTTGTTGCATTAATCTTTAGAAGACTTTTTACTGGAAACACAAGTGGTGTCAAATGGGTGCCAAAAAGGTGTTGCTGGGTCAAGTGGTCAAATCATCTCATAATGGCCGTTGAGGAAGTGCCACAGATGTTTCCCGCTTCTTTAAATATCTTACCCATATGCTGCGAATAAACACAGCTTGGTTTCCCTTCATGGATGTCCGTTCATCCCCGTTTTTTTCTGAAAATCGGCACATGCACAAACATATCGGCGGCGTTAAGACCTATATATACACTATACGCCCAGCCGCTTTGCCCATCAAAATCATGCGCATGCTTCGTTTTTCTCCACACTTCCGGCAGCGGCGAAAGTTTCGTCCATTTTCACATAAGAAATTCATTCGGAAAATCTGTCATCAGCGCCGATACTTCCGCATCTTGCAGCATCGCCGTTACCTTTGTATCATTCACCGTATAAACGCGCAATTTCAGCCCTTGGGCCACCGCTTTTCTTCCTTCTGAAGATAAAACAAACAGCAAATCTCCATGTATCGCTTGGGCATCCACTACCTTTGCCTTTGGAATCGCGCTTTCATGAATTCCTTCAAATAATGTGCCGATTTCAATCGACGGATGAAGCCGCCGTGCCTTTAACATGCTGCATATGTTAAATGAAGATAATACCACCTGCTTTTCCAACTGAAATTGTCCAATCATTTTTAGCAGTTTTTCTTCTAAATGCGGATAGTCAATAACGTTATTTTTCAGTTCAATATTAATCATGATCTTTTTATCTAAATTTTGAACCCACTCCATCACTTCCATCAAGGCAGGAACGCGCTGGCGGGCAAAACGGTCATGAAACCAGCTTCCTGCATCAAGCAAACGAAGCTGTTTATAAAGAAAGTCTTTAACATAACCAATCCCGTTGGTTGTTCGGTCGACCCGTTCATCGTGAATGACAACAATTTCCCCATCTTTTGTCATTTGCACATCTAATTCGATCCCGTCTACTCCTGCATCATACGCTTTTTGAAACGCCAGCATGGTGTTTTCTGGATATTCTCCGCTAAATCCCCGATGAGCATAAATTTCCATTCTTCCCTGTCCCCCCATTCATGCGTAAACTAAAGAAACTGACACCCATGAGCATCTGACCTCACAGAGTTGTGAATCCTGATGATTTGCATTCAGGACAGCCCCGCTGATTTCCCGCTTATTTCTTATTCGCTGTTTCAAGAGCCCGGTTCGTTTCCTCCGCTGCACGGTCCAGCGCTTCTTCCGGATCCACGCCTTGGTATAAGCTTTCCATTGCTTTTACGACTTTTTGACGAGATTCCGGAAAAACCGTAATGAGCGCTCCTTGTGTCGCAGGTATTGGTTTCGTTTGTTTCAATTGCTCGACGGTTACTTTTAATTGAGGGTATTTTTCCCACTCCTCTTTCACGATCTCTTCGTCATAAGCGGCCGGATTAATCGCAAAATATCCTGTTTTCACGTGCCATTTCGCTTGGACTTCAGGTGTTGCTAAATATTTCATGAACTCCCATGCCGCTTTTTGCTGCTGTTCACTAATATCTTTAGCCATCCATAGAGACGCACCGCCAATGATTACTCCTTGACGCTCTACATGATCAGGAACTGGCAAGTAAGAAACTCCTACCTCAAACGGCGCATTGTCGATAATCGTTTTCACTCCTGCAGAAGAATCTAAATACATAGCGATTTTCTTGGATTGAAACGCCGCGCGCATATCATCCCAGTTTTGTCCTACGTTATAGAACGTTCCTTCTTTATACATATCACGAATTAAACGGAACACACGCAATCCTTCTTCCCCGTTAAAAACCGCTTTCGTGGCGTTCCCGTTGCGGCCGTTTTCATTATTGACATACAGCCCGCCTTGCACCGCGAGCATTTCTTCAAAAAACCAGCCATAATTTAAAATGGAAAAACCGTATTGGGTCGTTTGTCCCCCTTGTTTTTTTGTCAATTTTTTTGCCGCTTCTTTCAATTCGCTATATGTCATCGGCGGCTTTTCAGGGTCCAATCCCGCATCTTTGAACGCATCTTTGTTATAAATTAACACAGGCGTGGAGGAGTTGAACGGCATGGAGTAAATTTTTCCATCCACCGTATAATAATTGACGATATTTTTCTCCCATTGCGATGTGTCATAATTTTCTTCATCAATAAATTTTTGCACAGGCTGAATTTTGCCGCTGTCAATCATATACTTTGTCCCAACTTCAAATGTTTGCATAATCGTTGGCGCGTCTTTCGTTCCAGCAACCGTGTTGAATTTCGTCAGCGCCTCTTCATATGTGCCTTGGAAAATCGGCTTAACCTCAATAGAAGGATGGGACTGGTTAAATTCGTCCACAATCTCTTTTAATACCGTTTCTAAATCTCCGCTCATCGCATGCCAAAAAATGACCTCTGTTTTCCCGTCTTTGTTTTCAGATGGAGTGGCCGCTGCTTCGTTGCTTTCGCTTGAACAAGCGGTTAATGTCACAAAAATAAACAAGAACAAAGCGAAAATGCCTTTTTTCATGACTATTTTTCTCCCCCTTATTTAATGGCTCCCTGCATAAGTCCTTTTTGAAGATGCTTTTGCCCGGCAAACAACAGCAATAATGTTGGCAAAATGACTACGATCACGGCCGCCATTACCACCCCCCATTCTGTCGAAATTTCTTGTGATTGCATTTGTTTTAATCCGATTTGGACGGTGCGAACTTGGTCATTATTAGTAACAAGCAAAGGCCATAAATACATATTCCAAGTCGTTAAAAAGCTGTAAACTCCTAATGTAATTAAACTTGTTCTTGATAACGGAAGAACAATATTCCAAAAGAAACGAAAGCGGCCAACGCCTGATACTTGCGCCGCCTCAAACAATTCCAATGGAATCGTTTTAAAGTGCTGGCGCAAAAGAAATATGCCAAAAGCTAAAGCAAAAAATGGAACTGTCAATCCTAAATAGCTATTCAGCCAGCCGAGTTTTTGCACGGTCAAAAAATTCGGAATCATCGTTGCTTCCCAAGGGATCAACATCGTCGCAATACAAAGAAAAAAGAGAACATCTCTCCCTTTAAATCTCAGAAACACGAAGGCAAACGCCGCCAAGCTTGAAACGATTAACTGCCCCAACATGACAAGCAATGAAACAATAAAGCTGTTGAACAAATACTGAAGCAACGGAACTTTCTGAAACGCGGCAATATAGTTCGCCATCGTAAACTTCTGCGGCCATATATGCCCTTGCAGCACCTCCGCTCCATCCATAAAACTGATGAGAAACGCGTAAACAATTGGAAACAGAACAACAACAGAACAAATGATGAGAAGGACATACAACAGAAACGCCCGTAAAACGCTCATTGATAATGAACCTTCCTCTCTGCGAATTTAAATTGCAAAACGGTAACCACTAAAACCGCGAAAAAGAGAAGCACTGCCTGGGCGCTGGCGGAACCGAAGTTGTAATTAATAAAAGCATCTCTATAAATGGAGTAAACAATGACATTTGTTGCATCCATCGGCCCGCCTTTTGTTAACATATCGATTTGTCCAAACGTTTGGAACGAATGAATGAGCAAAACCGTCGTTACAAAAAAGAGCGTCGGCGACAGCAATGGCAAAGTCACTTTGTGAAGCTGATACCAGTAGCCCACCCCCGCAATGCGCGCGCTTTCATATAAAGAGGAATCGAGATTTTGCAATCCTCCGAGCAAAACCAGAAAGGTAAATCCTGTATTCATCCAAATCGTTGAAATGGCGACAGAAATGAGCGCAATGTTCGGGTCAAGCAGCCACTGAACATCTGAAATTCCAAATAAAGATAGCACTTTATTGATAATCCCGATGGAAGGGTTGTAGATAAACATCCAAATCACAGAAGAGGCTGCGACACTCATGCCCATCGTTGAAGAAAAAAACGTGCGAAACAAACCGATTCCTTTCAGCTTTTCATTGGCCATCAGCGCTAGACATAACGCTAGAATAACACTGGCCGGAACGGTATAGCAAACAAACAACAATGTCGCTTTTGCGCTTTGCAGAAAGTTTGCATCCTTTAACAAATAAACAAAATTCTCGATCCCGACAAATTGAACAGGATTGCCTTGATGATCTGTTGCGTAGAAACTTAAATACAATGTTCTGAGCATTGGGTAAAAAAGAAAAATAGAAAACAAAATAAGAGATGGAAGCAGGTATGCCATTCCTTCCAACATCGCCCATATCGCGCGTTTGCGGCGAATCAGGACAGATGGAGAAGATTTCATGGAAAGCGATGTATTCATTGGCATCCCCCCTTGCCGGCCGCATAAGAAAGCAGCGAGTAATTTAAGCGCTGGCCGTTTTCATGAAAGAAATGGAAAGCTGTTTCATCAATCGTAAGAGGCACTTTCTCACCAACATGAATGTTCCATTGTCCGTTCCATCGCGCCATCCAATGCTCGTTTTTCGTTAATTCAAATGTGATGAACGTTTCCGTCCCCAAAACTTCGACATTGACGACTTTCGCTATAAAATGGTCATCGCCTTCCTTGGCAAGGCGGATATGTTCCGGCCGGACGCCAACGATGATTTGCTGTTTGGAAGGAGGCAAATGGTGGTGAAAACGAATCGCCCGCCCGCTGTCAAAAAGCAGCAAACTTTCCAGCACTTTTGCTTCCGCCAAATTCATTGGCGGCGTGCCGATGAACGAAGCAACAAACGTATTGGAAGGATGGTTATAAATATCAAGCGGCTTCCCGATTTGCTGCGGCCGCCCTTCATGTAAAATCATCATTCGATCCGCCATCGTCATCGCTTCAACTTGATCATGTGTCACATAAACCATGGTGATCCCCAGTCGCCTTTGCAGCTGGCGAATTTCTGAGCGCATTTTCGCCCGCAATTTTGCATCTAAATTCGATAAAGGCTCGTCCATCAAGCAAATAGGCGCATGTGTGACAATCGCTCTTGCCAGCGCTACACGCTGGCGCTGCCCACCGGATAATTGACGCGGTTTATGTTTAAGAAAATCGGTCAAACCAAGCATCTCTGCTGCTTCTAAACAGCGCTCCTTTTGTTCTTGTTTCGAAATTTTCTTTTTATATAGACCAAATATAATGTTTTGTTCGACGGTTAAATGCGGATACAGCGCATAGTTTTGAAATACCATCGATAAGTTGCGTTCGCTCGGCGGCAAATCATTGGCCTCTATCCCGCCGATGAGCAAAGTCCCAGACGTAATTGTTTCTAACCCGGCGATCATCCGTAAAATCGTGCTTTTGCCACAACCAGACGGGCCAACAAGGACGAAAAATTCTCCCGGTTCAATAGAAACGCTTAAATCGTGAATGACATTGTCTTTTCCGTTATAAGATTTATAAACATGAACTAATTCAATTTTCGCCACACGCATGCACCTCTTCCCTGTCGATATTTCCCCATTTCTTCCACAACCATGGACGGCTCGTCGAGACCGAAACCGCTCCGCTCTGCAGGGCAGCTTCAATATGGTTCTCATGTTGAATCAGCCCGCCTGTTATAATGGGAACGTGCGTCTGCTTCCGGATCATCCCAATCATTTCCGGAAGCAGCCCAGGCATGATCTCCAATGCATCCGGCTGAATATCATGAATGCTTTTTATTCCGTTTTCCACTGCATCTGTATCCACTAAAAACAAACGCTGAACGGCCATCAGCCTTTCTTTTTTCGCTAATTGAACGAGAGAACTTTTTGTCGTTACAATCCCATGCGGCTTTATAAATTTTGCTAAAAACTGTAATCCCTCCCGGTCATAACTAATTCCCGGAATTTTTTCGACATGAAGAAAAACAAACCGTTGCTGTTCCTTTAATAAATCGACATACCGTTTAATCACACTAATATTTCCCGTTTGCAAAAAGGCGACTTGCAATCCGGTGTTGAGAAACATTTCCAGATGCTTTGGGCTTTTTATTGCGGCAATGAGCCGGTCGCTCCGTAAGCATTCCAGCCATCGTTCGTTCAAAACAATCCCCCTTTCAAAAATAAACAGAAACCATGAAAACATCTGGGAGCGTTTCGCCAGCAAGATGGCGCCCTTTTTGTTTTCACGGTTTCTCCATCTCTCCACCTACCCATTCACTTTTAATTCCATCATAGGCCATTTTTATAAATGGCATGTTAAAAGAAGATTGTTTTTTTGTAAAATTCGGATATTTTGTTGCAGAAGTTTTTTATAGAAGAATTCCTCCCTTTCCTGCTGCCTATTTAATTTCCGGTAAAGATAAGCACAAAGATTGTAAGCAGAACCTGTGCAAAACAGAGACCAATGTAAATCGCAAACTAATGTGGCAACAAGCGAATTTATAAACATTCCGCCCATTTTTATTTTCATTTTCCTTGATTGCTTGTTTTCCATTTTTTATATAAAAACTGTAGCGGACACTTTTAGGACACTTATTTCTAAAAAGCCGCCGTCCTGAAGCAGCTAAAAATCGCTAAGACAGTGTTATTGTCGGCCAATGCTAAGCGATTCATTGTTATTCCTTAAATCAGAGCCGATTTTAGTCTATGTATACCTTCTCCGATTTCCTCTATTGTTAGATTACCATAACCTAAAATGATTTTATTTTGATGCACTCCTTTGCGAATCGCTTGAAGTTCTACTGGATAAATTTTAATTTTATATTTTACCATTATTTCCTGTACCTTTTCATTGGAAAACTCTATATTTTGAAATTCAGCAACCAAATGTAGGCCCGTTGAATCACCTGAAATTTTAACCTTAGTGCCAAACTGTTCTACTAAACATTTTTTTAAATGATCCCGACGTGCTTTATATATTTTTTTCATTTTTCTAATATGGCGTTCCAAATGTCTTTCATCTATGAAACGCGCAAGAGTAAGTTGCTGCAATGAAGGAGCGTGAAGGTCTGTGAACCATTTTAAATCTTTACAGCGTTTTATTAAAGAGGGAGGGAGAACTAAATACCCCAATCTAAGAGCAGGCGATAATATCTTGCTGAAAGTTCCAATATAAATCACTCTATTTGGATCAAGCCCCTGAAGTGAATGAATCGGAACCTCTTGATAACGAAATTCACTGTCATAATCGTCTTCAACAATAAAACAATCAACTCTTCTGGCAAACTCGATTAACTGAATTCGACGCTGAATAGGCAACGTTCCCCCAAGCGGAAACTGATGAGATGGAGTAACAAAAATAAATCTTGGTTTTTTATTTAGGGGAATTAAATCCGTTTTCATGCCTTGTTCATCGACAGGGACAGGATGGAGCACGGCACCAGTGGAAGAGAAAATGGTTTGAATTTCGCGTGTAATAGGATCTTCGATCATTACTTTATCCCTAGGTGAAAGAAGCAGTTTTGCTATAAGAGATAAAGCTTGTGTTGCTCCAGACGTAATAAGTAGCTGGTCGGGATGACAATGCACCCCTCTTGTTCTCTTTAGATACCGAGACAGGATATGACGCAGTTCGATTCGCCCCTCGGGATAGTCATAGCCAAATATGGAATGTGGAGTTTCTTTACAGACTCGCTTAGCGGTTTGTCCCCATATATGCCGCGGAAACATGTCTAAAGCGGGGATACCGGAACGAAAATCTATGAAATCGTTCGTCTCCTCTTTTAAGTGCTGCATTTCAAAAAAAGATAGATAATCCTTTCTCGCTTGCTGACTTAGGTAGGCTCCCTCTGCAACATATGTGCCGGAACCTGGCCGTGTTTCAATGTATCCTTCTGCTAGAAATTGTTCATAAGCTTCAACCACCACATTCCGTGATACGCCTACATGGGAGGCTAGTTCTCGGATAGGTAGAAGGCGCTCTCCGGCTACAGGTTCCCCATTTAATATTTGTGTACGAAGTTGTTCGTAAACTTGTCGTGTTAAAGGTATGTCTAGCGTGCGATCAATTGTTATCCAAATCATGCTGATTCCCCTTTTTATCAAGATTGGTACTATAAAAATCAATAATAATTGGTCCTTATCACTACCATTTTATTATGCTAAATTATAAAAGAAAAGGTAATTACACATAATGGAAATACAAGATAAATATAATCCTTATCATTACAGGGGAGGAGGATAATGATCGTTGCAGCTAAAACAAAAAAGCCAAATCATCCCTTATTAAACTGGAATCAACACTTTTTATCTTCCCTAGTATGTTTAAGAACAACTTGAAATTTTGCCACTCTGGCCCTTCTGGCACGAGTTGTGAAGCATCTATTTGCTTTCATTCTTAAAAAACTGTCGTAGAAAGTATTCATTCTTTCCTGCTTATGAAGAGGCTTGAAAACTTTATGGAAGGGACATCAAATGCTCTTCTTGCAGCTAATGCCCACAAGGAAACCGATAAGTTTTACATGTCGAAAGATATCTGTCTTTGAGGCACTTTAACAAAATGGGGAAAAATCATGGAAATGAAGTGTGTGATGGTTATTGATGCAGATTTACCAGCAGGATTAATCGCAAATACTGCGGCGGTATTAGCCCTGACTTTGAGAAAGGAAATTGAGGGGATTATTGGACCAACAGTAAAGGATGGAAGCGGTCATCCTCATGCAGGGATAACAACAATACCTATTCCCATTTTAAAGGGTAATTCCCAAAAAATTAAGGAGTTAAGAAACAAATTATACGCTGAAGAATTTTCTGATTTACTTGTTGTTGATTTTACCAATGCGGCACAGACAACCAAAAGTTATGAAGAATATTAGAAAAAATATCAACCTTTTCAGCAAACGATCTGAAATATTTAGGGTTAGCGTTATATGGGGATAAGAAAAAAGTGAATAAATTAACCGGAAGCATGGGACTGTTAAGATAATGTTGCCCGCCCAAAAAAATACTGGATCGCTGATTTAACGACATGGCATTTTGCAGAAAAGCCAGGTGAAGTTACGGAGTTTTAGCTCCATTGATGAAGGGAGAACGTTATGAATCTTAAAAGAGATTTAGGATGGAAAGAAGCTACCTCTCTTGGTACTGGCGCTATGGTCGGTGCGGGTATTTTTGTTCTTAGCGGTGTAGCAGCTGGCAAAGCCTGTCCGGCTGTAATGTTAGCTTTTGTCATCGCAGCGATCTTAGAAATTTTATTAGGATTGTGCTATGCAGAATTAGCATCGAGGTACCCAAGAGCAGGCGGTGCCATGAAGGTGAACAATCGTTCTATTGTGCCATCTTCGTCTTCAACCTCTTGTGATCCTAGAAAAAGATGTACTGTCTGATATTCCTCTCGACAGATAGACAATAAAAAAGAGAATAGGCGTATCGGGCGATTGAAAAGTATATCCATTTTTATAATCATTGTATAATATCATGATCACTTTAACGGCCTTCCCCGATAAAATATCGAGCAACAACTGTCTTTTTGAAATTCTTTTTTCATGTCACTTGACCAAGGTTATGTACAAATTTTTTATCTTTATTCCGTTTACTAGTTTCTAATACCTGAATACTTAAACGCCAATTCAAGCAATTTTGATATTTCATCTTACCAATAGGCGGAAAGATGACATAGCATGTCTCAGTTTTTTATTGGATTGTCATTAAAGCCGTTACGAATTCAATGGATAAGATATAAAGAACACCCCAATATAAACCTTAAATTCGAAGCAAATAGTATAACAATAGCATATTTTTACTCAAATGATATAAAAATATTTAGAGACATGCTTATCCATTTTATGTATTTTTCATTAGTTTTAGAGGGGAGTGAACTGTTTTGACGATTTGGGCTAATTTAGAAAGCGATATTTATAAGCTTCCCCCTTTAAGAGAATCTGATATTAAAAAAGCAGAAAACCTATTTAATGTGAAGCTGCCAAAATCTTATCTAGATATTTTAAAAATACAAAACGGCGGGAGTATTGTGTTTAATGCTCATCCTTCCCCAAAACCTACCTCTTGGAGCGATCACTCAGTCAATGTGGATTTTATTATGGGAATAGGAGAAAACAACGGCATCTTAGAAACGCCTTACTACATAGAAGAGTGGCAGATGCCCGAAGGATTGATTTTAATTAGTGGTCAAGGTCACTCTTGGATAGCGTTTGACTACAGAAACACAGTCGAAAATCCCCCAATTGTTTATATTGATAATGAAACAGAGGAAATATTTCAAATTGCTGACTCATTTGAAAGCTTTTTAGAAAATCTTTATGTCGAGGAAAGGGAAGAAGAAATAGAATTTGGTGAATTTGACGAGATTGAAATATCTAAAGAGTCGACAATGAGAGCTATTTATAATAATGATATAGATGGAATAATAACTTCAGTTGACCTTATGTCTCAAGAAGTTAAAGCTGAGGATTTAAAATGGTTCAGTTCCGTTTTATTGCAACTTAGTAAACATCCAAACGATGACGTAAGAAGATCGGTTGCAGAGGCTACAAACTTCTTAGCAGATTCTTTAGAAAGAAATACAGTAAAAAAATTAATAGAAATCTTTAATCAAGATAATAGTGAAGATGTTAGATATTTTGCAAACACGATTAGCAACCAAATTTCATAGTTCTGCATATGGCATTATGTCAAGAAATGGATAGAGAAATAGCTGAATTTGTGCAGCTACTTCTCTCTGTTTAGCGTTACAAAGGTTAAATATAATTGTAATTGTAGAAAATGAAATCTTTGCTTGCTTAATTTACCAAAAATAATTTATAAGATTAACTTATTAGCGATGGATTAAAAAATATATTAGCGAGAAATATGGAATATATTTGGAAATAATACCATATGTTATAATAACTTGAAAAGTGATGCATCTATTATGTGAAGTGTTCTGAACATGCATGAGCATCTGCCTTTGGAAGCAGAAGTTATGAACATGTTAATTGGCGGTTTTTTCATAATAATGTTTGTTGCAATTATTACGATAATTTTCCTTTGGAGGAAGAATAGAACAAAAAGTGCAGCATTCCTCTGGATCTTCGCCCATTTTGCATCGCTCTCTATTGCAGTATATTTGGCATTAAAAGCAATTCTTTTGATATTAATCATCCGATGGCATCAGAAGAAATTTCCCTTCTTCTAGGTGAGGCAGGAGCATTATGGGGGGGCAAGCATGATTTGTCTGTTAGTTGGTATTGTTAAACTTTCCAAAAGAACGGAGGATGATATTATATGAATAAGGCAGCTTCAGACAAATGTCTGAAACTCATTTTGCCAACAATCCGGTAGATGCATAGGTACAGTTATTCTTTCCCTGTTTAACGTATCCGTTTTCTTGACATAAACATAAGGAATGGTTTCCTTCTTTTGGCAAAAAAGTGTCCCAAAAGTGAACACTTTTGGGACACCCTCATTTGTTAACAGTCTTGTCCAAACGACAACCTTTGTTTTTATTCTCCAGAATATCCCCCTAAAGGAATGTTATCTTTCCGCGCCACGCCGGTGCGGTATGCTGCTTCAATGACCGCCTGTCTTACTCGTTCCACTACTTTGTTGTTAAACACGCTTGGAACGATATACGTTTCGTTTAGCTCGTCTTCCGTTACGACAGAAGCGATTGCTTTCGCGGCGGCGAGTTTCATCTCTTCGTTAATTTCTTTTGCCCGGCAATCGAGCGCGCCACGGAAAATGCCAGGGAAGCAAAGGACGTTGTTAATTTGGTTCGGATAGTCGGAGCGTCCTGTCGCCATCACGCGGACATACGGCTCCGCAAGTTCCGGATCGATTTCCGGCACTGGGTTGGCCATTGCAAACACGATTGGGTCGCGCGCCATTTTTTTCACATCTTCCACCTGCAAAATGCCCGGAGCGGAAACGCCGATAAATACATCCGCACCAGCGATGACATCGGACAAGCTTCCTTTTTCGTTATCTGGGTTGGTGATTTGCGCGTACTCCTGCCAGTACGGGTTATCGTACGTTTCGCCGCGATGTATCGCGCCGTGGCGGTCGACACCGATGATATTGCGCACACCGGCTGCCAGCAAAATCTTCGTGCAGGCGATTCCAGCAGCGCCGATTCCCGTTAAAACAACTTTAATGTCTTCCAGTTTTTTATCAACAATTTTTAATGCGTTTAATAGGCCTGCGAGCAGCACGACCGCCGTTCCGTGCTGGTCGTCATGAAATACGGGAATATCTAATTCTTCTTTTAACCGTTTTTCAATTTCAAAGCAGCGCGGCGCCGAAATATCTTCCAAGTTAATGCCGCCGAACGCCGGCGCAATCGCTTTCACAATTTGGACAATCTCTTCTGTATCTTTTGTATCCAAGCAAATCGGGAACGCGTCGACACCCGCGAATTGCTTAAACAGCATCGCTTTTCCTTCCATCACCGGCATCGCTGCGTACGGCCCGATATCGCCAAGCCCAAGAACAGCCGTGCCATCGGAAACTACCGCCACCGTATTGCGTTTAATTGTCAAAGAATACGCTTTTCGCGAATCTTCCGCAATGGCCGTGCATACCCGCGCCACCCCCGGCGTATAAACCCGCGATAAGTCATCGCGCGTCTTTACTGGAATTTTTGAGCTCGTTTCAATTTTTCCGCCGATATGCATTAAAAACGTGCGGTCTGATACGTTAATGATTTTAACGCCCCGGATTTTTTTCAGCGCTTCAATAATTAAATCGCATTGTTTTGTATCCAACGCGCTAACGGTGATATCGCGCACGGTATGTACTTTGCTTGATGAAATAACGTCAATCCCGACAATATCTCCGCCCGCTTTTCCGATTGCAGCGGCGATATCGCTGAATGTGACGCTATCTTTTTCAAATTGAAGACGAATCGTAATGTTCATCGTTGCGCCACTCGGTAATGCCATCACCATCTACCTTTCTCTTATATTTTTTATATACCTAAAATCTCCACGGTACACATATTATCTCAATAATGGAAAAAAAGACAATCCTTAACACAGCGGCAGCATCCGTTGATTCCTTAAGGCGTTTCTTTTTCAAAATCACTGGAGGTCAGTTTCCTCATGTTGTCTTCGATGACCTTATGCTGCTTTCAAGCGCACCGAGTAAGAACTGTATCACCAGCTGGCACAGCAGCGGCAATGTGTGTGCTATGCATGTTTCAATGTACGCATGTACGCTGATAGGTTTCTTATCCCCGGACCCTACTTAGGCAAACCCTATCCGATTTCCCTAGATATCGCCAATGCCCCGTTTTCTTGAAAAAAGACCATAAACATGCGGTGAGTGTATCTTGTTAACGCAAAATGAGTATATGGCTGGGCAAACCGCTAAGCATTATGACCGGAAGTCCCATTTTTGTTCCGCTCCCTCCAGAATACATACTGCTGATCGCCTCCCGGACGAAACGTTTCGTTCCGGCACAGCCGCACTCAAACGGCATCCGTTCTATTTGTCCGTCTTTTTCTTCAGCCGTTTCTTGCAATGGTTTTTCCGCCAAAAACAAACCGGGCAATGCATAATCCAAGTATACTTTTTATGCCGCCATCACTTCCTTTATTCATTTACTAATATGCCGAATACATTTATCATAATATTATTACACCTGTTTCGTATTATTATAATAAAAAATTTCACATTTCACACTATTAAAATCTTTTTTATTATATAAATATGCAAAAAAACAGCCGAGAATTGTCCAAACAATCATGCTGCTTTCGGCGATTCACGCTCACTGGCTGAGAGACGAATTGTCCGAGACAAGATAGGAGAGATGGAGATGAGAGAAAAAATTTTTTTAGTGCTCGCCAACTTATTTTGGGCAGGTAATTACATATTTGGAAAATACATTATTGAAGAGATCAGTCCTTTATGGCTTACGTTCATTCGTTGGGTCGTCGCGTTTTTATTTCTTCTTCCTATCTCTTATCTTTTGGAACGGCCGCGTTACAGAGAAATCATGAAGCAATTTTGGTTGCCATTAAGCATCGCCGGTGTTCTTGGCATTATTGGCTATAACTTGTTTCTTTACGGAGCGTTGGAATATACGTCGCCGATGAACGCGGCGATCGTTAACTCATTGAATCCGGCGATTATCGTCATTTTGTCGTTTTTTCTTTTAAAAGAGCGCATGACGTTTATCAATGCGGCCGGCTTTGTCATTTCGCTCATCGGTGTTTTGTTTATTTTAACCAACGGGCATTTAGAGTGGATTTTTCAAACGAGCTATAACCGCGGTGATTTGATGATGTTATTGGCAGGGATAGTGTGGGCCCTTTATTCGATTATCGGAAAAAAATTATCGGTTCCTCCGATAACTGCGACGACTTGCTCAGCATTTTTCAGCATCCTTTTATTGTTTCCATTTCTTTTTTTGCAGCCGTTGCCGCTCACTGGGTTAAGCGGGAAAGGGTGGATTGGCATCATCTACATTTGTTTGTTTCCATCCATTTTTTCGTTTTTATTTTGGAACATATCTGTTAAAAAAGTTGGCCCTAGCTATGCAGGCATTTATTTAAACTTAATCGCCGTTTTCACCGCAATGATCACGTTTTTGTTAGGAGGAGAGATTTCCGCGTCACAACTGATCGGCGGCGCCTTCGTATTGATTGGGGTTTATTTGGCAACCAACATCCGAAACACGGAAGCACCTGCAGTAAAAGGGAGCAAGTCCTAAATAAGAACTTCATCGCCAAAACCGCAACCATGTTAATACAAATCCCCTCAAGCTGCCTTGAGGGGATTTGCACAATTATTTTTGAAGCAAACGGAGAAATTCGCGCATAAAGCCAGGAAGATCCGGCCACGCATGAGCAGAAACAAGGTTTTCGTCAACATGTACCGTGCTGTCCGACACATATGTTGCCCCTAGCACTTCTACGCCTGGCTTGCAAGCGATGTAAGCAGTCAAGCTGCGGCCTTTCAACAGATCCGGCATCGTTTCAAAAATGAGCGACGCATGGCAGATCGCAGCGATCGGTTTGTTCGCTTCAAAGAAATGTCTGACAATGCGTTGCAGGTCTGCATCAAGACGAATATATTCCGGCGCGCGTCCTCCCGGAATGACAATGGCATCATATTGCGTTGGGTCGATATCGGCAAATGCCGCATGCGCCTCGAGAAGGTATGCTTGTTTTTCCTCGAACGTATCCCAGCCAGTAAAATCATGCACCACTGTCTGTAATTTCTTTTTCTTAGGTGCAGCAATTGTGACATCATGTCCTTCTTCTAATAAACGATAATATGGATAAAACACTTCCAGCGCTTCAACGGCATCTCCTGTTACAATTAACACTTTTTTGCTCATCATCATGCCTCCTTGCCTATTTTTCTTTTCCCCTTTATCATAACGAAAGAGGAAAAAAAGGGAAAGCGAAATGCTTGCCGAAATCCAAAATAAGAAAATTATTCATTTTTATAATAAAATAAAAAATGACAAAAATGACGGGCAAAGGAGAGAAAATGCATGATTTCATCATGGCTTTCATCCGCCCGCCATGCCGTTGTCCTAACCGGGGCAGGTATGTCGACAGAAAGCGGGCTCCCTGACTTCCGTTCCGCTAAAACAGGGCTATGGAACCGCTTTAATCCACAACAATTAGCGAGCACCTACGCACTTGAGCATCAACGGCAATCGTTTGTCGAATTTTATCAATACCGCATCCGTACCCTCCGGTCGTGCAAACCACATGAAGGGCATGCCATTTTGGCCGACTGGGAACATCGCGGGTGGATTAAACAGATTATCACGCAAAATGTGGATGGCTTTCACCAGCAAGCGGGCAGCCGCCATGTCATTGAACTGCACGGCTCACTGCGGACGGTCCGTTGTCAGCGGTGTGGCAACACCCAAGACAGCGAAGTATATCTTCACAACCGCCTCCATTGCGAATGCGGCGGTTTTTTGCGCCCTTCCGTTGTCCTGTTTGGAGAGATGCTCCCGGAAGACGCTATTGAAAAAGCGTGGCAGGCGGCGCAAAAATCCGATTTATTGATCGTGCTTGGTTCTTCGCTTCAAGTTTCACCCGCAAATCAGCTGCCGGTCATTGCCAAACGGAACGGCGCGAAAATCGTCATTGTAAATTGGGAGGTGACTGAATTAGATGACATTGCCGATATCGTCATTCATAACCGGAAAATCGGCGACGTTCTTCGCGAGATTCATCACGAACTGAAGGAGAGTGGCGAATGATGAGTGCAGAAACGATCTTACGAGAAGCTTTGCAACATATTGGCGACTCGACTCCTATCCAACAATATCGCCGCATACATGGCGGGGACATCAACGATTCTTTTTCCGTCCTAAGCGGCAAACAGCACTACTTTATTAAAATTCGCCGCTTTCCTCCCCCGCGTTTTTTCGAATGCGAAAAGACGGGGCTTGAGACGCTGCGCAGCGCAGGCGCCATCCGCGTTCCCCGTGTTTACGGAGTGAAAGAAACAAACGATTATGGGTTTTTAATTCTAGAATGGATTGAAGGAAAAGAAACGAAGAAAACGGTTGAACAACTTGGTCACGCCATCGCCCGCCTTCATCAATGCTACGGTTCTTCGTTCGGATTTGCCGAAGATAACTATATTGGGCTGCTGCCGCAAAAAAACGGATGGTACAAAAACTGGGTCGATTACTTTCGGGAATGCCGCCTGCTTCCACAAATCGAATTAGCGGAACAAAAAGGGCGAATGCCTTTACAGCGGCGCAATAAGCTTGAAAAGCTGCTTTCCTCTTTAGAACGCTGGCTGCCGAAAGATTGCTCTCCGTCTTTATTGCACGGCGACCTTTGGGGCGGAAACTGGATTGCCGGCACCAGCGGCGTTCCGTACTTGATTGATCCTGCCGTATTTTACGGACATTATGAATTTGAAATCGCCTTTACCGAACTGTTTGGCGGTTTCCCTAGCCGCTTTTACGAAGCGTACAATGAACTGATGCCGCTTTCTTCCGACTATCACGAACGGAAACAATTGTATCAGCTTTTCTATTTGCTTGTGCATTTGAATTTATTTGGAGAATCGTATGGCGGTGCAGTTGATTGCGTTTTGCAGTGGTACGTTGGAAGAAACTAACTTTTTTCCCAAAACCACAAACATCCTTTCCCTGTTAAACCGGGAAAGGATGTAGCATATTTCTCCTCCTAGAACATCTCTCCCAGATGAATGATATGCAACGCCTGCTTGCTAGTTTGTTCAGGACATCATATGGCTGGCAATGGGTGTCCATCCTTTCTACCCCCTTGTTATCTACACGCTGGCACCATCTTGCACTAGCCCAAGAACATGTCATTACTTCCTGTTTCTCTGTCATCTGGAATACCGCCTCTCCAGAATGCATAAATCAAGCTGTTACTATTGTGCAACATTCCATTTAAGTTCAGTAGCTTGGATGGATCATTGGAAAAACTAATTTAACTATCGTAAACAACAAAACCCACTCTGAAACAGAATGAGTTCTGTCTTCATCGCAAGCTATAGTTACATCACGTTAGCGGTCAGGACTAGAAGCCCCTTCACCATTGCCAAAAAAAAACATAAGTAAAAAACCGGAACATCACTCACCAGTAAAGCAAGTATTTCTTTCTGATCTTCATAAATGCTTCGATATCTTTCTCCCATTTTTGTTTCATTTCGCCGACTGTCATTCCGTCTGCTATTGCCTGGCGCACCCAGCCGTTTCCAATCAATTGATCAAAATAGGAAATGCCTTGGCTGTTTTCATTGCTAAAAGCAAATTGGTCTGGATATATATCGTGAATTGTTTTCACCATAGCTAGCCCTGTTTCCACCGGCTTGAACGCTTGGCGGTTGGTCACGTGAATTTGCACACCGTGTGCCAGCTTTCCGCTGTATTTGGAAAAAGTCGGCGTAAAGCTTGCCGGGCGGAAAATAACCCCTGGCAGATGCAAGGCATTAAGTTTCTCCGCTAATTCTACACTGTCAATAAACGGGGCGCCAATAAGCTCAAACGGTTTTGTCGTTCCCCTGCCTTCTGATACATTCGTGCCTTCGAAAAGCGCCGCGCCCGGATACACAAACGCCGTATCAAGCGTCGGCATATTCGGTGACGGCAATACCCATTGCAGCCCTGTATCATCGTAATCCATGGAACGCTTCCATCCTTTCATTTTCACGACCGTCACATCAGCGCCGATGCCAAACTCTTTGTTAAATAATAAGGCTAATTCGCCAACTGTCATCCCATGGCGCAACGGAATCGGATACATGCCGACAAACGATGAATACTTGGGATCGAGCACAGGTCCTTCTACTTTGGTGCCGCCCAACGGATTCGGACGGTCTAAAACGATAAATGGAATGTTGTTTTCCTTCGCCGCTTCCATTGCGTAAGCCATCGTATAAATGTACGTATAGAAGCGGGTGCCGACATCTTGAATATCAAAAAGAAGCACATCCACTCCTTTTAACATTTCCGGTGTTGGCTTTTTCGTTGGTCCGTATAAGCTATATACCGGAAGCCCCGTTTTTTCATCGATATAAAAAGGAACATATTCGCCGGCTTGCGCACTGCCGCGCACCCCGTGTTCCGGGCCGTATAAAGCGACAAGCTGGACGTCAGGGTCATTGTAAAAGAGATCCACCACACTGTTTAGGCGTTGGTCAACACCTGTCGGATTGGTAATGAGCCCAACCCGTTTTCCTTTAATTAAGTACTTCTTCTCCTTTAATAGCACTTCTATGCCAAGCTCTAGTTTTTGATTCCTTTTCTCTTCTGACGGGCCTTTTGCCAATACACCCGTAAACAGCGACAACCCCAAGATCACTGCCAGACAAACCATCCACCATCGGTTTCGCATGAAATTGCCCCCTTTTTAGTAAGTGAGACCATGGCCGTATTCGTACAACACGCCGCCATCGTAACTTGGAATCGTTACCGGAAGTTTGCCAGTCGGTGTATTTACTCCGAAAATTGCATCTACCGCCGCTTGGAAACTTGCCTGCTGAAAACCGTACTGCGCAATGTAGGCATCCACATTCGGATAGGACATCACATCATACGGATTGCGAATCCCGATTGCGATAACAGGAGCTTCGGTGCTGTCGATGATTTGCTGCACCATTTTCATTTGCGGGCTCGATGGCAATCTTCCTGAGACGTCCGCAGTATACGTGCCAACAATGACCGCGTCTGCTTCTTTCACTTTTTGCAGCTGCGCCTCATCTAAAAGAGCCGCCACTTGGATGACAGTTGCGTTTGGAACATAGGTCCGTACTGCTTTCTCTAATGATTCCATCATCGTATTTCCCACAATAACAAGGTTGTTCACTTCATTTGCTTGAAGCGGTAATACATTGTCATTTTTCACAAGTGTAATCGATTTTGCCGCTGCTTCAGCTTCAACTTGTTTATGCTCCTTCGAACCGACAACGCGCAAAGCCTGGTTGATGATTTTTTGCGTATCAGGCGGTGTTTCTTGCTTGAAAATGCCGCGTTTCACTTTTAGCGTTAATATTCGTTTTACGGAGGCGTTGATGCGTTTTTGCGAAATGTCACCGTTTTGCACTGCTTTCTTTAATCCGTTTGCCACTTCTTCCAGCCCCAGCGGCATGAGCACGATATCAGCACCGGCTTGAACCGCTCTTACCGCCGCATCCACTGGCCCAAAATGATCGCTAATCGCCTTCATATTCATTGCATCGGTAATAATGACGCCATTAAAGCCCATTTCTTCGCGCATTAACTCGGTCAGCACTTTATACGACAAAGTAGCAGGAAGCGAAATTTCCGTTCCGTCTTGTTGCGAAATCACCTTTGTATCATCGACTTTCGGGAACGTGACATGGGCAGTCATAATCGCGTCAATTCCCCCTTCCATCGCTTTTTGAAACGGATACAATTCGACTTTTTGGAGACGGTCGCGGTCGTGCGGCACTTCCGGCAGGCCAAGGTGGGAATCGACAGCGGTATCTCCATGTCCTGGGAAATGCTTGGCGGTAGCAGCAACCCCACTGTCTTGCAATCCTTTGATATAAGACATCCCTAGCTCCGCGACAAGCTCTGGATTTTCGCCAAACGAACGAACGCCGATCACCGGATTGTCCGGATTATTGTTGACATCCAAAACAGGTGCTAAATTCATGTTAATGCCTAGCGCATATAATTCCTCGCCAATCGCATGCCCTACTTTGTAAGCAAGTTGTTCGGAACGCGCTGCCCCCAGCGCCATATTCCCTGGCATATTTGTCCCTGACTGCAGCCGCGTCACGACGCCGCCTTCCTGGTCTATCGACATAAGCAAACCGAACTTTTCCGCTGCCTGCTGATAGTCCGCGACGAGCTTTGCCGTTTGCTCCGTCGTCACTACATTTTCACGGAATAAAATGACACCGCCAATGTGATATGTTTGTACCAGTTCTTTGATTTCCGGAAGCATGGCAGTGACAGGCTTTCCAGCGAAATTGCGGAAATCCGGCATCAGCATTTGCCCGATTTTTTCTTCCAACGTTAAGCCATTTATCGCTTTTTGAATGATATCATAACGGCTTCCCTTTTCTTTGCCAACGGCCACTTTCACGTTCTGTTTGCTGTTTTTGTCCGCTGCCGGAGCAGTTTTGACAGCAAAATCGATCCGGTCTTTCCGTGCCCCATCTGTCACTGTAATCAACGTTCTTCCGTTTTTTCCGAAGAAAGTAACAACACCATGATCATCAACGGTAGCTACCTTTTTATTGGATGACTTCCACCTTAGCCCTTCTGTTACTTCGGTGAAATATCCTTCCCGATGAACATGAAGCGCCCGCAACGAAATCGTATTTCCATTGACTTTTACATCTACTTCAGGAATGTTTTGATAAATGATCAAGTCGGGCTTCGATTTTTCTGTATGCGCTTGCGGCGAAGTCCATGGAACGAAGAGCATCACCACTGCTACCAAAATAACAGTTATTTTTTTATAAAATGACAACATCCTTTCTCCTCCTCTATATCAAAATGAACGCTGTTCCCACTCGCTGCTCTCCCATATTGCCTTTCTTTTCTTGCCGCTCTCATCCATAAGACAAATATTCGTTACATACCAGCCACGCCCGTTGACAGAAGCATCGGTATGATAGCGAAAACGAATCGAGACAGTATGTGCCGGAATTGTCACGGTCTTTGTCGCCCAATTCCCGCTGCTGCCTGTCAATAATTCTCCGGCTTGCGTCCAATGAATGCCGTCTTGCGACACTTCCACCACCCCAAAATCAGCGTTCGGTTCAATTCGATACCACGTATCAAACGTTAATGTTGCTTGTGCGTTTAATGATACATTTGCCGATAGCACCGCGTTCAACCCGTCACCATACCCTGCGAACCAGGCTCGTTTTTTACCAGGTATTGCCACTGGGATCGCATCGGCCGTTAAACGGGCAATTTGTCTGCGCAGCGGATTTGTCGACACGGTATTCCGCGTTGGATGCACACGATTCGTCAATAAAATAGCAATCACATGATTATTCGGGCTTACGACTATCGATGTGCCTGTATACCCAGTATGCCCAAGCGTCGTACTTTCCGACAGCGCATCCATGTACCACCCTTGCGCAAGTTCCCATCCCAGCCCATGATCATTGCCAGGGAATTGCGGAATTTGGTTTTCCGTTAATAGCCGGACGGTTTCAGGCTGCAAGATGCGCTTGCCACCATACTTCCCGTTTTGTAAAAACATCGAAGCAAAAATGGCTAAATCGTGAGCCGTCGAAAACACTCCCGCATGACCGGCCACCCCATCCAGCGCCCATGCGTTTTCATCGTGGACTTCCCCCCAGACAAGCCCTCTTCCGGTCCACGGCTGATATTCCACAGCGGCAATTCTCGTCTTTAATTGCGGGGAAGGATTATACATTGTATCATTCATGCCAAGTGGTTTCGTAATATATTTATACACAAATTGATCAAGGCGCAAACCGGACAGCCGCTCCACCAGCGCTCCTAATGTTATCATGTTCAAATCACTGTATGTATACGTTGTTCCCGGCGGGTGTTCAAGCGGCTGGGCAAACACGATTTGCAAACGCTCTTCGCGATTGGCTCCCATTTGATACAACGGAATCCACGCCGCAAGCCCGGAAGTATGGGTCATCAGCTGCCGGATTGTCACCTTTTCTTTTCCATTTTGCGCAAACTCAGGAATGTATTTGGCAACAGGGTCATCTAACAAAATTTTTCCTTGCTCATAAAGTTTCATCGCCGCCGTCGCCGTAAACAGCTTGCTGATGGAAGCTACATCGAAAATAGTATCTTCCCGCATCGGTATCGGCTGTTTGGATTCGGTAAACGCATCGTCTTCATATCGCTTTGCGTATCCATACGCCTCATGTTTGACAATGATTCCTCTCCGAACAATATAAACAACTGCCCCTGGGATAACATGGTCACGCATCGCCTGTTCGATTACTTGGTCGATTTTCCGCAAAGGTTCTTCCCTCATGCCAGCCGCTTTAGGCGATCCAAGGTGTATAACGGCAAAAACGGGGCCTGGACGATCCCAAGAAAAAGGCGTTTGCATTTTGGACTGAGTTGTTTTGTCCCCTTTCCTTTCGATTTGTTCCATCGCGGTAGATGGGTGTTCATGGGATGTTGCTAAAACGGACGGAGGCGAAAAAAAGATGGCTGAACTTAACATTACAGACAATAAAACAACGGAAACAAACCGATTGCTCATAAGCAGGCCTCCTTTTCAGCAAAATAACGAACGGAAAAACACATTCTTCTGGCGTATTGTCTTGAGGCAAAGAAAGAAGGGATAAACGTGGAAGCAGAGATGTTTGGAAGGGTTTTCATTTTTGATAATAGCATAGCAATTTATGGTATAGTTGTATATACCACTTTTCTCCCGTTTACCATAGGACATTTTTCATAATTTTTTCTTTTCTAATAGCAATGGCATACTTAAGTTAAGCAAATAAACAGAAGAAGTCGGCATGTTAGTGCTTTTTTATCAATAACAAAAAAAGATGATTTCAAAACGAAAAATAACTCTTGAAATCATCCTTTTTATTCATTCATCTTCTGCACACGATCGTTGCATCATTATTCGTTTTCTTTGCCCAAAGCACCCTTACCGTTCCCGAATATCCTCCAACAACGCATCTCCTTCCTCACTCACACGCACATAAGCAAAGCGTGCCCGTTCTTGCCAATTCATTCCCACACCTTCTGGGATAAAATAAGATTCGATGCCGTAAATAATCGTATTTCCATAAAGTGTTCCGTTTAATAACACATCCCCTTCTTGACGAACGTATCCTTCTTGTTTTTTCCCGTTCATCGAATAAACATGTATAAATCGATGCACGCCATCATGATCCTTCCGCAAGATGACCTGCACTTTGCCGCGTCCGTCTATATGCGGAACCGTGGAAATATCATAACGAAGACGAACATAGTCTCCTTGCAGCAAGGAACGCGGATCGACTGGTTCTAATTCAAGTTTCACTACTTCGCCGTGGCGCAAATGTTGTTCCTTATCCCATACGACATAACCAGCAAATATCGTTTGTGCTGCTATGACAGCCAACAAAGGCGCCCATTTTCGATATAACTCGTGAGTGCCGCTGGTGCGGGGCACCTCTTTTTTCTTTTCCAACACTGCTGTTCCGATAAAAAACAACAGTCCCGCAAGCAACAGACTAACCGATTTATCTAACAAATCCCAAGCAAATTCGTAATATTTAAAGAAAAGAAACAGCCAAAAATAACTCCAGACAATCAACTGTTCATAGCGCGCATGATGAATCGTCATGGTAAAAAGAAGTGCGATGATCGTAACCGCAAACAATAGATTGGCAAGTACATACCAAACATCCAATTGAAAAAAATCCATGCTTGTTAATAAAAGAAATGCTCCTAATCCTAATGCCAGCGGCAACAGGCGGGATCCGCTCTTCCGTTTGTGAAATAAATATAAACATATGTTCAATATGGCGACAACCAACAAAGCAAGACGTCCTTCATCCGTCCAATGATAGATGATAATTGCCGAATATAGAGACAAGGCAATATTTGTAAGCGCGCGTATTCCCGTGTCAGCAGATAGCACATAGCAAATAAAAAGAGCAATGCTATAGACAGTAAGCAAAATCATCGATATTTCCCATGTTGTCATGGCTCCGAGGCCGTAGCCGATGGTGAGCAACGTGTATCGCACCGTCGGATTCCAATTCTTTCCCCACATCGCTGGAACGACAAATCCCATTACCGATATCGCAAACAACAAGTGCATCGAAAACGATTCCACCCATATTGCAAGAAGCCCCATAATGCTCGCAACCGCAATCAGCGAAGCGACAAATGTGACAATGATTTGAAAAGCAAGAAGAAAAACCCGTCCTTTTGTCCCCCCGCTCGACATATGCTTTGCCCGTTTTAATAAAAACACACTTCCATAGACGATGGCCGCCGCGAGCACAAGCCCGCCAAGCAGAAACCCTTCCGCAAAATGCTCGCCAATCACGCGGAAATATTGGACAATCAAAAACGCTCCCGCAAATAAACTCGTCAATAGCACATACGACCGTCTTTTCGCCACGGTGAAAAAGTAATAAAAGAATCCTATAAACAACAGGGCATACACATACGGCCACCACGCATCACGGGCATACATAAATCCTGTCACATTCATGATAAACAACCAGCCGTGCATCGCTGCATACGCAAGATAGGCAACAAGAGAAGTGCGCCTAACAATCCATATAGTTCCATTAATGACGGCAAACAGTACCAGCAGAAAAAACGACTGCCATTCGCTCCATTCAATGCGATAGGAAGACGGAAAATAATAAAACCAACATGCCAATTCCAGCAGCACGACACTGATGACCGAAAACGCTTCATACTTTGTGATCCATGCAAAAACAACCGTCGGAACGAGCCAAATGATAAACAGCCAATAGCTGTCGGCATGGGAATTATAAATCTGCCCAATCAAGGCGAGCGTAATGCCAAACGCCAACGCCCCACAGACAAACAGCCATCTGCCTAAAAAATCATGGCGTTTCATGACATAGGCAAAAACCGCGCCCGACCCGTAAAATAATCCCATTAACCCGATGCTTAATCCTGTCTTTGTCAAACGATCCACACCCTGCCAATTAGAGGCAAAAAAATAAATAATGCCAGCCAATATCAACGCTATCCCTAATAAATATCCTGTTTTTACTAAACGTATTGCCATCCTTTCACCCCCTTACAAGACAAATCCTATCTCTCCATTTTCATTTTTATGCAGGAGAAAGAAAGTCAAGACGGAAAACAACCAGACCTTTTATCCTCCGGTGCCAATCAGGGAAATTCGTTCAAAAAAGCGAGAGAAAATGTGATCGCTGAAGATGATGTTGGAGGCGGTACTTCTTTGCTTTCCATTTTACTATACGGAAACAAAACTTCATACTAAAATATACGTTCCCACACACGATTAAACTCCCCGCTTGCTTGCTCACGCCGACAACATTTTCCTCCCCCATCTGTCCGTGGTTTTCGAGATGGGGGCTCCTTGACTAATCTTTCATTCACAAACATAACAAAGAAAATCAACAATAAGTTGTCAAATCAATCATGCTTAATGACCACCCTTGTTCTCACGAAACTGCTCTACTATAAAAAAATTGGTAAACAGAAATGCAAACGGAGAGATAAGCAATTCCTAACAAAAACCCTGCCAAAACGTCAGAAGGATAATGAACTTGAAGGCTTAAACAGCTAAGCCCTGTCAATAGCGGCCGAAAATGAAAAAAATCACCCAACGTTGTGAGGCCTTCTTTGTCTCTTTGCTTAGAAAGTATGCGATTAACAACAAATAAATGCTTCCGACCATCGCGTGGCCGCTCGGAAAGCTAAATCCCTGCACCCCTTGCGCAAGCGGCGGCCGCTCCCGTCCGACAAGGTCCTTAATGAACGTGTTCAGCCCGTAACCGCATCCCATATAGAAAGAAAAAGGAAAAAACAAGTGCAGGTACGGATAGGAGACGTTTGTTCATATTCATGTTCCTCCTTGCTTTTAGTACGAAATTAAAATGGATCGTTTCCAACATCCGTTTCGTTAACTTAGCATCACCTTCGGCAACAAGAGATTTGTTTTGGTGCGCAGACTTTTCCATAATATCCAGCGTCTTATGACTTTCGTGTTCCCCAGTCCGAAAGTTTGCCGCCCGCTCCCTTCCGATTCCATGTCGCCACGAACACCCTTACGCTAGATTAGCAGCTGCTTTTGCCTTCACGGATTGGGACCATCCTCCTATACCGGGCATACAAAAAGCCCCCATTCAGGCACGTTTCTTTTACAAATAAGGGCTGATTGAATGGATTTCTCAAAATTCAAATAGGTATTTTTTATCATATTTTTATGAATAAAATGATTCAAAATCCTTAATTTTCCTGTTTCATATTTCCTGGAAAACAAACACTGTGTAAAATATATAATGAATTCCATATTTTCTATAAACAGTAGTTATTTTGAAGGAAGATGAATATGACGGAGAAAGAATACATCATTCACCAATTATATAATGATATTTCTAATCTTGAAAACCAATTGCGCGATAATCACGAAAAAATTGCACGATTAAAAAAAGCTGAAAGCGGCATATCCAATGAACTTAGCGAATTGGTTGATCACAAACCACTTGTATTTGCCCCCGAACTCACTTCCTATACATGGCAGGGCAAATATGCCGAAATGTTTTTAGATATAAGAAACGGCATCAATTACGCATACACTGGCATTATTCAGCAAACCGAAGACCTTCTAAATGATATTTCCAAAAAGATATCGGAACTAGAAGCGATGAATACAAGCATTTCCAACACCATCTCTTCAAAACGAAGCCAGCTGGCTCATTTAAAAGCTTAGTAAACAGGTGGGATCACAATGACAGAAATTAAAGTCCATTTAAAAGAAGTAGAAGCGTCCTTAGACGAGTTAAAACGTAAAATCGGCGAATTAAATACTAACCATTCACATCCATCGTTCCCGGTTTCCTCCCTTGATTTCATCACAAAAATAAAAGCAATGGAAGACCTTTACTATCAAATCGTTGCTGATTATAAAAATACGCTGTTAAACATTGAAAGCGATGTTCGCAGACATATTGAGAATCTTGCGGAGACAGACCGAAATATTGCCAAAAAGATGACCATATAACGGGGAGTCAAGACAATGAAGGTATTAAAAGTATCGGAAGTTTCGCATGAAATCAATCAATTGATCCGACAAAAACAGCAAGAAAAAGAACAAATTCTTGCTGTTCGCGATGCTGTGAACAAAATCATCCATTTAGACGATGCTTTAAAGGGGGAAGGCGGTGAAGCGATTAAAGAACACTTTGCCACTTTGCATATCCCTGCCATTCTCCTGTTGCATCAATTTCTTCATCAGTATTTAGACATTCTAAAAGACATTTTAACTAGGATCGAACATTTTGAAACAAATAACGGTTTTATAAGCGAACAATTTATCGAAACAGAAGTAAAAACAAATCTTAATCAGTTAGAAAACTTTACTGAGGAAACAGTCAATAGCATCAATCAATATTTTTTCGACGTGGCAGATTTGGTTCATGGCATTCCCGTTCAAATTTTGTCTTTTCAGAACTCAATGATATCAGCAAAAAACCATGCTCATATAACTGTCGATGCGCTAGCACAACTTGATGAAAACATCTCTCACAGTCTAACATCAATGCAAGAGCAGCTTGCCGAAATTCGTTCATTCACCCAGAAACTGCACGAATGGACAAAAGGCGGCGTTTTCTTAAGTAAAGAACAAATAAAAGAAATCGAAAATTACATTTCCGAAACAGATACGTTCAAAAAAATGATTGATGAGGCGATTGAACTGTCTGTACAAGAGGGAGATTCCACTTTTGTGGGCGCCGTCGCCGAATGGCTGGATTCCCTCGGCAAATTCAACGGCGGGCTTAGTGTTGCAAAAGGATTGCTTGCAGTTCACGTTCTCGGTACCGGTTTATTAACTTTAACGAAAGATGCGAAAGGAAATTTTATTATCAAAGCATCGCCAGCGTGGGTAAAAGGAGCAAATAAAAAATACGAATCAAAGCTTGCAGAAAGAATCTACCAATTATTAGAAAAAGGAGATAAAAACTCTAACAATATCATTAAAAGAGCTTTAGCAAAATATCACAATACTCCAAGCGGTGTTTTACGTGAGCTTATCGGTTTGCATTCAAAAACAAATAGAATCAGTTTTGGGAAAATCGTGACACAATATCATAAAATACTTGTCTTTGATGAAAGCTTATTAAAACAATATAAAGTAAAAGTGGATATTAAAAGCACTATTCGGCAATTTACAGATGTTAAATCTTTTTCAAAACTTATTAAAAGGTTGCCATTAGCAGGGGTATGGTTCTCATTAGGTACAAATGCAGGTGAATTTTTCAGTGACGAGAATCAATATAAATCTTTGTATGAAAAATTCGGGAGATTTTCGGCAGGTCTCGGACTTGATGTTGGTGTTGCTGCTACAACGTCTGCAGGAGCATATATAGGTTCATTAATAGCACCAGGTCCAGGAACTATTATTGGCGGAGCTATTGGTGCTGGAGTTGGTATTGTTGGGTCATGGTTGATAGAAGATGCGGCAAAAGACTTTGGCGAAAAAGTCGGACGCGAAATTGAAAAAGTTGTACAGGGAATCAAGGAAGGTGTGGAGGAAGTTGGAAAAGAAATTGAAGAAGGCATTGAAAACGTTACAGAAATGGTAAGTGATTCTTTAGCAAACGCGGAAAAGTTTATTGCGGATTTTTTTAATTAGTGTAATAAAAATTGAGATGGTAGATACCGTTCAATTCAAAATCACTTTAATAAAGGAGATATTTATATAATGAAAGTATTATTTCCAAGTTCTAAATTGAAACAACAAGTTCGCACATTTCCATTAAAAAAAAAGAATAAAAAAAATTTTTCTATTAAAAGAGGAGCAGCCTTTTTTTTAGAGAGCAATCTCTTTGTACTTCTCCTTCTCGCTATACTTCTCATCAATAAAAATGACTGGGATGAAGACGGTTCAATTATTGTTTTCATTTTTATTTCCGGTTTTGAGCTCCTGTTTATGTTGCTTTTTGTTCCTGCTTGCTTTTTCTATGAACCGGTCCGTATAAACCGAATCATTCAATCGATCTTCAAAAAAAGAGAAAAAAATGAATGGATAGGAATGGCATTAGTTTTTTGCCTAGCAACTCTTATTTCTTTAGGTCTTATTTTCGATATGCCTTATCCAAGCATCTATCTTCCAGTGTGGCTTGCAGTTAGTTGGGTATGCGCTTTTGTATCCATATTTATTCAGCGTTTTGTTATTGCTTATTATTATTCTAATGTGAACATAGAGAATGACCAGAAAAGTATATTTAATTATTTTTTTAAATACAGTGCATTATTTATTATGGGCTTTAACCATTATATTCAATTACTTCTATCCAAAATGCCGTTTTTGCTCAATAAACTATTTGCGATCTTAACTTTTCTTGTACTAATTTTGCAATCTTTTGTGGTTCTTGGCGTATATGATTGATATAGCTATAAGTGAATACTTTTAAAGGAGATGCGATCACATGAGTACAAATGGAACCGTTGCTTTATCGATGAACGAATTAATTTCTGCTCTGGCTTTATGCGGATACAGTGAAATAGCCAGCCAAATATTAAACGACGCTACTTTAGTAGAAAATGAAGAAGAAGAAAAACGTTTTATCCGTGAAGTCGAGCAGCTGCTGCATCAGAAAGGTTATTTAGATGTGACAAGAGAATCTTTATTAGTTCCGGGATTAGAAAATTTGATTCATCTGTTAGTACAGTCCAGAGAAAAAGTTCGATGCGTGGATATGAAAAAAAGACACGTATTGTTGCTGCACCGTGTTCATGATTCCAAAACGTTAGTTCAACATGTGAAAGGAAACGAACATTCCTTTTCATTTCATGATTCTCAAAAAGGATTTTTTAACTTGCTTGGTCACTTTTTTGCTTCAAATACTAGAAGAAAGAAGCCCGAAGATATCTTGCCTATGGAAATAAACGATAAGCTGTTTGATGAGCTTCATACATCACAACCGGAAGTTCTTCTTGAAGCGATACAAGATGAAAAAGTCCCGTCCACGATGCGTTTATTTTTACAGGACTTTCTTGACAATGGGCAGGAATTAAACAATTTCGCTTTTATGGAATCCGATTATGTGAAAAATAGATCTGTTTTGGATCAAGTGGCTTTTTTCCTTCCAAGCAAATCGTTTATTTGGCATATTGACTATGAAAAGATTGAGAAGAATAAAATCTTTATTGTTCCTGTGTCTTTTCAAGAATATTTTCAAAAAGTAGAAGAGACGATAAAGGAATTTTTTCATCTATCCTAATGTCATATTCTCAACGTTTTTCCTCCCGCTATGTATTGGGCGGGAATTTTTTTGTGTGATAAATGCAGATGATGTAATCACTGCATTGGTTAAAACAGATATGTACGATTTGACTGTCTAACACTTTTATTTCTTTTCTGCCGTCGTGATCAGATACACTAATCTCTTCCACGTCAATCCCTTTGTCTAGAGTATGCCTGTTTTAGTTTACTTTGATCCTCTACACGACCAAAATCGACAACGAGAGAGTTTTTTCTACACCTGCGTGCAGGCGCTCACTTCTTGTTCCGTTAAGTATCATAGGCAAAAATCTCATTGGTGTTTAGCAACCTGTCGCTCAATTCAAAACCGTTTTTCACCTCATCCTGACGACTCAAGTCTCAGGCTTTCGTGGTTATATACCTTTTACAAGCTGTACTTGGTGAGTGCTTCGGATTCAATCAGGAGCTTCATATAGTTGGCGCCATGAACGGAAACGGTGACCTGATGTTTCGATTCTTCACCCTGAATAAGTATCAGCCATTAGAGAAAATTCAAGTTACCGAGTCCAAGCTGTAGAACTAGAACAATAATATGCATTGACAGAACTCTTTTGATGTTTTGTTTTTTATTGCTAAAGTTTTGTATTAGAAGTATGATAGAATTGGAATAATTTAGGATGGTTTTTATAAATAGAAATGAACATCTATCTTACTAATTGGCCTTGTGCCTTCATTAGATGTGTTTGCAGATGAGTATGGTAATTATCACGGAAGTAGTTGGAACTACATGCGATGAAAGAAAATATAATATTTTAAAACAGCTTTTTCTCGATCATTTATAGAAAAGGATATTGTAGAGAAATGCAAACATCAGTATATCGAAACTTTTTTCAAGACTTAGTTAATAACCACATTCAAAATGCAAAAAAGAAAAAACGTACCATCTTCTCCATGAAAGATTTATTAGAAAAATGGAACGAAGGTTAAGTTTTTGGATCAGACTGTTCGCCATCCGAGATATAAATGATGAGGCCGAATATAGCAAGTCCAAGCAGGTAGAACGAGGAAGAGGCAAAAGAGTATTTATACACAAAATTCATTTTTATTTAATGAATAATTGCTAGAAAAGTAGCATAAAATAATAGTTTATGTTAATTTGCATTTTGCACACACTAATATGGATGATGTATAATATATATAGAAAGTACATATAAAATAAATAAGACCGAAGGTGCGGCAACACCCTCGGTCGTGCAATAGACGGTTCCCTTCAAGGGGGATCGACAGTAGGCAGAAAATAATCCACCCAGTCGTCATCAACTCAAGGGTGGATTATTTCCTTTGATGATATGACAGTATCGAAACGATCAGACTTGCGAAAGTTATCGCAAACATCAATGATTCAAATACTGTCACCGGCACCACCCCCTTTCTATAGGGGTAGAACGCCGACCACCCTTGAGTTTTCCGTGCTATTGCGCTTTTATTATATCACATTTTAGAAAATTTTTCTATAAGAAACGAACGTTTGTTTTGGTTTTATTACATTGTTCATTAAACAAAATGGTTTAACGGCAAACAAAAGATAATAAGAATTATCTTTTCAGCTTGTCGGCTTTATCGACAGCCTTCTGCTTTTGTTTTTATTTTCCCAAAGTATCTGTTTCTTCTTACCTCCGTATGTTCTGCTTTTTTCTTTTCATTGGGTCGACGGTGGACGCCCATTTTTTCAAATTGTGGTCAGCACAAATTCCCCCATTCCACTGTAATTTTTAGGAGCTATCTTAACAAAAAATGCTGGTTTTGCTTGATTTGCCCAAACACCGGCTCGTTTTCGATATTTGCTAGAGCAGTCACTTTAGAGCATACATAAAAAATGCTGTAGTTCATCGGGATGTGAGAAAACAGGGATTAGCGAAGAATGAAAAAATATTATCCTTAAGACATAATGCTGTAATATGGAAAATAGGTTTTACAATCATCTTTTTGATTATAAAGGAAGTTTGCTCCATCCATTGCGAAAAGATAGGCCTGCCGCCTATCTTTTCTGTGTACAGTATTTAGTAGGATTTAATTTTTGCTTCAAATTGTCTAAGCGTTAATTGATTTAGCTCTGGAAACCCTTCTTCTTCCAAGGAAATGGTTTTTCCTTCATAAACAGGATAGACCCCTTGCCATCCCCCGACAATGGTATACAATTTTGTTCCTGGAACAGGTTTTAGGAAACAAAAATATCGCCCCTCTGCCATCGGTCCTGGATAAACTTTGTTGTTAGGATTTAAAGGATCAGGAAGGGGTTCAATACCGGTTGATAACACGGTGATGATTTTGCCGCCGGTCCCCTTTACATATTTGTCGACATGAAAGTTTTGAACAAAATTGACGAGCTGCCCGCCTTGTACCGATTTATTTAACGGCTGTTTCTGAAAAGAAGTGTCAAACCAACCATAAGCAATTAATGTTGAGCCGCTTACTAAATCCTTTAAATTTGCGACACGCTTGATATTTACTACTTGCTTTGGAATGGCAACATGCTGCGCCTGAACAGGTAAATGAAACGCAAATAGCAAACATAGACAAATGAAAAACTTAGACCATCCTTTCATTCCATCACCTCATAATCCATCTTGGTTGAGCGTTACTATTGTTTGACAAGCTTTCCCGTTTTATACATGTTTCTGTTGTCCTCTTGATGAAAAACAAACCAATCTGCATGTAAACGAGTTTATGTATGTCTCCCGCTAGCAGTGCTTCAATATTCGGCGATGGCGAAGCGAGATAAAAATATAATATTTTAATTCTGAATTAAACATAATAAATATTATGTTACATTGCAAACTTCTCAATAAAATCAATCCATGGAAACATCAAGAGGAATGATAAGCATATCATTAAAATGTCATGTTGCCATTTTTGAGACAATTCATAAATCAGAAGAAAATTACGCAATCTTCATTTTACAACGCTAATGCTAATCATGTATAATACATATAGAAATTCCGTATAACTAAAAATAAGACCGAAGGTGCGGCAACACCCTCGGTCGCGCAATAGACGGTTCCCGCCAAGGGAGATCGGCAGTATAGGGAGAAATAATCCACCCAACCACCGTCAACTCAAGGGTGGATTATTTCTTTTGATGATGTGACAGTATTGAAACGACTAAACTTGTAAATGCTATCGCAAACATTAACGCTTCAAATACCGTCATCGGCATCACCCCCTTTCCGTAGGGGTAGAATGCCGATCCACCCTTGAGTTTCCCGTACTATTGCATTCTATTACACAATATATTTAGTAGAAATTAAAAACAGAAGATAATAAGAATTTTTTTGTTTTTACGAGGGGATTTTTACACCATATTGAGTGCTTCACCTTTTACTGAAGGAAATTTATCTTCTGATAAAGCATTTCTTAGTTTCACGTGTATTTGATATACACAGTAAATCAAGAGTGACATTTTTGTTTTTTTCAAGTATCTTCTATATCGGAAAATAAGCACACCACCACTTCCCCACGTTGTGTCGCTCCCGCCATGTGATTTGGGTTTACACTTGGAAAGCAGCTGCATATTTCTGCTTTTTGTTTTATCGAACTCCAGTGATTTTTTTGATATAAAATTTTAGTTTTATAAAAATATTTTAATTTTGGATGTTATTGATTAAAATGGATTTGTTTACGACAATTATCAAAAAGGGGTGTTCCATGGTGGGATAAGTGAGTTGCAAAAAGCGAACAACTTCCTTGAATCGTTTGACCGATGCACAACTTAACGGCTCGTTGTTGGAAAGATTCCGTCACGATGCGATGGGACGGAAGCGCGGATGAAATCAGTAAACGTAAACAAGCGAGGGCAGCGTCGGCGTTTTGCGGAAAGTCCGCTCCATAGGCAGGCCATGAGATCGTTTGGATAACATTTCGTTATACGTCCGAAGCAAATCGATAGATCGGGCAATGAGGCGGGAGGAAAATCTCCTTGGATAAGAACGTCTAGTAATTTGTGAAAAACTGAAGAGGCATGCAAAATTTCCTCCATAGTTTATGGTTTAATCACCTTTACCATACAGGAAATTCCGCTTTTAAAACATTGAGACTGCCGCTCTGTTAGACACCTATGCATCGCTTCGCGGCACCACCGATGATGATTCCATGGGAGATGAAAGAAGTCTTTATCTTAATGTGAATATCGCAAAGCAAAAACTCCAAATTCTGTTTTATATGCTTGAGATTTGCGTTTTCTCATAATGTCTGCTTAAAAGATCTGGTGCTGTTAAGTAAACGAGTCCGTTTCCTTCCAACGTTTTCGGAAAACCTAGCGGCATTGTACGTTTGATTAATTGAGCATAGAGCTCAGGTTCGGTAAGCTTTCGCCCAAATTCTTTTTCCGATAATTGCTTGATTAAAGCCAAAGCGCCTGAAACATGAGGAGTTGCCATTGATGTGCCGCTAAAAACAGCGAATTTGCCGCCTGGAATGGTGGAAAGAATTTTTTCCCCTGGTGCAACAACATCGATTTCCTTATTTGAATTAGTAAATCGAGATATTCGACCATCAAGGCTGACGGCCCCGACGGAAATAACTTCATTGTAGGCTGCCGGATACGAAAGTTCTTCCGTTCTTTCGTTTCCGTCCCCTTCATTTCCTGCTGCACACACAACTAAAATATTGTTTTCAACAGCTCTTTTGACTGCTTGATGTAATTCCGGCACATCGGAAGGACCACCTAATGACATGGAGATAATATCTACTTTTTGATCAACAGCGTAGTGAATAGCGTTTACAATCCATTCATATTTGCCAGTTGCTGATCCCGGATTGTTTGGATCATTTGCCAACACTTTTAAAATCAACAGTTTTGCTTCAGGAGCAACGCCAACTACACCTTGGCCATTTTCTGTTGCGGCGATCGTTCCAGCCACATGTGTGCCGTGACCGTTATAATCTGAATAATTATCAGCATCACCGTTGTCATCTGTGGTAAAGTTTCTTCCGCCAATAATTCTATCTTTTAAGTCAGAATGATCTTTATCGCATCCAGTATCAATGACAGCAATCACGATGTCTTTGCCTTTTATGCCTTCTTTCCAAATCTCAGGTGCTTGTACCATATTGACGCCTTCAGGGATTTCCTTGACATTCTCAAGCTTTTCTTCAATCGTAAACGGAATCAAACGAAACATATTTTCCATACCAATCCCTCCTAAAAATTGAAATGGCTAAAACAGGTACAACTCCACCAACACCCAAAAACAAAAATCTGAATTTTATGTAAATTATACCACAGACATGTCCCACCAAATAGATACTTTAGTTTGGTTTTTGATGATTTGTTTTATAGTCCAATAGTTTCATAAATTAGAATATTTTACAAAAATCTGCAAACTACAGAACGAAAATCCTTCCTCCAAAATCCAGCGTTAAACGAAAGTGTTAGCAAATTTTCAGTCTATCAGTTTTCTTTTCTTTCATTGTCTCGTGTCAATCGGGTGTTCTCGTTTTCCTTTGCCATCTCTTGAAAAAACATTGGGTTATGTCTTACCAGAACTTTACTTATGCCATATGACCCACTTTTTGAATAGATGAAGAACATTGACCATGCCGCAAACTTCCAATGAAAAAACAGCTGCTGATTCCCTAAATCGTCTCCCTTGCATTTCCCCACTAACACCAAACTACCAATCCTAGCTGGGCGCACAAAAAACAATGGGATGGCATCACCCATCCCTTTTTTCTTACTCTCCATTTATTTTCGCCATGCTTATTTATTTCTTGCTCCATTTTGTATCCACTTGAATCCCTGCATCAAGCAAAAGATTTAATACAGGGCATCTTTTCTCAACTTCCTTTTTCAGCTGCTCAACTCTCTCTTCACTTTCTTCAGTTTGTATATTCACTTGGAAACGAACCTTTTGGAAATGTGTGCGAACTCCTTCTTCCCCCATTAGTCCCCGGGTATCAATAATGCCTGTCGCTTCAAAATCAATTCCTGAGAAAGTAAACCCTAATTCTTTCGCAACTAATGGAATCATCACTCCATTACAACCATTCAGAGCAGCAACTACATATTCTAATGGAGTTGGCGCTGCATCAGCCCCACCTAATTCTGCCGGTTCATCCGTAGAAAAAGTTGGAAAATGCCGCACAGAAATATTAGTTTTAACACCCGATTCCCACTTGCCTTTAGCGGACACTTTAAACAATGTAGATGCTTGAGCCATGTCCTCTTCCCCCTTTAACCAAGTAAATTTATCAGAATTAATTAAATTATAAAAAATTAATAGTTAAGTGTAAAGAAAAACTTTACAGTCACCATTGGCCTTGTTTTCTGAAGCAAAATTGTGTTTTAACAAAAACCAAAAAATGATTGATTGCAAAACAATCCGACCTTTATGCAAGTACTTGACAAACGCAATGTTAGAACACCTTGGTTTGCAAATTTGTTGAAAGCGTTATCATTATAGTGCAATTTGAAAGGGCAATCGGTTAATTGATTGATTTGCTGTTTACTTAAAATTTCCTTTTGTTTCCGGAATGATGAAGCTCCCCAACAGATACAAAAGGAAGAGAGCAATAAAGAAATACGCCAAAGATGATGGAATATCCGACGTTTGACGGCTGGCCATTGTTACGAAAGTCGGCATCATCCCACCTACGGCAAACCCCATATTCCAGGACAGCCCAGTACCTGTCGAACGAATAGATGTAGGAAAACGCTCATTTAAAAAGATCAGCACAGGAGCATATGAGCCATTCCCTAAAAACGCCAACCCCATTGCATAGAGTGTAATCATTGTCAAATCTTGGGCGTCTGCCAGTTCTGTATACAAGTACGGAAGAGCAAACAGATTTACGATGCCTAGTAAAATGAACGTTTTCTTTCTGCCAATAATGGTGCTCAAATGACCGAGAACAACAGCAGCAACCATCGCAGAAATACTGCTTACCATAAGAATTATAGAGGATACGGTCTGCGGGATATTATTAATTACTTTTAAAAAGGTAGGCAAATACCCGCAAGTTAAGTAATAGGCTGAGCCACCGCCGATCACTATCATTAAATTAACTAATAAAACCGACAAATATTTAGTGAATACCATTTTCACCGGAGACTGCTGATATTCCGGTTTCGTTTCTTGCTTCTTCTTGTGCTGCATCCATAAAGGAGACTCCTCAAGCTTTTTGAATACGAACAGTCCGAGAACAGAGCTCAATATGCCGGTAAAGAACATGAAACGCCAGCCCCACTCACTGAATTCCGGCCCAGAGAAAACACTGGACAAAACAAAATATACAATGGAAGCCAGCAATGCACCAAGAGCAGCACCGCCCCCGCCGACAAGGCCGGACATCAATCCGCGCCATTTCTCCGGAACGGATTCCGTACCAATCGTATGAGTGGAGGCAACGACTCCTCCGACAAATACACCTTGGACTAAACGAAGAATAATGAATATGATCGCTGCAGCGGCACCGATTTGAGCCACCGTTGGCAACGCTCCAAACAGTGCGGTAGAAATCCCTACACCAGACACGGCCACAACCATTGCCCGTTTCCTTCCATTGCGATCAGCATAGGCACCAAAAAGCGCTGAGCCGAGCGGGCGCATAAACAGTGTAACGGCGAAAGAAGCATACACAGCGGCCAATGAAAGTGTCGGTTTATCTGTCGGGAAAAACAACTTTCCTAACTCAGGCGCAACATAGAGCAGAATAAAGAGATCATACAAATCCAACGACCATCCCAACAGGGACGCCATAACGGCTATTATCATTTGCTTTCTACTAATCGCTGCTACCAATGCAGAAGCTTGCTGAACGGGTGTCTCCATATTTGCACTCATACTGCCCCGCCTTTCTTGTATATTTTTCTAATTTTCAGTTAATTTTAACTTCAGGAAGCGGAGCGGATTCCGCTTCCTGAAGCTTTCGGCTTATTTGCCTTTAAAGTTCGGCTTTCTTTTTTCCACGAATGCCGATACACCTTCTCTGAAGTCCTCCGTTGTACGGAGCAATCCATATGCTTTTCCTTCGATTTCAAGACCTGCGCTAAGCGGTGTTTCATAAGCTGCATTCAATACTTGTTTACATACTTTTAGCGCAAGTGGCGAAAATTTCATCAGTTCATCTGCAAGCGCATGGACTTCATTTTCAAGCTCTGTTTTTGGAACCACTTTTGTGATAAGCCCCCATTGATATGCTTCATCTGCTGGTATTCTTCTTGCTCTCATAATCATATCTTTCGCGCGCGTTAATCCAGCGATTTTTGCCACCCTCTGTGTCCCGCCACTTCCAGGAATCATACCAAGGTTCATCTCTGGCAGCGCTAAGAGTGTATCATCAGCAGCAATGCGGAAATCACAAGCCATCGCAATTTCCAGACCAACTCCAAATGTATAACCTTGCAGTTGAGCAATCACCGGCTTTGGAGAGCGTTCTGGTGCTGCAACATTTACAGCAAGATGGGAAAGTTCTTCCGGATGCACTTCCATAAATTCCGGAATATTTCCTCCTGCGCTAAATGCTTGAGTCCCTTCTCCTTTAATGATGATGACGCGAACATCATCGTCTTTATTTAACTCGTCAAAAATTTCGGAAAATTGGGAGCGCGCAAGCATGCTGATATAGTTCATTTTTTCTGGACGATCGAAAACAATAGTAGCTGTCTTTTTCTCCCGATTTTTTTCCACGCGAATGTGATCATATTGTTTTACTGCTTCCATCATTGGTTCCCCTTTCTTAATATTTAGTATTTTTAATAAACTACTTTCTCATTTATATAAAGTTCAAATTCTCCATTTCTTATATTGCGGCGGAGAATTTTCCCAACCGGGCTTTTTGGTATTTCTTTAATAAATACATATTTTCTCGGGCGTTTAAAGTTGGAAAGCGTCGTATTGTTTTTACAATAATGGTCTAGTTCCTGGCATGTGAGCGATGGATCTTTTGGCACAACATAAGCAGCTACAATTTGCCCCCAGCGCTCATCTTCTTCACCGATGACGGCCACTTCCTGTACTTTCGGATGTTTTGACAAAACATCTTCCACTTCAATCGGATGAATATTTTCTCCGCCGGAAATGATCATATCGTCTATGCGCCCAACAACATATAAATCTCCATCTTCATCCAACATGCCGAGGTCCCCGGTAAAATACCAACCATCTCTAATCGCTTTTTTAGTAGCATCTGGCCGATTCCAATAACCTTTAAAGCTTTCAGGAGATTCAATATTGACAATGACTTCACCAATTTCCCCTTTTTCAACTATATCTTCCGGTGTTGATTGGCCATTAGGGTCGGCTTTAACGAGGCGGATATTTTGATGCAATCCCGGTTTTCCTGCACATCCTGGCTTTTCTGCAACATTCGGGTTGATCGTAAACGTGTAAATTTCTGTACTCCCATAATGATTAATAAAAACTTCCGGTTTCAACATTTGCACGCATTTCTCCGCTAAAGCGGTTGTCATTGGTGCACCAGCATAGCCGATTTTCTTCAATTTGGACAAATCATAATTATGAAATTCCTCATGATTTAAAATGTCATGATATAATGTTGGCACTAAATACAGCGCTGTGATTTCTTCGCGTTCTAATAATTCAAGCGCTTCTTTAGCATCAAAATCAGGTAAAATAACGTATTTACCGTTTAAAAACATGATCGATAAAAGGGATCGCATGCCCATCGTATGATAGAGTGGCATTGTGCCCAATGTACTTTCTCCGTCTTGATATTGGTTTTGAATAATATGGGCAAGCGCTGCACTGTACTCATTTTTATGGGTCCGCGGCACCCCCTTTGGTTTTCCGGTTGTGCCAGATGTATAAAGCATGATAGCTACATCATCGGCATGGATCACCGGTTTTTCAAAGCTTTCAGGACTTCTGTCGACAAGCTCATTATAATAAATGTCCGCCCCTTCCACTTCTCCAACACCAATCAGGATCGGCTTTTGCTGAAAGTTTGCTTTTAAAACGGATTCTTGGCTGGCACTTTCATATACAACAGCGGTCGCTTCTGCATCGTTTACACAGTACTCGACTTCTTTCACAGCCAGACGGAAATTGATTGGCGTGTACACCGCTCCAATTTTTTGAAGCGCCCAGTAAATGACCATATTTTCGAGGCGGTTTTTTAACAGAATCATCACGCGGTCATGCTGCTTAATGCCAATTCTTTGCAGCGATGCTGCTACTTTCGTCACTTCCTTATGAAACTGTCTGTACGTATACCTTCTGTCGCCTTCTACAACAGCGACCCGGTTTGGAAAGCGTTCGACAGCGAAATCGAACATCGTGACAAGATTCATTTCGTCATCTCCTTTCCGCTTCGTAAAGGTGATTGCTTTCATCAATTGTTTTTTGAATCGCCTTTATAATCCCTTCATAGCCCGTGCAACGGCATAAATGCCCAGATAGCATTTCTTTTATTTCCTGAAGGGCTGGATGCGGATTTTTCTGCAGATAGTCGGCTGCTGACATTAGAATACCCGGTGTACAGAACCCACACTGAAGGCCGTGACATTCAATGAAATTTCTTTGCAGCGGCGTCAGTTCACCATCTTTTGCCAACCCTTCTACCGTTGTTATTTCCTGTCCGTCTACCTGTACTGCAAAGATAAGACAGCTCCTGACAGCCGAACCGTTTAATTGGATCGTGCAAGCACCGCACACACCATGCTCACAGCCTACATGTGTGCCGGTGAGACCGCACGTTTCTCGCAAAAAATCGCTGAGCAACATCCTAGATTCGACTTGTTCTCGATATTTTTTTCCGTTTATTGTAACTTCAATTTCATGAACGCTCATTATGTTCCCCCCTTGCCCGCTCATAAGCTGTTTTTACTGTGCGCACTGCCAACTTTTTCGCAAGGTATCTTCTGTAATCGGCGGTTGCATGCAAATCTGATTCCGGATTAACAACTTCATCAACAATATCGGCAATTTTATTAAGAAGCGAGGCAGACAAATACTCTCCTTCCATCAACCCGCTTGCCTCTGTAATCAATAATGGCACCGCATCAACGCCTCCCAAAACCAATCTGGCTTTGGCAATGCGGTCCTGACTATCAATGGACAATTGACAGGCAGCGGCAACGAGAGCAAAGTCACCATGGCGCCGTGAAATTTCATGAAATGAATATCCCACTCTTCCTTCTGGTACTGGAATATGAATTTCCGCCAGCAACTCATTCGGCATAATATCGGTTGTTAAATAAGTGACAAAAAAATCCTCCACGTTTACTTCCCGCACTTCCTCTTTAGAAGCGATATGAAGTGTTCCACCGAGCGCCATTAATGACAGAGGAATTTCAGCGGATGGATCAGCATGAACAATGCTTCCGCCAAACGTTCCGCGATTTCTCGTCTGAACGTGGCCGATATACGGGACAGCTTCACTTAGAAGCCCCAGATGTTTACGAACTGCATCGGACATTTCAATTTCAGTTTGTCTCGTTAACGCGCCGATTTTCATTTTGCTGCCGTCAAACTCGATAAATTGCAAATCTTTCAACTGGTTAATATCAATTAAATATTCAGGTGTGGACAATCTCATGTTCATAATCGGCACAAGGCTTTGACCTCCGGCAATTATTTTTCCATCAAATCCTATTTCTTCTAAAAGTGAAAGTGCTTCCTCTACAGTTTTCGGGCAATAATAGTCAAATTTTGCCGGTTTCATGAATCTCCCCCCTTTCTGTCTCCGTCTACTTAGACGGATTGTTCGCTTTTAGCCAGTTCTTTATTAAATTTTTTAAAGAAATCTTGAATGATCAACTTAGCAACACCGTTTAACATTCTTTGGCCGACCATCGCTACTTTACCGCCAACTTCAGCATCATACGTATACTGCAACTCCGTTGTGTTTTCATCAATCGAAATAAGGTCCACCACCCCAGTTGCCTCAACACTGCCGGGGCCTCCTTCCCCTTTTACAATGAGCTTGTAATGGTTCGGCTTTTGAATATCAGCAATCTCAATGGTTGATTCATATTTTCCTTTAACAGCTGCAATTCCGATAGACAATACTGCTTCATATTTGTTCTCTCCAACCGTCTCCAGCTTCGTACACCCCATAATACAGTTTTTTAATGCTTGTGGATTAAGCAACACCTCCCACGCTTTTTCGATTCCTGCATTCAATGCTACTTTTCCGCTTCCGTTCATGCTAATTCCTCCTGTTTTATGGAACGATGAATAAGATTCCATATTTTATTAGGCGTTACAGGCAGTGAATCAATGGTCACTCCGTATGGTTTCAACGCATCGTTAACTGCGTTAGCAATGACAACAGGCGCACTCATGGAGTTCCCTTCTCCAAGACCTTTTGCACCAAGCGGTGTAATTGGCGAAGGTGTTTCAATATGTTGGATAGTCACTCTTGGTATTTCTGTTGCTGTAGGACATAAATAATCCATAAATGAGCCAGTTAAAAACTGTCCTTTATCATCGTAGACGAGTTCTTCATACATAGCGCCACCAAGCCCATGCACAAGACCTCCTAAAATTTGCCCATTGGCGATAAGTGGATTTAACAATTTACCAGCATCATGGACAGTGTAATAATCCAAAATATGGATTTCGCCTGTTTCCGGATCGATTTCCACCGTCACTAAATCCGCTACAAAACCATACGTAATCGACGAGTTAATAAGGTCATTATCATCCGGCGGCTCTGCCTGAGCTGTGTAATAAGCTGTTTCATAAATGCCCGGCTCCATTCCTTTCGGCAAAGAAAGCGGATTCCAATGTGCTGATCCTGCCACTCGTTTAATGGATATAGATTTAGATGGATCCGTTTTTGAAATAATTTGACCATTTTTCATTGTTAAATCATCTTCGTCAATCTGTAAAAAGTGTGCTGCAATTTTAATGATCTTGCGCTTTACTTTTTGCGCCGCGTAGTAAACGGCACTGGAGCCAAGTGATGCAAAGCGGCTTGAATAACTTCCAGATGCGATGGACCATGCGCTTGTAGCTGTATCGAGTTCAGCAACAACGTTAATTTTGTCATGTGGAATGCCAAGTATTTCTGAAACAATCTGGCTTGCGACAGTTTCATGCCCTTGACCGGTAGGAGTGGTACTGATGCGGACATTTACATTTCCCATCGGATCGATCGAAATCGTCGCCGCTTCGGTACAACCTGATTTTGGCAATCCCGCTTTCCTTTCTTCTGGAGTCAAGGCAATCGTAATGTACCCCATATTGGAACCAGATGGTTCAACGATGACCGCTAATCCAACGCCAAGCAATTTTCCTTTCTTTCGTGCTTCCGCTTGTTTTTTGCGAAATTCTTCGTATTTCCCAATTTTCAGCAATAAATCGAACGCTTTTTCATAATCGCCGCTATCATACACTCCGCCAGACGCTGTTTTGTAAGGGAACTGTTCTTTTTTTATTAAATTCCGTCTAATCACATCAGCCGGATCCATTTCTAATTCATCAGCAATCATGTGCATGATCCGTTCAAGAGGAAAATACGTTTCCTGTCCGCCGTATCCCCGGATGAGACCAGTTGGCACTTTATTCGTCATTACTGCATAAGCATCAATCATTAAGTTTGGAATGTCATAAGCACCTGTTGTGTTTGCGTGGTTCCGATATAGGCAGGCAGGCTCTGGCGCCCGGATGTATGCACCGACATTGTCTATCATTTTCATTTTTAAGCCGAGCACTTTTCCGTCATTTTTCACTGCCGCTTCAATGTATGTCACGCGATCTGTACAACTTGAACTTGCTGCCAGATGTTCTTGCCGATCTTCTATCCATTTCACCGGACATCCTGCGAGACGACTGACCACAGAGCAAAGTACGATGTAAGGGAATATCCCTGCTTTAATTCCATAGCTACCGCCGATATCTTTCGGAATGATGATCCGCAGCCGGTTGCTTGGCACTTTCAACGCACTAGCCATAATCGAATGAAGCACAAACGGGCCGTGGAAATTCGCATGAACTGTGTAGCTATCCGTGCTTTCTTCATATTGTGCAATAACTCCGTATGTTTCGACTGGTGTCGCAGAATATTTCGGGAAATGAAAGCGGTGCTTTATAATTCTGTCCGCTTGTTGAAACGCCTTATCAACATCCCCGTAGTGAAACGTCCGGTGGTTGGCGATGTTCGAGCCGACATTTTCATGTAAAACAGGCGCTCCTTCTTCGAGTGCGCGCTCAATGTCTACAACCGGCTCGAGCGTTTCATATTTCACCTTAATTTTTTCAAGAGCATCTTCCGCAATATAGCGGTTTTTTGCCACTACAACCGCTACCGGCTCGCCGACATAACGCACTTTATCCATCGCAATTGGATAGTATTGGACAGGCGCGCTTACTCCAACACTGAAAGGATTTACCAATGGCTGAACCTCTTTACCTGTGACGACACCTTTTACTCCCGGAATTTTTAATGCTTCAGAATAATCGATAGAGACGATCTTTGCGTGAGGATAAGGACTTCTTAAAATCGCCACATGAGCGGTATTAGGCGGTGTTCCGAGATCATCAATATATTTTCCCTGCCCCGTCAGCAGTCTTTTGTCCTCTACACGTGTGACGCTTTTGCCAATCACTTTACTCATTTAACTTTGCCTCCTTCCGAAGAAGCTGCTCATAGTCTTCTGGCGTATCGATATCATCAGGAAATGGTTTATCAATTCTTGCAAACCGAATCTGATTTGCAAACGTTTTTAAAACAGATCTCGCACCTTCATCCCCTGTTACATGAAAAAGATGCGGAAACATCGAGCAATCAAACAGAACAGGATGCCCTCTTTTCGATTGATAGCTTGCTTGAACAATGGCAGTGCCCTCATTTGCTTCATAACATCTAATGACCGCATCGATATCATTGGATGTGACAAGCGGCTGGTCACCGAGTAATACCATAGCAGCAGCTGTTGGAGGCAGATTCATCAATCCCGCTTTTAACGATGTGGACATTCCTTGTGCTGCCTGTTCATTCAAAACTAGTTTGCTCACGCCCGAGCTGGAAACTTCATTTCTCAGCCCGGCAATCTTGGGGTTGATTACGGCCACCACACCGCTTAAACGTGACTTCATGCTTTCATCAATCACATGCCGGATAATGGATTTGCCTTTATACGGCAGCAGCAGCTTAGGTCTTCCCATGCGTGTTGAACAACCCGAGGCTAAGATAATTCCCCATATGTTCTTTCCCATCTAAAAAACTGGCCCTCCTTCATACAGAGTGCGTCATCGATGACAGCTGCGACAGATTTTTCCCAGTCCCCCCTCTATATGCCATCATGATTTCAGCCAAAATACTGAGGGCGATTTCTTCTGGTGTTTTGGCACCGATATCCAATCCAATCGGACTGTAGATGCGGCGGACATTTTTACTGTCTATAAGGGTGTTGCTTGTCGCAATCAACCTATCTGTTCTTTTTCGCGGCCCTAATAGTCCGATGTAAGCTGCATCGGAATTTACAATCGATTCTAAAATTTCCCTATCATGCAGAAAGTTGTGTGTCATTATAACAACATATGAATTTTCATGAAGCGAAACGTTTGGCACACTTCCGGCAGAATATACATGGATGAAATCAGCTTCCGGAAAATTCCGTTCATTGCAATGAGATGGGCGATAATCGAGCACAGTAACTAGCCAATTCAAATTTTTCGCCATTTTCACAAGCGGAATGGCATCAGAGCCTGCGCCAAAAACGATAAGATGAGGCGGTGGACTCGTTGATTCATAATACACATACAAATCTTGCTCCCCACCTAAATACACCATTTCATTTTTCAAATTCTTTTTTCTCATCAGATAATCAACGGCAATCTCATAAACAGAGATAGGCAGGTCATTATTGTCAAAAGCATCATCAATCATCCACATTTTCCCTTGCAGCGATTCATCCTTCGCTTTCACAATAGTGACAGTGTGCAACGTTTTTTGGAGGGAATCTGAAAAATACTGATCAATCACAGCAGCCTTTTCAGGTTGTTTATCAGGAAGATATGGTTGTAAAAAAATATTCATTTTTCCGTTGCAACCAACACCAAGTCCCCAAACAATGTCATCGTCTCCGTAAAAATCGTAATGGATGACTGTCGGTTTTCCAGTTTCAAGAACTTTCATGGCGTGTTCAATAATATCCGACTCAACACATCCGCCACTTAAAAGCCCGGTAAGCTTCCGGTCTTCAGAAATAAAACATTTTGCTCCCGCTTTTTGATAAGTAGAACCTTCTGTCGAAATGATCGTTCCAAGCACACCTGAAAGCCCTTCCTTTTTACAACGCTCCAATTCTTTATTTATCGCTATCACGACTTTACCCCCTTTTCTTGAAAATAGAATTGGTCCCGGTATTCACTCGGCGTTTTTCCCACCATTTTTTTGAAAGTGGTCGCAAAGTAGCCAGGGTTAGAAAACCCCGTATGATGTGCGACGATTTCAATCGGCAGGCTGGAAAATCGAAGTAAACTTTTCGCTTTTTGCACTCTGACAAACGTCAAATATTCGACAAACGTCATACCGACTTCTTCTTTAAATAACCGGCTGAAATAAGATGGGCTTAAATATACTTGGTCCGCCACCTCTTTTAACGTAAGAGGGTATCCGTAGTTCATCTGAATAAACTGAATAGCACTTTCAATCGGATTTTTTAAATCTGAAGAAAATGTACTTTTCCCATTGATAGTTTGATTAATTTCTCGGCTAAGTCCTTTAGGCAAAATCCGCTCCAGCGTTTCATATAATTCGTTTTTAGAAAGCGGTTTCAACAAATATGCTGAAAAACCTGAATTAATGGCTTTGTGCACAAACTCAAACATTTTCAACTGTGTCACAACAATAACAGGCAAATCCGAATACAATTGCAACGCTGATCTTCCAAGTTTAATTCCATCCATATCTGGTAATGTGATATCCAAAATTAACACGTTCGGGCGATTTTGTTTCAGAAGGATCATTCCTCTTTGCGCTGTATTTGCTTCGTAAATGGTCAGAAAGCGAAATTTACTTTCCTCGATGAATGTTCTAATTTCCTTTCTTGCACATTTGTCATCATCCACAATTAATATTTCAGCCAATTGTTACCCTCCTTGGTTATTATGATAGAGAATAATATTTTTTAATTGTTTTAAAATTTCATTTTTTTACTTTAAATTTTTTATCTTTAGAATTTTCTTATAAAAGAGCTGGCATTCGAGACAACAAATGCTGGCTAATCAGATTCCTGTATGATTCGATTTTGCTGTACCAATCTGCTCCAGATGCTCATTAGAATAACGGCCTCTCTGTTTGTCTAAAAATATAGCGGATTGACATTTCCGCTTTTCCTTTTCCGAACGAATTAGATTCTGTAAGTCACTGCTTTGATTCCTTTTTCCTAACCTGCTGTCCTTTAGCTGGCTATTTTTTATACAACAGGATTAAAAATACTGCTCCAGATTTCAAACATTTTAAATAATCATCCACGGTAAAAACCAAGCAGATTTTATGTATCTCAAACTATGCAGCAATTAAAATCAATGAGAAATTCCGTCCCTTCCAGAAGTGTGCAGCAAAGTAGAGAAATACAATGTTTATTCATACATCAAATCTACACTTTTGCTTTGGAGTTTCTTCTTCAACTACATTTTTCGCTCCATGAACAAGTAAATTCATCCCTTCAATTGTTGCCGTGTGAACAATATGCGATTTGGAAGTTGTATTCACAAAATTATCCATCATATTACCAAAAAAAAAAAAGAAAGCAATCCGAAATTGGATTACTTTCTTATTCCAAAACTCCTATGATTAAGAAACCGATGTCTCTTCTCCCACAAATTAAATAGCATATTACAATAACATTTTATATGGCTTTTCCAAATAATTTTTAATGGCAGTAAGAAATTGGCTGGCCGGAGCGCCGTCAATCACTTGGTGATCAAATGTCAAACTTAACGGCAAAATTTTTCTTTTCTGGATGTTATCTCCTATGAAGACTGGAGTATCTGCGGCTGTTCCTACTCCGAGGATTCCTACCTCCGGCGGATTTAACACTGGCGTAAAAAATTCCACACCATATGCGCCGAGACTTGTTATCGTAAAAGTGGAGCCTTTCATTTCCTCGCTGCTTAATTTTCCTTCCCTTGCCCGCGCGCTCAATTCCTTTATTTTTTTCGAAATTTCTTTTAAAGAAAGTTTCTCGGCATAAGGGATGACCGGAACGGCCAGACCGTTCGCCAACGCGACAGCAATGCCTAAATGCACGGAATCATACGTATGGATATGCCCGTTTTGATAAAGGCTGTTCATTTGTTTATGAGTGCTTAATGCTAAAACCGTTGCCCGGGCGATAAAATCGGTAATCGTAAGCTTCACATCAGGTTCGTCTTGTAGTTCTTCCCTTAGTTTTCCTTGTAATTCAAACAGCTCTGTCACATCTGCTTTCATATGAATCGTTAGCTGTGCCGTTTGCTGCAGGCTTGCAAACATTCTTGTCGCGATTACTTTCCGCATGCCGGTTATCGGTTTTACTGTAACGCCTTGTTGTTCCGTTGTGATCTGGTTTGTTTCCGAGCTGGTTATCTGATTTGTTTCCGCGACCGTTTGCTTCTCGCGCACTGGTTGCAAGGATGCTTGTTTTTGTTGAATGGCCTTTTCCACATCGGCTCTTGTTATTCGCCCTTTTGGTCCAGTGCCTTTAATATTGCTTACGTCGATCCCAGCCTCGCGGGCTAGTTTTCTCGCGGCAGGAGAAACGCGCAACATATGCCTTGACGTTATGTTTGGTTCAATGGTTCCAACGGATGCAGCCACTTCTTGCATTGCTTGTTTTGCTGTTTCTTGTGGCGTTTCATTGGACTGAATGTTTAGTTTTTCCCCTTCTTGGCCAATGTAGCCAATTACTTTCCCTACTTCCGCTGTTTCATCTTGCTCGACAAGGATCTCTAATAACACCCCGTCTTGCGGTGCTTCGATATCTGTCTCAATCTTATCGGAGCTTATGACAACGAGCGATTCCCCTTTTTTTACCTTATCTCCTTTTTTCTTGAGCCACTCTACTACCGTTCCTTCTTTCATACTCATTCCTAACTTTGGCATGAAGATTTCCACTGCCATTTCCTATCTCTCCCTTTTTTCGATTGATGCAAGGAATGCGTGCTGCTAATAAGCCGCGGCAAAATTGCTTTTTAGCAGCACGCTTGAATGGATTAAACTGCTACAATCGTCTCATCCCCTATTATTTCAGCTACTGCCTGAAGCACTTTTTCTGGAGTTGGTAAATAAAGATCTTCTAATGTTGGTGAAAATGGAACAGGACAATGCGGAGCAGTGATCATCTTAATCGGAGCATCTAAATAATCAAATCCTTTATCTGCGACAAGCGCAGAAATATCTGTCGCTACACTGCATCTCGGATTTGCTTCATCAATCACAATTAACCGGCCTGTCTTCGCTACAGAAGATAAAATCGTTTCTTCATCCAACGGGGACAATGTTCTTGGATCAATGACCTCTGTTTCAATTCCGCGCGCTTTTAACATATCCGCTGCTTTCAAAGCCGTATGCACTTGTTTTCCGATCGCCACAATGGTCAAATCATTTCCTTCTCTTTTAATATCTGCTTTTCCAAACGGAATCGTATAAAATCCTTCTTCCACTTCTCCTTTTATGTTATACAGTGTTTTATCTTCAAAAAAGATGACCGGATCATCATCAAAAATGGAAGTGAGTAACAGCCCTTTTGCATCGGACGGGGTAGAAGGAACAACGACTTTCAAACCTGGTATATGGGTGAAAATCGCGTATAGGCTTTGTGAATGCTGCGCGGCCGCGCGAAATCCGGCACCATGCATCGTCCGTATAGTTAAAGGCACTTTCGCTTTTCCGCCAAACATATAGCGAAGTTTAGCTGCTTGGTTCATAACTTCATCTAAACAGCTGCCGATAAAATCGTTAAACATCAATTCGGCAATCGGCCTTAATCCCGTCGCCGCTGCGGTAACCGCTGCCCCAATATATCCAGCTTCCGCAATTGGTGTATCTAATACTCTTTCTCTGCCAAATTCTTGGACGAGGCCTTTGGTGACGCCCATTACACCTCCCCAAGCTTCCTCATCTTGCAAATGATCGACAGTTGCACCGCCAGCTACATCTTCGCCCAACAAAATAACATTTTCATCTTTGCGCATCGCGAGCTTCATCGCTTCATTAATTGCTGCTGAAAAAGAAATGGTTCTTGTCATAGTTGATTATTCCCTCCTAACTTTGACAATTAGTAAGATACATAAACATCTTTTAAAAGATCTTCTTCTGCCGGGAACGGACTTTTTTCTGCAAAATCTACCGCTTTCTCAATCGCTTCCGTTACATTCTGCTCTATTTCCAATAGTTCTTGTTCTGATAACAACTGATTGGAAAGAATATAGTTGCGGAATCTTACAATGGCATCTAACTCTTTTAAATGTTTTTCTTTTTCTTCCGCTGATTTATACGTTTGGGCATCTCCTTCAAAATGCCCATAATTCCGGTATGTCTTGCATTCGATTAAAGTTGGTCCTTCGCCGTTGCGCGCACGCGCTATCGCTCTTTCCGCCGCCTCGTATACGGCAATTACGTCTTTTCCGTCAACAATTTCGCCTGGAATATTATAAGCAGCTGCCCGGTCGGCAATGTTTTTGCAACTGGATGCATATTCGAAAGGAGTTGCTTCAGCATAACCGTTGTTTTCCGCGACAAAAACGACTGGCAATTTCCAAATTGCCGCAAGATTAATGCCTTCGTGGAATGTTCCGTGGTTATTCGCGCCATCGCCAAAGAAACAAACAGCAATAGCACCCGTTTTCTTCAATTTCGCTGTCAAACCAGCCCCAACAGCAAGAGGAAAGCCGCCGCCGACTATTCCGTTGGCGCCAAGCATTCCCTTTTCCACATCAGCAATATGCATGGATCCCCCTTTTCCTTTGCACAATCCTGTTGCTTTTCCATAAATCTCTGCCATCATCCCGTTCAGGTCGCATCCTTTAGCGATACAGTGGCCGTGGCCGCGATGCGTACTCGTAATATAGTCATTTTCATGCAAATGAGCGCAAACCCCTACCGCTACTGCTTCCTCGCCGGCATATAAATGGACAAATCCAGGCAAAATTCCTCTGCTGAAGATTTCATGAACTTTGTCCTCAAACTGACGAATTTCCTGCATTTTCTGATACATCCATTTTGCTTTTTCTTTCGTCAGGCTCTTCGATTCCCGTTTTGTCACTGTCATGCTTTCCTTTTCCTCCTTTACAACTGCTCATAATGATCATGAAACCTTTTCACTTTCAAACTATGCAAATAATATGCCAACAAAAAAACGCTTACAAACCCTTTTTTGTAAGTGATTTCAATAAAATAAATTCGGAATAATCCCATTTTTTCTCATTCTTTCTCATTTTGTCTCATATCAAATGATATTTTTTTAATTTTCGGTAAAATGTACTGCGGGGAATATTCAACTCTGCTGCTGCCCTTGCAATATCCCCTTTTGTTTTTTCCAGCATCTCCATCATATGATTTTTTTCAATCTGTTCCCGATAGGATAAAGTTTTTTGCTCTGACTTTCTGTGTTCTCCTTGATTTTCCCATCCAATGAACATCGATTTAAGCTCTGGAATCGAAGGAATATGATCGCCATATTCAATCCGAATCCGCTCCAACACGTTAAATAATTCGCGAATATTTCCTGGCCAATGGTACGTCATAAACAGTTGGATCACTTCATTAGAAAAAGAAACAGGCCAATTGTTTTTCTGACAATAATACTGGATCAAAAACGGTATATCCTCTTTTCGTTCTCTTAACGCCGGAACTTTGATCGGATATACATAAATACGGTAAAATAAATCTTCCCTTAGTTTTCCTTCTCTTACTAATTGATATAAATCGCAGTGCGTCGCTGTGATTACTCTTATGTCAACAGGAATTGGTTTTATTCCGCCGATAGGAACGACTTCCCTTTCCTGCAAAACTCTTAAAAGCGCTATTTGCATTTCCGGAGGAATTTCGCCAATTTCATCGAGAAAAATGGTGCCGCCGTTTGCCTGGACAAATTTTCCTTTATGTCCTGTACGTTTTGCTCCTGTAAATGCTCCTTCTTCATAGCCAAACAATTCACTGCCAATTAATTCCTTTGGTATTGCACCACAATTTATCGCCACAAACGGCCTGTTTTTCCGTCTGCTGTTTTGATGGATCGCGCGGGCAATTAATTCTTTCCCTGTTCCCGTTTCTCCGGTTATGTGAACAGTGGCATCTGTTTTTGCTACTTTTTCACAACTCTTTATAACATTTGCAAATGCAGCACTTTTGCCTATCACTCCCGCAAAATGAAAAGTCGTTGAAATAAAGTTGAAATCATGATTTTCTGTCTTCTGAAGCATAACCCGGTAACCAATCATATCATGATGGACCGAAGAATAAATCGGAGTTTTTGACTTGATCACCCAATGATCGCCGCAAACATTTTCCAATGATTGATCAAGCATGTTGGAAAAGGAAGTGCGTAAACAACGGCTAACCCATACAATATTTCCTTTATTATTGCATATAACGACGGGGGAATCGGGATTTTTCATATTACAAGCATGTTTCAGCAGCTCTAATTCATCTTCTTTCGCTTGCATATGGAACTGTTGTTCGATGGTATATGCTGCAGCAACAACAGTGGCTAAAACATGGTCATGAAACGGATAGTGATTGACGGGGTATGAAACGTCGATGATTCCGGCAAGTTCTCTATTTTCATCATAAATAGGGGCTGCGGAACAACACCATTGATGGGAGGCAACGGAATAATGGTCTAATCCTGCAATTGTAATAGGCTCGCGAATTCTTAAAGACGTGCCAATCGCATTTGTGCCGACTTCGTCTTCTGTCCATTTTACTCCTTCGACAAATTTTATCGCCTCAGCCATTTCCATTGCCTGTTGATTTCCTTTTGCATATAAAACATAACCTTCTGGATCAATAAGTAGAAGAATAGATTTCGTTTCTTGAAAATATTTTTGCAGCTTTTCTAAAATCGGCATGGCAATATGAAGCAATCGCTGATTCCGTTTTTTTCTTTCCGCAAGCAATGGAGCCGCTAAAATAATCTTTCCCTTTCCGTCAAACGGGTTCACGTTATTCTGGCGGCAGAGATACCATGATTCCGCGATCCTTTTATTCATTCTTGCCTGGTCCAATATGCCTTCACGCACAAAGCGCTGCCAAACTTCTCTCCTAGATGGATCAACGATATCCATATATCCATCCCCCCAACAACTTAATCGCCTCAGATAATATTAACATTCGCTTTTTCTATAAAAAATTCCTCTTGAAAACGAATGGTTTTCAAGAGGAATTCGTCATTACGGCAAATTCGTCGTGCCCATCAAGAAGCGGTCGACTTCTCTTGCCGCTTCCCGTCCTTCATGGATCGCCCAGACGATTAAGCTTTGGCCTCTGCGGGCGTCTCCGGCTGCAAATACTCCTTCGACGTTTGTCGTATATTTGCCGTACGGCGCTTTGACTTTGTTGTTGACCGTTTCAACGCCGAATTGCTGCAAAATCGACTGTTCCGGTCCTTCAAAGCCGATCGCGATAAAGACTAAATCGCATGGCCAAACTTGTTCCGTGCCCGGAATTTCTTTAAATATCGCTTTTCCGTTTTCGTCGACGATTTTTTCCATTTGGATCGTATGCAGCTCTTTGACACGCCCGTATTCGTCGCCGACGATTTTTTTCGTCTGAATGCAATATTGCCGCGGATCGGCGCCAAATTTTGCCTTCGCTTCTTCATAGGCGTAATCAAGCGTGAATACAAGCGGATATTGCGGCCACGGATTGTTTTCCGACCGTTCTTTCGGCAAGGCCGGGTGTTTGCCGAACTGCACGACGCTTTTGCATCCTTGCCGCAACGCAGTCGCGACACAGTCCGCTCCTGTATCGCCGCCGCCGATCACAATGACGTGTTTGTCTTTCGCGTCAATGAAGTTGCCGTCGGCAAAATTCGAGTCAAGCAAGCTTTTCGTTACGCCTGTTAAATAATCCATCGCAAAATGAACGCCCTCAAGCTCTCTTCCTTCAATCACAAGATCACGGTGCTTCTGCGCGCCGATGCATAATACGACGGCGTCATATTGGGAGCGCAGCTCTTCGGCGGTGATGTCTTTTCCGACTTCCGTATTGGTGACAAACGTAATCCCCTCTTGTTCCAAAAGCCGCACTCTCCGCTCAACAACTTCTTTTTCCAGTTTCATATTTGGAATGCCATACATTAATAACCCGCCAATGCGGTCAGCCCGTTCGTATACCGTCACCGAATGGCCCGCTTGGTTAAGCTGGTCGGCGCAGGCGAGGCCGGCAGGGCCGGACCCGACAACCGCCACTTTTTTTCCTGTTCGTTTTTGCGGAATCCGCGGCTGAATCCATCCTTCGGCAAATCCTTTATCAATAATCGCCCGCTCGATGCCTTTGATGGCGACAGCCGGGTCGGAAATCGCTACCGTACAGGAGCCTTCGCATGGCGCCGGGCAAACCCGTCCGGTAAATTCCGGGAAATTGTTCGTTTTCAACAGCCGCTCAAGCGCTTCTTTCCATCGGCCCCGGTAGACTAAATCGTTCCATTCCGGAATTAAATTATGAATCGGGCAGCCCGATGTTAAACCGTTTAGCTCCAATCCCATATGGCAAAACGGAGTCCCGCAGTCCATGCAGCGGGCGCCTTGTCTTGCCAGGACTCCATCCGAAAACGGAAACGCATATTCTTTCCAATCCTCCAGGCGAGAAAGCGGGTCACGTTTTGTTTCTTCTTCGCGCGTATATTCCATAAATCCAGTGATTTTCCCCATTGTCTCACCCTCCTTTTCGCGAAAAAATGAACGAGGAAGCGATCGCCTATTTAGCGACCGCTTGTAATACCATTGATTCGTTTACCGCGGCTTTTTTTCGTTTCGCCACTGCTTCAAAGGCGGCCATCATCGCCTCATCTTGAGAAAGCCCGGATTGTTCCATCAATTTGATCGTTTCGATCATCAGTTTATAGTTTCTCGGAATTACTTTCACAAATTTCCCGATATACTCATCCCAGTGCGCCAATATATGAGCAGCTTTTCCGCTTCCGGTATATTGATAATGTCTTTCAATCATTTGCCGCACTTCGTTTATCTCATCTTCCTCTTCGAGGCGTTCAAACAGCACTAATTCTTTATTCGCCGTTCTTTGCCATTTGTTTTCATCGTCAGCCAGCACATAAGCGATTCCTCCGGACATTCCGGCCGCGAAGTTTTTCCCGACGGAACCGAGAATCACGACACGCCCACCTGTCATATACTCACAGCCGTGGTCGCCGACGCCTTCAACCACCGCATTCACACCGCTGTTCCGCACGCAGAACCGCTCGCCGGCGCGCCCGCGGATATATGCTTCTCCTTCCGTCGCTCCATAGAAAGCGACATTGCCGATAATGACGTTATCCGCAGAAGCGAACGACGCTTCTTCTGGCGGACGGACGATCACTTTTCCGCCGGAAAGCCCTTTGCCGATATAATCGTTCGCATCGCCGACAAGCGTCATCGTCATTCCTTTTGGCACGAAAGCGGCAAAGCTTTGTCCGGCAGAACCTGTGAAATGGAGACGGATCGTATCTTCCGGAAGCCCTTCTTCGCCGTACCGTTTCGATATTTCGCTTCCTGTAATCGTTCCGACGGCGCGATGGACATTTCGAATCGGAAGATGAAGCTCGACTTTCTCTTTCCGCTCTAACGCAGGCGCTGCCGCTGGCAAAATTTCGTTGTAATCCAGCGTTTGTTCGATTTTATGCTGCTGCGGGCGGGCAAACGTCCGTGGGCCATCCGCTTGGTAAAGCAAACGCGATAAGTCCAAATGTTTCGCTTTCCAGTGTTTTTTCGCGCGCTCGCTCACTTTTAAGACATCGACTCTTCCGACCATTTCGTCTATCGTGCGGAAGCCGAGACGCGCCATAATTTCCCGCACTTCTTGGGCGACAAAATACATGAAGTTGATCACGTGCTCCGGTTTTCCCATAAACTTTTTGCGAAGTTCCGGGTTTTGCGTCGCCACGCCAACCGGACATGTATCAAGGTGGCATGCCCGCATCATCACACAGCCTAAAACGACAAGCGGTGCTGTGGCAAACCCGAATTCTTCAGCGCCAAACAGCGCGGCCATCACGACATCGCGGCCTGTCATTAATTTTCCATCTGTTTCAAGCACGACGCGGTCACGCAAGCCGTTTAACATTAACGTTTGGTGCGTTTCCGCAAGGCCAAGCTCCCACGGAAGCCCGGCATGCTTAATGCTCGTTTTCGGCGATGCCCCTGTTCCACCTTCATAGCCGCTGATGACAATGACATCGGCGTTTCCTTTCGCAACACCAGCCGCAATCGTGCCGACGCCTGCTTTCGAAACAAGCTTCACGCTGATGCGCGCGTCCCGATTGGCGTTTTTCAAATCGTAAATAAGCTGCGCCAAGTCTTCAATCGAATAAATATCATGGTGCGGAGGAGGGGAAATCAATTCCACTCCCGGCGTAGATCCGCGCACTTTTCCAATCCACGGATAGACTTTATTGGCAGGCAGCTGCCCGCCTTCGCCTGGTTTTGCCCCTTGGGCCATTTTGATTTGCAATTCATCGGCGTTGACTAAATAATGGCTTTTAACGCCAAAACGGCCAGAAGCGATCTGTTTAATCGCGCTTCTGCGCAAATCACCGTTGTCATCCGGCACGTAACGGCTCGGATCTTCTCCACCCTCGCCGCTGTTGCTTTTTCCGCCGATGCGGTTCATCGCAATCGCCAACGCTTCATGCGCTTCTTTGCTCAATGAACCGTAGGACATCGCTCCTGTTTTAAAGCGGCGCACAATCGATTCAACCGGCTCGACTTCCTCAATCGGAACCGGAGCCCTCGTTTCATCAAAATCAAACAAATTTCGCAAAAACGTCATGCGTTCTTCATTTGCCAGTTTTGAATATTCTTTATAAAGCTGATAATCGTTTTTCCGGCACGCCCATTGAAGTAAGTGGATCGTTTTCGGATTGAACGCGTGATGCTCCCCGTTCCACCGCCATTGCAGCTCGCTGCCAGGATCTAACGTATCGTCTTTGTATGTCGTTAGGAATGCAGCTGCATGGCGCATTTTCGCTTCTTTGGCGATTTCAGCCAAGCCGATGCCGCCGATTTGCGATGCCGTGCCTGTGAAATATTGTTCAATCACTTCTTCGCCGATGCCGACCGCTTCGAAAATTTGCGCGCCGCGGTAGCTTTGCACCGTCGAAATTCCCATTTTCGACATCACTTTGACGACGCCATCGGTAACGACCTTTTTATATTTGTTCACCGCTTCGCGATAAGAAAGCGAAAGAACCCCGCTTTCCGTCGCATTGCGAATGGTCTCGAGCGCTAAGTACGGATTCACCGCATCCGCGCCATATCCGATTAAAGCAGCAAAATGATGCACTTCCCGCGCTTCGCCGCACTCGACAATAATGCTTACATTTGTGCGCGTTCCTTTTCGAACAAGATGTTGATGAAGCGCGCTTGTAGCCAGCAGCGCCGGAATGGCGACATGCTGTTCGTCAACGCCTCGGTCAGACAACACAAGAAGCACCGCGCCGTTTTCCATCGCCTTTTCCGCTTTTTCAAACATTTCGTCAAGCGCTTTTTGCAAATCGTCAGTAAATAATGCCGGAATCGTCACACATTTAAACTCAGGATACGGATTTGCCTTCAACGCAGCGAGCTCTTCGTTGGAAAGAATCGGCGTATCTAAGCGAATGCGGCGGGCGGCCGATGCATCCGGATGAAGAATATTTCCTTCTTTGCCGAGAAGCGTCATCGTCGATGTCACAATATATTCGCGAATCGCGTCAATCGGCGGGTTGGTAACTTGCGCAAACAGCTGTTTAAAATAGTTAAACAAGCTTTGCGGGCGGTCTGACAACACCGCGAGCGGCGCGTCATTGCCCATCGCTCCGGTCGGGTCTTTTCCTTCCTTCACCATTGCGACGATCGTTTTTTCCACATCTTCATACGTATAACCGAACGCTTTTTGCAATGTGACAAGGTTTTCGACAGGCTCCGTATCTTCCGGAATATCGAGCTCGTCGAGCGTTATCATTTGTTCGTTCAGCCATTTACGGTACGGCTTTTCTTTGGCGATTTCTTGTTTAATTTCCTCATCGGAAATGATCCGGCCTTGTTCTAAGTCGACTAAAAGCATTTTCCCTGGGCTTAACCGGTCCTTATATAGCACGTTGTTCGGATCGACATCAATGACGCCGACTTCCGACGAGAAAATAATATAGTCGTCTTTCGTCACATAATAGCGGGCCGGCCGCAGCCCGTTGCGGTCCAAAATCGCGCCAATCTGTTTTCCGTCCGTAAACGAAATCGCCGTCGGGCCGTCCCACGGCTCCATTAAACAGCTGTGGTATTCGTAGAACGCTTTTTTGTCGTCGTCCATTTCGTTGTCCCAGAACCATGGTTCCGGAATGAGCATCATCGCCGCATGCGCCAATTTTTTCCCGGCTAAGACAAAAAATTCAAACGCGTTATCTAAAATGGATGAGTCACTGCCGTTCATATCTAAAATCGGCGTAATTTTCCGCAAATCCTCACCGAAAAGTTCGGATGCGAACTGCTTTTCCCGCGCCATCATCCAGTTGACGTTTCCTCTCAGCGTGTTGATTTCGCCGTTATGAATTAAATAACGGTTTGGATGCGCTCTTTCCCAGCTTGGGAACGTGTTCGTGCTAAAGCGCGAATGCACAAGAGCAAACGCTGATTGAAACCGTTCATCCTGCAAATCGACGTAAAATTCGTCCAATTGCTCAGGCGTCAGCAATCCTTTATATACGATCGTCCGGCTGGAGAGGCTGGCGAAGTAACATTCATTATTTTGAACAAGTTTTTCCGCCTGCTTGCGAATGACATACAGCTTCCGCTCAAACGCAAGCTCATCTTGAATATCGTCGCTCGCTCCGATAAACACTTGGCGGATGAACGGTTTGCTTTGCTTTGCGAGTTTTCCGAGTTTTTCGATATTTACAGGCACAGTCCGCCACCCTAACAGCGTCTGCCCCTCTTTTTCAATAATTTTATTAAACTCTGTTTCATAATACGTCCGTCTTTCCTCATCTTCCGGCAAAAACACCATGCCTACGCCGTAGCGCCCTTTTGGCGGAAGCTTCAATTTTCCGCACGCCACTTTAAAATATTCGTGCGGGATTTGTACCATAATTCCCGCGCCATCGCCTGTTTGCGGGTCGCTTCCTTGCCCGCCGCGGTGTTCAAGCTGGCGGAGCATATGAAGGCCTTTTTTTATAATATCGTGGGACGGCTTTCCTTTTAAATGGGCATAAAAGCCGATGCCGCACGCGTCATGCTCAAATTCAGGACGGTAAAGCCCTTGCGCTTTCGGCAGTCCATAATGTTTCATTTTGCTTCCCTCCCGTTCCATTTAACTCCGTACATATAATTGTAATTTTCAAAAATAATATAAACAATATATAATTTAGATTAAATTAATCTCATTTTGCGATAAATAGCAGGGAGGGCGAAAAGATGGAGCTAAGACAACTTCAATATTTTTTAGAAGTCGCCAAACGGGAGCACGTTTCTGAGGCGGCGGAAGCGCTTCATGTCGCACAATCTGCGATTAGCAGGCAAATTGCTAATTTAGAAGCCGAACTTGGCGTGCAGCTGTTTGAACGGGAAGGGAGAAATGTTAAACTGACCCCTGTTGGCCGCCATTTTTTGCCGCATGTGGAAACCGCGCTAAAAGCCATCGATTATGCTAAACAGCAAATTGAAGAATATTTAGACCCGGAACGAGGAACGATCAAAATCGGCTTTCCGACGAGCCTCGCAAGCCATACGATGCCAATGGTCATTTCTGCTTTTAAAGAAAAACACCCGAACGTTTCATTCCATTTGCGGCAAGGATCTTACAAATATTTAATCGAAGCGGTGAAAAAACGTGAAATCGATTTGGCGTTTCTCGGACCTGTTCCCACTAGAGAAGTAGGGATTAAAGGGGAAATTTTATTTTCTGAATCGTTTGCCGCCCTTCTGCCAAGCAGCCACCCTCTCGCCAAACGAAGCAGTTTAGTATTAAATGAGTTGCGCAACGATCCGTTCGTTACATTTCCGGAAGGATACGTATTGCATCAAATGGTGCTCGATGCCTGCCACCAAGCCGGATTTTCCCCTGTCATCTCGTCAGAAGGAGAAGATTTGGACGCGATCAAAGGGCTTGTCTCAGCAGGAATCGGCGTCACGCTGCTTCCGGAAAGCGCCTTTTATGAAACAGTGTTGCGCTTTGCCGTCAAAGTGCCGATCGAAATGCCGCAAGTGAAAAGAAACGTCGGCATTATCATCTCCGATCACCACGAACTTGCCCCATCCGTTAAAGTGTTTTATCAATTCGTCAAAGACTTTTTCGCCCAGTTGGAGCGGTATCGGTAAAAAAGTCGGTACCCAAAACTATAATATTGGGTACCGACTCATTCATTGTTCGTTATTGTATTTCTGGATAGAACAGTACTTTTCCAAAAAATCCGTTTTTATTTGTTATTCTTTCAAAAATCTCTGGTCCCTGTGAAAGAGGAACACGGTGAGTTATTAATGGCCTTACATTAATTAGTCCCTTGCTCATGCATTCGATTGTTGTGCTCCACTCTCTTCCAGGGAATGGAGCTGAGATAGCATTCCAAGATCCTAGTACAGTTAATTCATTTCTTACAATTTTTTCAAAATAAAATCGCTCGATGTTTACATCCGAGTATGGGATACCTAAAAACAAAACTTCTCCTCCTTTTTTGGCTAACGCAAACACTTGAGCAGATGTAATAGGAGAACCAGCTGATTCAATAACTAAATCAACTCCATTTCCATCAGTTAATTCCATTAACTGTTCATAAGCTGTTTTTTCAACTGCATGAATAACAACATCCGCACCGACTTCTTTTGCAATATCTAATTTCTTATTATCAATATCGATGGCATAAACCTTACTAGCACCGAAAATTTTTGCCCACTGAACAGCTAATAATCCAATACTCCCGCAGCCCACTACTGCAACATCTGCACCGGGCTGTGTTCTAGTTCGGTAAAATCCATGTGCCACTACAGCTGAAGGTTCTATAAATGTCGCCGTATCAAAATCAATTGTTTCAGGTATAGAAAGTACATTTTCTCTAGGAAGCTTTACATATTCTGCAAATGCTCCAGGATATCTAGCTCCAATCACTGTTAATTTTTCGCATTGTGACAGTAATCCTTTTTTACAGCTTTCACACTTTCCACAATAAAGTGCAGGGCATGCTGCTACGCGGTCCCCGATTTTAACATGATGAACGCCAGAGCCGATTGCAGCTACTTCACCGCTAAACTCATGTCCCCATACCATTCCTTCAATATATGGACCTAGCTTAGCATATCTTGATAAATCAGAGCCACAAATGCCTGCCGCTTTTACTTTTATAATAACCTCATCATTTTTTTCAATAAACGGTTCTTCCGCTTCCTCGTATCGTAAATCCCTTTTTCCATATAACTTTAGTGCCCTCATTCATTTTTACTTCCTTCCTACTCTGCTCATCTTTCATCAGTTTCTGCAGCCTCAACGGAAAGATTTGGTTGGATAGACGGCTTTCTTTGTTTAAAATAAAATTTAGAGGCTAATGCTACACCGACAACAATGGTGTTAATTAACATCTGATGCTCCACATAAAAATCTCCAACCATTCTCCCATATGGTCCAAGCCCAAAATCAAGAATCTTTTCAATCATAATCCCGACCGCCTTTTATTTTTAATTGAATTTCTCTGGGCAGCCAGAAAACGTTTGACTCAATTTTGCATAGCTCTTTGAATTTTATATAAATATGGTTACACAAGGACACAGCTTTTTTATTTTTATTTGAATTCAATAAAACTAATCAATCGATAGGTGTTAACAATACTTTGATGGCTTCTCCATTTTTAATGACCCTGTACGCTTCATCCCATTGATCAATAGTAAATTGATGCGTAACAAGCGCTTTGGCATTTACTTTCTTTTCACTCATCAAAGCTAATGACGGCTCCCAATCAGCAGGTTTTTGGCTTCTAGATCCAATCAGTTTAATTTCTTTTTGAATAATCTTTTCTGCGTTAATAGGAATCTCAGGTTTTGCAAAAATACCTACCTGTATCAACTGCCCTTTCTTTTTCAATAAGTCTAGCCCCATGTTCACCGCCGAAACAGCTCCTGCGCATTCAAAGACAACATCAGCACCATATCCATCTGTTAAACTTTTTACAATATGGTTGATGTCTTCTTCTTGAATATTAACAGCATAATCCACCCCCAATTCTTTAGCTTTTTCTAGCCGAAGTTGATCAGTAGACAAACCAGCAACAATAACAGTCGCTCCATAAGTTTTTACTACTTGAGCAACAAGTAAACCAATTGGGCCAGGTCCTAGAACGACAACAACATCTCCTTCGCTAATGGTTGCTTTAGTCACCGCATGATGTGCGCAAGCAAGTGGCTCAGTCATAGCAGCAGATACATAATCTACTTGTTCGGGAAGCTTGTGAACACTTTCTTTTCTAGCAATTACATACTTAGCAAAACTGCCATTTTGCTGCGTTCCTAGCCCTTTTCTACTGCTACACAAATTGTAATCGCCTGTTTGACAATAAACGCATTCCCCACAAATATAGAAAGTTGTTTCTGACGTTACTCTGTCCCCCGGTTTAAATTCTGTTACGTTTTCACCGACCTCAACGATTTTCCCTGAAAATTCATGTCCCAAAACAACAGGTGCCTTTACTTTATAATGACCTTCGTACGTGTGAATGTCAGTACCACATATCCCACTATATTTCACTAATATTTTGACCTGATCTTTTCCCACTTCTGGTTCTACAACATCTACAATTTCTAGGTTGCCAAAACCCAATTCTTTTTTGACCAACGCTTTCATTTTTTGTCCTCCTTATGCTTTATGATAAGGAAACAGAAGGAGTCTAAAAATCTATTATTAGTTTATTAGGGCGAAGAATTTATAAATTATATAGTTAATTAAATTACCGCCTTGGTCGATACTAGATATTTTGCTTGCACCTTCAGGCATATGGAATTTAGCATCAATAGCCATTTGTGTATGAAGTGCTGCAAGATCTGTCGCCATGTAAAGTGATAAAGCAATCATAACAGTACCGACAATCACGGAATGAACAATATTCCCACGCGAAGCACCAACGATAAATGCGACAATAAAAGGAATCGTTGCTAAGTCACCGAAAGGAAGAACATTATTGCCCGGCAAGATTACAGCTAATGCCACTGTTATCGGAACAAGAATTAACGCGGTTGAAATGACTGCCGGATGACCAATCGCGACAGCGGCATCTAGCCCAATGTAAATATTTTGTGCACCAAATTTCTTTTGAAGTAATTCACGTGCTGATTTTGAAATAGGCATGAGACCTTCCATTAAGATTTTCACCATTCTAGGCATAAGAACCATAACTGCTGCCATTGACATGCCAATTTTAATCGTATCGCCAACAGAATAACCGGCAAGTAAACCTAAAGCTAAACCAAGAATGAGCCCCATGAAAATCGGTTCTCCAAATATTCCGAATTTTCTTTGTATTGTTTCAGGATCTGCATTCAATTTTTTAACACCAGGAATTTTTTGCATTAATTTCACCATCGGAATTCCCAATACTGCATAAGAGACTGTACTCCCAGTAGCAACAGAAATACCAGGCAACCCAAAGTAATTTTCCAACATTGGTGCTGTCCAATCAGCAATTTTTAAACATACAATTTGGAATAAAAGTGCAGCGATGAGCGCTTGGATTACGCTGTCTGTTAAAGCATATACAATAGCTCCCATAAACGTATAATGCCAAAAGTTCCAAATATCCACGTTCATTGTTTTCGTTGTTTTGGTGATCAGCATTAAAACATTTACTAACAATCCAAGCGGTATAATAAATGCTGCGATTGGAGAAGCCCATGAAATAGAAGCTGCTGCTGGCCAGCCGACATCGATAACATTCAACTTAATTCCAAATCTTTCAACCATTCCTTGGGCAGCTGGACCTAAATTGCTCACGAGTAAATCGACTACTAAGAAAATCCCAACAAATGCCACTCCTATCGTTAGACCCGCTCTAAAAGCTTTTCCAGGTTTTTGGCCAAATAGCAAACCAAGCAGGAAAATAACAACTGGCAAGATAACCGTTGCGCCCAAATCTAAAAACGCCTTCAACGCATCAACAAATTCCCTCATCATTTAATCCTCCATTTTAATACATTCCTGCAGAAATCATGGATCCAAAGTTGTTATGTGAAATTTCTGTTAGTTAATTTTTCAAATATTCCAAAATTTCTTTTTTTACTTCTTCTAATCCTATTCCCGTTAAAAACGCTCGCGCATTGATTACAGGGAACGGGTATTCATTTTGAACAATAGTTGTAGTAACTAACAGATCAGCTGTATCGACATACGAACCTACTTCAGTAATCTTAATTTGAACAATGTCACATTCAATATTGTTTTCCGTGCAAAGATCTTCTATCGCTCTATTCACAATTGTCGATGTTGCAATTCCTGCTCCGCATGCTACCAATACTTGTTTTTTCTTCATGTTGATCTCTCCTTCTATAGTATTTGCAAATGATTAACTAAGCGATTTTTTATATTTGTCCTGTTTTCTTCTGACATTAGAAACTGCAATTCCTCTTCATTTTGAAATATTCCCATTAGTTTTTGAAGAAGAACGAGATGAGAATCTTTCTTATTTATTGCAAGCATAAATACTATTTGAACAGGAGTTTCTGCACTTCTTTCTCCCATAACCCCAAATTTCACCGGCTCCTTTAATATCGCCACACTTATCGCATTTTTATTTACATGTTCTGCATCTGTATGAGGAATAGCGACGGAAACGCCATTGGTAGGAAGACCAGTAGCAGAGTTTTTTTCTCTCTCAATCACAGCTTCAATAAAGCTTTCTTTTACTAATCCTTTTTCAAACAGATTTATGGCCATGATCTTTAATAATTCTTCTTGATTATCCACATTTACATCTTTCAAAATTAATGACTCATCAAAATATATTTCACACACTTATTTATCACCCCAATATTTCTAAACGTACGTTATGGATCGGCTGCATATTTTTTGATGATTTCGTGTATCTCATAAACAGATTTTGCATTTATCATTTGTTGGCGGTCGTGATCGTTTCTCGCTAGTTTCATTAGCTGCATTAGCGCCCGAAGATGGCGGTCTTTATCCAATGCTGCGATAACAATCACCAGCTGAATGGAATAGTCAGTTGCAAACGTTACACCCTTCCTTAACCGAAGTAAACTCATAGAAAGTTCATTAACCCCTTCATCTGGTGCGGCATGAGGAATAGCTGTCTTCGGGCCAATGACAATATATGGATCAGAATGACAGCGCTGAATCATAGCTTCTATATAATGCTGTGTAATACTGTTCCTTTTTAGCAAAGGTCGTGAGGCAATCTTAATTGCTTCCTCCCAAGTACTAACAGAATGTCGCAAAGTAATCGTTGAAGGCGTTATTAATTCATATAAATCCGGGTTTTTCGTACTAAATCCATAATTTAACTCTGGCGAACGGTCTTGACTAATATATTCTAGTAACTGTTTTGATAAATTTTTTCTATCCTTAATCACACAATGTTTTTCGATAATTTCCAATATCCCATCTACATTTAATTCATTTGGCACATATCCGTATAATTCGTGCATGACTTGTTTGCGTAGTCTTTTTTTCTCTTCGTATCCGAGAAAGGAGTTAACTAGAAAAAATTTTTTTGGTGTTTCTAAAAACACCGGTGCAAATACAATATCGTAGTCCATTGGATATTCTTGGAATTCCCTGATTGATAATGAGTCTAGAAATATAAATTCCGGAAACAATTCCCTTAATGTGCTGAACATCAATCGAGAAATGGAGACACCTTTAGGGCAGACGACAACTGCTTTCATTCTTTTGCTTATATTTTCTCCTTGTCGTGTAAGCCATCCCCCAATTAACATCGTTAAATAAACAATTTCACTTTCTGGAATGTCACATCCAATTAAATCAACTAACGTTTGAATAGACTTTTTCACTAAATGATGAAGCTCTTTAAAATTATGGTTAACAATTTTAACAATTTCGTACATCTCATTCACTTCTGTTAAGTTATACTTTATTCGGTAATATGCTGGCTTCATATGAAGAAGTAACTTTTGAAGCAACTGATCCCTATCTTTCAAAAAAATGCATGTATTTTTTTCAAATAGTATCAGCATCTCATCCAATGCTTGTATTAAATCAGGAATGGTCTCCTCTGTTAATCCTTCTGACCAATGCACATTGGTTGTGAGTAAATGAAGTGTGATAAAGAGACGTTCCTCTTCTGGAACATCTTTGAAATTACGGAGAATTTCTTCTGTTGCCAAGTATTCTTTGGTGTCTGAAATTCCTTCATAATTTATACAAGGCGAATCCATTTTCATTCCTTGACTAATTCTTCTTAAGATAAGGAGTAAAATATAAGGCATTACCTCGATTTTCTCATCCGTAAATTTTAAGTTTAACGATTTTTCCACCTTTTCAATTCTATTTCTAAATTCTGCTATTTCTTCATTAGATAACTGGGCAATTTGTCTTACTCTTTCGATGCCACGATCCATTTTTGAAATCTTGTATATTGTGGATATCAATAATTTTCGAATGTTGAACTCTTTCCCTTCTATTAGATAGCCGTATTTTCGCGAGTAACGAAGCTCAAGATTAAAGCCGTCAGCAAGCTTCTTTGCTTGTTTTAAGTCATCGATCACCGTATTTTTGCTTACTTTTAATTCACTAGTAAAATGAACTAATGAAAGTTCTTCCGTTTTGCTTAATAACATAAGCAAAATTATATTTACTCGTTGCATTTTGGATAATTCGTTCAAATTCTCATAACCAAATTCTTCATCCAGATTAAGTTCTAGATGAAGTTTCGACTTTAAGGTTTTATCGACCAGAAAATAGCCGCTGTTCGTCCTTTCAATTTCATTCATATTTTTGCTTCTTAGCCATATATTTATTTTCTCAAAACTATACCCAATCTGCCTGCGGCTTAACTGGTATTTCTTTTCCAATTCTTTGCTGCTAATATTCGGATTCTTAATCACCTCTCTCAATAGATGGATGCTTCTTCCATCCAGTATCATTATATCCTCCTTTCTCTACGCTTATTGTAGCGCTAGTAAACAAATCCATGGATGCGCTTTCATTCCTTTTTTTGAATTTTTGTAATACAAAATTGTGATTTGCTTTAAAAAATAAATATCGCTAAATCCTGCGGCTATACCATAATTCCTTCTAACTAAAAAGAAGAAACACGTCGTCCAATATCGCAATTCGATAACCAAATCAGTGACCGACAAGATGTTCAACTATTGTTAAAGACACTAGAAATGGACGTAAAAGAGCGACAACCGAAACAAGCGCTACTCTATAGCGATCAAGGGGCGGTGTATACGTCTTATGCTTTCCAGCATTTAGCCAAAGAAAAAGGTATTAACACAAGCATGCCCCGCAAAGGGAAATGCCGTGATAGAATTGTTCCATTCTTTGTTAAAGACTTACATTGATTCCTAAAAAAAACAAAATCTTATTAAATTTATTGTTGTAAAACAAATTGCTCAGAATTACTTACATCCATTGATTACTAAATTCGAATTCAGACAAAATGAAACGACCTATCTCCTGTTTAATTCAGGAAACAGGCAGTATATCGGTTTTTTAGGTGGATCAGTTCAATTGCGATTCCGGGAATTTTCTATCAATGTTTCCATCACGTTTTCGCTTCCCATTACTACCATAGTTCACTTATTCCCTCTCTGAACGCACCACCTTCGCCATCTGCTGCACCTGTTCACAAGCGCGGACGGCTTCATCAAGCGATTTGCCCAATCCAGCTTCCACGGCGGCGGTATCCGCTCTTTCTGCCAATGGAGCGCCGGCGATGGCGATATGATCTGTTTTTTTCCAGCATCTCAAACACCAATTCCGCATTCAGCTAAGCGCTTCCACAAGCGCAAAGAAAATGACAGCTCCTTTTTCTGAATGCGTAAGTGCTTGATAAACATGGCGCCAACAAACGCTTTCTAGTTGCCTGCTAAGCATATGATGGTCAACACTTATAAATTTATATAAAAAGCTATTGACGTTCCTGTTTTGCTCCATTAAGTTAAAAAATGACAGATTAAATATATGTAGGATGGGGATGTTGTGAAATTATTTATCATTCGCTCGCTTATGTTTTCCGTTTTATGGACAGGGTACTTATATGAACATATCCAACATGCAAATCAGCCTGCTCTTCTATGGCTTATTAGCTCCCTTGCCATTTTAAGTTATTTTTTACTTTCTATTGTGAAAGAGCCGTTTGTTTTATATATCATCATCTATTTTTTTATTATGGCAGCTGAATTCCGGTACCCGCTTCCCGAAAATATGTATAGCCTTTTGTTATTTTTTTATATTTATTTAGAGGCAATTTTTCAACTGCCAAGCAAAAAATTCCGCCTATTGACCATTATGACGTTTCTATGTTCAGCAGTGATCGTTATTGGCTTAAAAAGCGAGAAAATGGAATGGCTCATCGCTTTCCTTCTTTTTTCGGCCATCTCTGTTTTGTTAAACGAATACGTGCTGGAAAGAAAAGAACAGCGGGACATTTATGAACAGCTATTAGGGGAATACCGACGTTTAAAACGTTCACATTATGAGGCAGAACGGTCTGCAAGACTGGAAGAGAGGACAAGAATTGCCCGTGAAATCCACGATTCCGTTGGACATAAATTAACAGCCCTTCTTATGCAACTTGAAATATTGTCCATCAAAGAATCGAAACAAGAATACGAACAATTAAAACGTTTAGTGCGCGACAGTTTAGAGGAAACGAGGCAAGCCGTAAAAGCGTTAAAAACAGAAGAAAATGAAGGGATCGCCTCTGTGCTTCAATTGATTCGAAAATTAGAATCGGAAAGCCATATTATGGTTCACTTTACGACGAAACAAGGGGTGCTGTCTACCAAGATTTCCAATCAGCTTAATGTTGTGTTATACCGCGTCATTCAAGAAGCATTGACAAATGCAATGAGGCACGCCCATTCAAGAGAAGTTTTTGTTGTATTAGGAAAATCAGCTGTGGGCGATATTTATTTTTCTATCCAAAACCGCATTTTTGAACCGAAACCTTTTCAAATGGGATTTGGTTTAACGAGCATGAAAGAACGCGTGGAGGAAGCCGGAGGAACTTTGCGCGTTTTCCAAACGAATGATGAATTTATTGTTCAAGGAACGATTCCAGTAAAGGGGGATCATCGTGTTTAACATTTTGCTTGTTGAAGATCAGGCGCTTGTCAGACAAGGGTTAAAAATGATGATTGAACAAGATCCGCAACTAAAAGTCGTCGCAGAAGCAGAGAACGGATTAGAAGCATTGCACGAAATGGAACAACATATTATCGATCTCGTTATTATGGACATCCGCATGCCTGTGATGAACGGCTTGGAAGCAACAAGAAAAATAAAAGAGCGGTGGCCGGATGTCAAAATTTTAATTTTAACGACGTTCAATGATGATGAATATGCTGTGCAGGCATTGAAAGATGGGGCCAATGGCTTTTTATTGAAAACGGCTGAACAACAAAAACTGATTCAAGCGATATATAGCTGTATGAAAGGTGGAATGACCATCCATGAAGACGTCGCGGCAAAAATGGTGCCAAAACTATTGCAAAAATCGAAACAAGTCCGCGTTGACATCCCTTTATCCCCCCGAGAACTCATGATTGCAAAATTAGTAGGAGAAGGAAAAACGAACAAAGAAATTGCGGCAGAGCTTCATTTATCCATCGGAACGGTAAAAAACCATATAACGCAAATCCTCCAAAAACTTCAGCTGCGCGATCGCACCCAGCTTGCTATTTATGCCATTAAACATGATATAACCCCGTAAATATCGACCGAAACATACGGTCATTTTTTTATTAGTTCATGAACCCAAGAGCCGAATAAAAAATGACTAAAGTCATGTTTTTTATTGGAAGTCATGACTTGCGATAGTACGATTTTCCCAAGTAATAGCATAACATGAAAATCAAAAAAGAAGGAGGTATAAGCATTTTGTTAAGCAATGAAATCATGTAAATATCTCTTGTTATTGGACGTGGAGAGGTGGTTGTTCTCCATCTTTTCCATCGCCTCCTGTCTGATGATAAAAAATCCTCTCCCCCTTCCTCATGTTAAAAGGAAAGGAAGAAGATATAGCGAATATATGTTCTTAAGGATTCAAACATAGGGGGAAGACAAGGGGATGAAAATCGGTTCTCATGATGCATCACAACTTTGTTCATTAGATGAGTTGATGCGCGTCTTTGGTTCCGCGAAGCGATACGCGTTCAACCGTTTGCTGGAGGAAAGGAACGCAAAAGACATCATCCAGCACCTTCCGCGCCCATTTCGGCTTAACAAACGGTTTGCCAAAGATGCGGTCTTGCTTGCTCAATCGCTGATTTCTTCCCAACGTGAGCTGCTTCCAATAAGGCTGAAGGTGTGCAAGCGAAAATCGAAAAAACCGAAAAGAAAATCGATGAGTATCAACATGGACGAAAAACACCGAAAAAAGTCGATCTTCCAACATGTTTAGCCGGATTACAGCGACAATTAGAAAAACTGAAATCCAAAGAAAATGAGCTAAAGCACCATCTCGACCAAGGGACAATTCCACGTGTGATTTTTGGTGGAAAACAAAACTTTTATAAGCGCTTGAAAGGAAACATCACGAACGAAGAATGGAAAGAATTACGCTCGAATCAGTTAAAAGCAAAAAAGGAAATTTGAATATTCACCTCACCTATGACGACAAGACATACCAATGTTATGTAGAAATCGCCAATCCACTTGGACAACAAGAAGGAAAACACGCTCCCCGCTTGCGATTCCCTGTGTCTGTTCCTGAAAAATATGAAGAGGAAATCATCGATCTCGTCACGGGAGACCCAGTCGGAGTGAATGCAAAAGGCAAGCCGATCATCGAATATCAACCATATACCGTCGAAATCAAACGCAAAAACGGGGAATATTATGTCCATCTCATTTATGAGGAAGAAGTATATGGCTGAGAACTTGCCTATGACGAACCGATTCAAGCGGAACGAATCGCTGGGATTGACATCAACATTGACCGCATCGCTGTAAGCGTCGTTTCGAAACAAGGAAACTTCATTAAATCGAAAGTGTTTTATTGTCATGAACTGGAATACGTAAGAGCGAATAAACGAAACAACATTGTTGGAGAAACCGTACGAGATGTGTATGACTGGCTGCTTCAAGAAAATGTGGGCGCAGTGGTCATCGAAAACATTCAACTAAGACAGCGGCACGATACGGACAAACGATTCAATCGTTTCACCCACAATTTCAAAAAGAAAAAACTGACTGACACCATCATTCGTCGGGGGATGCGGCTTGGGTTTCGCATCAAAAAAGTGAATCCGGCGTATACCAGCGTCATCGGACGTTTCAAATACATGAAAACATACGGTTTATCCGTCCATGAAAGTGCCGCGTTGGTGATTGGCAGACGGGGATTAGGGTATCAGGAACGATTGCCAAAAGAACTCATAGATGCCATCAAAACGAAAGTGAAACGCCATTTGATTGCCGTGTTAGGGTCGATGGAAGAATCCTACAAGCAATCGAAAAGCGGCAAGAAACAACGCCAATATATCGCGATAATGTTACGCAAAATCGAGAATTTCAAACAAGAGCATGAATGGTCATTATGGAACATATTGCACAAATGTTGTTGGCTGAACCAGTACCAAATTCAACTGAAGGGGGTGTAGACCTGGTTGCTAAAATCGTTGTCGTGTACTGACCGATGGAAGGAATGGTGCACGACAGATGCCATCGCTAACAGCGAGCCGCGGGGTGTCTTTCACAGTAGGTGAGACATTAGGATTCCCTTCCTGATGGAACTCAGGTGTTTCCTAGGCGGCAAGCAGTTTGGCTGGTTCCATCGCGATGAGTCGATTTTTATAAATTTTAGTAACCAGGAGAAAGTAATGATATTAGAAGCAGTCGAATTAACGAAACAGTTTAAACAAATGAAAGCGGTGAACGGCGTTAATTTATTTTTAGAAAAAGGAGAAATTGTAGGATTATTAGGTCCAAACGGAGCTGGTAAATCCACAACGATTTCCATGATTTCCACTTTAATTCCGCCAACAAGCGGAGATGTCCGCTTTAACAACGAGAGCGTCCTTAAAAACCCAACGAAATTAAGAAAGGTATTGGGAGTGGTCCCGCAGGAAATCGCTTTATACACCGATTTGTCCGCAAAAGAAAATTTATATTTTTTTGGAAGAATGTATCGCTTATCCGGATCGGGCTTGCGAAAGAAAGTCGATGAAATATTGGAACTAATCGGTTTAACTGAACGGCAAAACGATTTAGTGAAACATTTTTCTGGCGGAATGAAAAGAAGATTGAATATAGGAGTCGCGCTGTTGCATGAACCGGAATTTATTATTATGGACGAACCGACCGTCGGCATTGACCCTCAGTCAAGAAATTATATTTTGGAAACGGTCAAACGATTAAATCAAGAGAAACAAATGACCGTTTTATATACGAGCCATTACATGGAAGAAGTCGAATTTTTATGTGACCGTATTTACATTATGGATAAAGGCAGCATTATCGCATCGGGAACGAAAGAAGAAATCAAAAATATTTTATCATCGGAAAACACCGTGCAAATAAAAGTAGAAAGAGTTCACGAGCCATTTATTGACGCATTGCACGCAGAGCCAATCATTAACCGCGTAACCGTCCAAGACCGATTGATTACCATTTTAACTCCTAAAGAAGTAAATGTCTTCAATATGTTATTTAAGTTGGCAGAAAAGACGAACACCGTTTTAACTTCGGTGGAAATCCAAACCCCGACATTGGAAGATGTGTTTTTGCATCTGACCGGACGGGCATTGCGGGATTAAAGGAGGGAAAGTCGCGATGATTGGGCAACTAATAAAGAAGCAGTTCTTGTTGTTTATGCGAAACCGCCATGAATTGCTTGTTCTTCTTGGAATGCCGTTACTTTTAATTACGATACTAGGGTTGGCGCTCGGAAACATTATGAAGAGTGACGCTCCTAGCATTCATGCAAAAATCGCCCTCGTGGAGAGAGGAAACGAGCAAGCGGATTTGCAAAAATTTGTTCATGGTTTAGAAAATCAAGACATACCGCCTGAACAGAAGCAAATGATGGCGGACGCGGCAAAACAAATGCTTCCCGTTACCGCATTAAAAAACAGCATCTCAGGTTCTAAAGAATTAAAACCATATATCACGCTAGTGACGGCAAAGCCATCCGAGCTTGAAAAAATCCGGAAAGATACAAGTTACACAGCGATTATCGAAATTCCCCGGCAATTTACGTATTCGGTTCTGCAAAACGCCTTTTTTGGACAAACGCAACAACCAGCGCTTTTCTTCTATACGAACGAAAAAAAGGAGATCTCATCGAAAATCGTCGAAGAGATCGTCACATTGTTCCAAGAGCACTACTCCACTTTTTCTGCTCTTGGAAAATCAGGATTGCTAAACGGTTCATTTCGCATGCCTGCCGTCCATGTCGAAAGCAAAGTCGAAACGGTCACAAAGAGAGAACCCATTAATGCGATTACTTATTATATGGTGGGAATGAGCGTCATGTTTGTCTTATATATTGCATCAAATATCGGTTCTTATGCGTTTTGCGAAAAGCAACTTCATGTTTTTAACCGAATATTGCTCGCTAATGTATCGAAATGGTCTTACATGATCGGAATTTTTATCTCATCCGTGCTTCTGGCGTTTTTCCAGCTCGTTTTTTTGTATGGGATTACTTCGCTCATTTATCACATTAGATGGCCTCATGTTACTGCTTTTTTTGCCGTCACTCTTGCCCTTTGTTTCGCCGTCGGGGGGCTGTCCGTTTTATTGACATCATTAAATTACCGCTTGAATTCAGAGCATATGTCAAACTTTTTCGCAACTATCGTTGTTACTCTTTTTTCACTTCTCGGAGGAAGTTTTTTCCCTTCTAACCAACTGTCCGGCTGGATTCATACACTTGGAAACCTTACCCCTAACGGTTCAGGCATGACGGCATATTTAAAAATACTACAAGGATATGATTTGCCAGATGTCGCCGGTTCCATTTTGTATTTATGCTTATTTGGCACGGCGATGGCAATAGCAGCCGTTTTCATCTTCCCAAAAAAGGGGGAATTATCATGAGCAGCATTTTAATAGCGAAATTTCGCCTTTTTCTTCGAAAGCCATGGCTCTTTGTTATTATGACTACTATTTGCATTTTAATGGCTTTTCTCATAGGCACCGCTAATCAAAGCAAAATAAACGTTCCTGTCTATAGCCATCTTCCTCAAAAGGAAACGAACGAACTTTTCCGTTCTCTCCGGCATTCTGATTTGTTCGACTTTCAACCGACAAAGCCAAGCGAAATTCGCAAGCTTGTGAGCGAAGGAAAAGTCGAAGCGGGAGTAGAGTTGGAAAAAAATGCTTTCCGCTTAATCGTTTCATCCGAGACGGCAAATGTTAACTTGATTCGTCAATATGTTCAAAAAGTATATGTTGATCATATGCAAGCGAAAGCCATCATCGAACATGTCCCTGCGCAGTCGCATATGCGCGCGGAAGAGGTCAAAAAGATATTAAATGAAGCAAAAACACATCCCCTTTTTACTTTTGAAAAGAAAAGTTTTCACGGGGAACAACCAATTATGATGGATAGCCAATTACAGCCAATATTTGGATTTTCTCTGTTTTTTGTCATTTATACGGTTTCTTTTAACGTTCTCCAAATCCTTGTCGAAAAACGGGAACGAATATGGGACCGCATGATTCTTTCGCCGTTAAAAAATGGGAAATATATGCAAGTAATTTATTATATAGTTTTGCCGTAGGCTATATTCAAGTGGCGCTTATCTTCTCTATCTTTCATTTCGGAGTCGGCGTCGATTTTCACGGGAAATTCGCCGAAATACTCTTATTGTTAGTTCCTTATGTTTTCACGCTTGTTGCGTTATCTATTTTTATAACAGGACTTGTGAAAAGCGAGCAACAGTTTAGAGCGATTATTTCGATTGTATCGGTTAGCATGGCGATGATCGGCGGGGCATACTGGCCTTTGGAAATCGTCTCTTCGAAAATTTTATTGACTCTCTCTAAATTCGTCCCTGTTACTTACGGCATGGAACTCTTAAAAGGATCAGCGGTTTATGGGAACTCCATCAGCGATTTATTATATCCTATCAGCGTTTTATTTTTTATGGGAGTCGTATTGATGGGGCTTGGCATTAATTTGGTGGAAAGAAGAAATGCATAATTCACGTTGGAAAACTTCAGCAAAACATAAAAGAAGAAATCGTACAAAGGCCTCCTTTTTTGATTTGCGTTTAACATGGATGACAATGCCAAGACGGAGGCCCTGCTTTTTTATCAATATTTATTTAAATCCAATATGCAAGAAAGAATGTTGTTGCCCAGCTAAACTTTTTATTTTTCTGGAAAATCAACGAGATTGAATTGCTGAACGAAGCAAAGAACGAGCGGCCGTGAACCTTTCCCCGCCTCCTTACGGGAAATGAGCGGGCAGTGTTGCGCCCGGATGCTGCAAGCATATATGCTCACTTATAACATGTGAAAGATGGTGAATATTCCGGCAGTGAATAATAACCCGACATGCGCAGAACGGACGGAAGAGTTCGCTTTATTTTTCGCAAGAATCGCTCCGAAAACCGCCGCTATCCCCATGAACGCTGCTGCGATAATACCGAGATACTCCCTTATTTCCAGCTCGCCTTCGGAAAAATACATGAGGATCCCGTGCGCTATGACAAGCGCAAAAGCAGCCGCGCCGATGAACATATGCCATTTGGTTAATAATTTTAATAATGAAACGAAAAACCGTTTTGCGTCCGGAAATGTTTTCGTTATCCATTTCGCTTTACGGCGCAACGGCAAAAGCACACCTGCCGGTAAAGCGGCGGAAACCGCTCCCCACCCTAACAACTTTCCACCTTCTTCTGCCGCTCCCTCCTCTCTTTCTCTATGTTTCTCGTATTTTTCATCATGCTCATGAAAATTCGCTTTATCATCATCGGCAAAAACATTCTCCGCTTGTCCAATCACAAAATAAACTAGAAGACATAATACCGATACGCTCAGCATTGCCAAAATCCATTTTTTCATTGCTCTCCCCCTTTTCAATTTGCTGGTTGCGGAAGCGTAACAATAAATCGGCTTCCTTTTCCTTCTTCGCTTTGCACACGAATCGTTCCGCCATGAGCGTCAACAATCCATTTGGCGATCGAAAGCCCAATTCCATTTCCTTGCTGCTTTCGTGATCGTGACGGATCGGCGCGGTAAAATCTTTCAAATATAAGTGCTTGCTGTTCAACCGGGATGCCAATTCCTGTATCGCTTATTTCTATGTTCACATTTTTCCGATCACGTTCAACCGCAATTTTTATCTGTCCATTTTCGGTGTTGTATTTAACGGCATTATCCAACAGGATAAATATTAATTGTATGATTCTCTCTTTATCCCCGTATATCGCCATGTCTTTCTGGATATTTGTAACAAATTTAATATGTTTTTGCTCTGCCAAAGGGCGGCATTTCCTTATCAGCTCATCGATAACAGGAGGCAGCAAAAACCATTCTTTTGTCAGCTCAATTGCGTTTGCGTCGGAGCGAGCAAGCCACAACAAATCATTAATGAGCTTTGTCATTCTTCTTAATTCGTCTTTCATATCATCGAATACTTGCAAGGAGAACTCTCCCAGTTTGTCGCGTTCATCAGCTTCTATCACCTCAAGTGATGATTGGAAAATGCTCAAAGGTGTTCTTAATTCATGAGAAGCGTTGGCGACAAATTCTTTTTGCCGTTGGAAAGCATTTGCAATCGGGACCATGGCTTTGCCGGACATATAATATCCGAGCAAGACAGATAATCCAATAAATATAATGGAAATAACACACAACACGCTGATTAATACTTTAACAATATAAATCTGCGTCGTTATATTGATTCCGGTATAAATCGTCCCGATACGCGTATTGTTTTGAAATACCGGTTTTCCTGAAAGTAAAAGCGATATCGATTCTCCATTGCCCAATTTGATCGTTTCGCGGCGAATTTCTTTATTTTTCGGATTCCATCCGTTAATCAGCTGCAAAATATTCTCGCGAATTTCCGGAAAAGATTCATCACCTTTTATGATTTCACCATTGCGCGAAATGACATAATAAAATAGCTGCCTCTCCGGGTGATAATCGAGAAGATGATGTTGTCCATTTGCGCCCTTATCCAAATGATTTTGATGATGATTATGCCAGTTCAAAAGATCGGATTTATGCTCCATGTATTCCTCTTCCGCCAAAGCGGTAACTTGCTGCTTTTGCTTGCTGGTAATCAGCGATGACACCACGATATAACTTACCGCGGTAAATGAAATCAAAAAAACGACAATTAAACTCGTAAAAAGAAGGGTGAGCCGAAATCGCGTTTGTTTAAACATTTTGTCATTCATCGCTAAGTTTATAACCTACCCCTCGGATATTTTGAATAAGAGTGCCGTCGTCTCCTAATTTTTTTCGCAAAAGCCGAATAAATGAATCGATATTGTTGCTGGAAATATCGGCGTCAAGCCCCCAAATTCGTTCAATAATTAACTCGCGCGGCAATATTTGATTGGGATGGCGCATAAAAAGTTCCATTAATTGGAATTCGCGGTTTGTCAATTGAATTTTTTTGTTTCCTTTTTTTATCGAATATTCATTTAAATTAAGAGACAAGTTCCCAAAAGAAAGTTCTTCTGCCTGAAACGGCTGTGCGATTCTTCTGGATAGGGCGCGGATCCGGGCAAAAAGTTCGGAAAACTCAAACGGCTTAACTACATAGTCATCCGCTCCGCAGTCCAGCCCGGCTACCCGGTCTTCGACAGCGTCCTTTGCCGTTAACATGAGAATCGCGCCGTTAAATCCGTCTTTGCGCAGCGCTTTGCACACTTCCGTCCCTTCTTTACTCGGCATCATCCAATCAAGAATCAATAAATCATAATGCGTATGTTTGGCGAAATAATAGGCATCGTCCCCATCTTGCACCCAATCTACGGTGTGCTTCTCTTTTTTTAACATATAAACAATTAATTTTCCAAGCCGCGTGTCATCTTCCGCCAATAGAATGTACATTTTCCTTCACCCTCGATTGCGATTGTTTTTCACCGTGATTTTGCTTAAAAAGCGAAACACAGTAAGGATGGAGAAACAAAATATGGCGCTAGCATAAATGTTTTTCCCCCATGTTTCCTCCGTATCCGTTCCGATAAAAAGCCCGTGTATGCTAACGAGGATAAAGCTCGGCAAAATGAGGAGATGGACCGTTTTCCATATGTTTCGTCCGACTTTTTTCATTAAATCGGTTGTCACAAATATAAGAAACATGGAATAAAAGGCAATGATCCCTAACCCGGTAAAAAACGGTTGATAGTTGGCGAGAAACGGAATAAAAATTTCCCGTATGGAAAATGGCTGATAGTCATCAAAATAAAGCAAAAGACCATGAAAGAATGCAAACAAAAACGCGAACCATCCGGCAGTTTGGTGCATCAGAAAAAGCACATTGCGGATATTTCTATTAATTATATTCATATTTTGAATCAGCCCGAAACAAACAGAGAGAAAAAGAAGAAAATAAGCGCTTAATCCGGACGCCCGGATCCATTCCCAAGTAGAAAACGTTATCATTTTTAAATCACCAGCCTTTCGACATACCGCGAAATAGAAGGGGTTATCAACAATTGTCCGTTCTTGTTGACGATGATGCAAGCTGCTTTAGGAAAATGTTTTTTCAGCCATTGAATTCCCTCTTGCGCAGGCAACATGCACAGTATTTTGGCAATCACCTCTGCCTCTGAGACATGGCTGGCCAACACAGTCGCTTGGACGACATCGCTTTCCGGATTTTTTCCTGTTTGGCCGTTAATGATATGATGAAATGTTCTCCCTTTTATGTTCCAGCTCCGATAAAGAATGTTGGAAGTTGCAACCGCGCCTGCGCTAATAACAAATTGCGCAATATCTTCATTTTCTGCAAAAGGATTCGCTACCCCGATTTTTCGGGATAAATCGCCCCAAATAACCATATCACCGCCGGCATCAATCACCCCTTGATGGACACCTTGGTCCCTTAGCAACCGGTAAGCTTTATCGACACTCCATCCTTTTCCAATTCCTCCAAGGTCAATTTCTTCATTGATATGCTTCATGACCGCTTTCTGGTCAGGAAAAAACGATAAACTTTTATTCGACGGTACGCGGTATCCGTTTTCATTTTCTTTATATTCATGAAAAGCCCGCCGTTTTTGAAAAGGTTGTTCATATCCCATATTTTTTAAGATGGTTCCGACAAACGGATTGAAATAAAATTCGGTTTTCATCGCATACTGAAATGCTAATTGTAATACGTCATACAGCACAGGATGAATCGGAATGAGCTTTGACACCGGCGATTGATTCAATTTGGTTAATTCGCTATCACGGCGGAAACGGGAGCAAATTGATTCGAAAGTTGCAAACCAAGTTTGGATAAGTTCTTTCCAGTCAAGCGATGGCTTGCATGCCATCACTTCCACTTTTATCGTTGTTCCCATGCCATTGAATATAAGCGATTGCTTCTCATTCATGGCTTATGATCTCCTTGTCCGGTTTTCCGATGGCGGCAATGGATAATTTCTCTCTTTCGGCGTTGCTATAATAACTTCATCCGAGTATTCAACATTCCAATTCCCTTCGGTCCAGTCTAAAGACATTAATTCTTGTTCGCGTTGCCGCATTGTTTCATCGTTTGTACTATTTTCAAACTCCGCTGTTTTGTTTGCTGCGGCGGAACGATAGCTATCATTTTGCTGATGAGCCGTTTCTGTGTCATTGACTAACTGAAGAAATGTGGTAAATACGGTAACGCCGCCTAAGCCGACGACCCACTTAACCCATTTGTTTGTTTTCATTAATATTCCCTCCTTTTTAATAAATCCGGATTTGCTGCTGTTCTGTCCATGTTACTTGAAAACCTAAGCCATTGGCTAAAACGCTAATAGGAATATAAAGCTTTTCTTTTTCTGAAAAAACAGGAAGCGGCATCGGTGTTTTTCTCATATTTTCATAGACAACCCTTGTGCCGTTTTTGACAATCAAATGGCGATCACCCAACTGAATTTCCCCTATTTGCGAGTTAGGATAAATAATAACAGAAGCACCTAAATATTCTGCCGTGTCCTCCAGAGGGACAAATATTTGCCCTTGCATCGGAATGGCCGTTGTGTAAAGAGGGGCTTTGGATTCCAGATAGATCGGTACCGTTTGTCTGGAAGAAATAGGAGTCGCCACATATTCATCAGGCAAGTCAGCTGAGCGCGACCATTTGTACCAATATTCCCGTTTGACACTCGTACGTTCTTCTTGCATTATATTTTTCCAATCGTATTCTTCACTGTGGTATCTGTCTTTGTGCTCCTCCTCATCTTCATGATCGTAGTCATCTTCATCCCAGTCTCCAGCGCCTTCTTCCAGCTTGTGCTTATATTTTTCATGATCGTCAGCGTAAACGGGAAAAATCTGGCTGCTATACGCGGTGAAAATCAGGAAACATACACATAGACCGAAAGCTATTTTCCTCATAGCGGACCGCTCCTTTCTGTTTTTTTCTTAAGCTTATTGTAAGCAGTGATTCTGAAAAAAAAATGAAAAATGAAATGAAATCGGAGAAACGGCAAAAACGGAAAGAACGTTTTATATTTGTTTGTAGAACGCTCCGCCCAAACACCGGCGCCATAAAAACGCAAAAAATCCATCCCTTGGAGCGGCTTAATCGCTATTCCTGAGGACGGATAACTTTATGACGGACCAAGATTAGTTCCGTTTTCATTGCCTTAAAAACTGGCGCGCTACAAAGCAACCGTTTCCAATGATCTTGCAGTTCAGATCCCCGGCGCATTCAAGCCAAATAAAAACCCCTGTCCGAATCTTCGGAACAGGGGCATAGTTACCACTATGGCAGTTTTACGACTGTTCTTCCGCGCACTTTCCCTTTTAAAATATTCGCTAGCGCCTCAGGAAGCTGTTCAAGAGTTATTTCCTGCGCTATCGATTGTAATAGTTTGTCAGGTTTTAAGTCACTGGCCATTCGTTCCCAAATTTGTTTCCGTAATTCCATCGGACAATAAACGGAATCAATGCCTAACAAGCTGACACCGCGAAGAATAAACGGGAAAACGGTGGTTGGAACGTCTGTGCCGCCTGTCAGCCCACTGACCGCTACAGCGCCGCCATACCGGATATGGCTTAGCACCGTCGCCAATGTTCTGCCGCCGACAGGATCAACGGCCGCCGCCCAATGCTGTTTATCTAACGGGCGGATTTTCTCGGCACATACGTCTTCCCGGGAAAGAATTTCTTTCGCGCCGAGCCCGCGCAAATATTCATGCTCTGTTTCTTTGCCTGTGCTCGCGACCACTTCATAACCCCGTTTTGCCAGCATCGAAACCGCCAAACTCCCGACGCCGCCGGTTGCCCCGGTGACAAGCACCTTTCCTTTGTCTGGTGACAGGCCGTTTTCCTCTAAACGGTGAATCGACAACGCTGCCGTAAACCCTGCGGTTCCTAGCGCCATCGCTTCTTTTAATGTCAATCCTTTTGGAAGCGGGACGAGCCAATCTCCGGGAATACGGGCATATTCACTGAACCCTCCGTAATGCGTCACCCCGATTTCATAGCCGGTCGCAACGACTTCGTCTCCTTCTTTAAAACGCGGATCGCTTGAAGAAACCACACTGCCAGCTAAATCAATCCCCGGGATAAATGGATACGTTTTCACAATTTTGCCATCAGGAATGCACGCCAATCCGTCTTTATAATTGACGCTGGAATATTGGACTTTGATCAGGACTTCCCCTTCTGGAAGGTCGTCCATGGAAACAGCTTGAACATTGACGGTAAAATCGGTGTCCGTTTTATTCACTACTAACGCTTTGAACTCGCTCACAAGACATCCCCCTCAAAATTTTTCATGTTCTTGACTTTAACGATAACAAAATTATTCATGCCGGTCAAAAAATTTTTCTGTCTCGGCCGTTTCGATCTCAACCGTTTACATCTGGACAAATATACCATAACCTCGCCGTTTCGCAAGCAGCAGCTGTGCGCCTATTCGTTTTTTCGATGAACGTGACGTGCGCAGGAGGAAAACACAAACATGCAGTCTAGCTATACTTCATTTTGCTAATATATCCGATAAAATAATCCCCTGCTTTACGCATCCGTCCATACATGAACAACCTTCCCTCTCCTGTTGGAAAAGGAAGGCCGTTTGTTTACTGTCCATGGTAAAGCAGAAAAAACTCTTCTTTACACACACGAACTTACCGACTTTAGTTGCGCAAAGATTCATCTTCCAAGGACAACCGGTTTTTGTTTCAACTCTGGGTAAGATTTCTCAAATACATCAGCAACGTTTAATATTTTCCCTTCCCCGAAAGCCGGTCCGACTATTTGCATGCCTACCGGGATCTCTTTCGCAAAACCGCACGGCACCGTTACTGCCGTCAAACCCGTCAAGTTGAACGGTCCGGTAAAACGGATAATATGATCAAGAAAACTCACTTCTTTTCCATTTAATTGTATACCATATCTTGCCCGATTTTCGGAGGCAGAAACGGAAGCGTTGGAGTAATGATGACATCTACTTAAATATCTCCATCAATTCACAATCCAACTGTAAACGAATTTGCTACGCTTGTAAGTAGTCCACAGCGGATGGTATTTCTCCAAGCTTCAATAGAAAACGGACATCATCACCAAAATCCTCTTCTCTTTCTACTAAATTTTGATGATGAATAGCGCTAGCTTCCGAGATAATCGTTATCATTTCCGCGTATTGTGCATATGGCAATGTTGGAATTCGTACCGTTTCGACGACAGCGCCTTCACGTTCCAACGATGAAATGGCATTCTTCACCGCTTGTTCCACTTCTACATCTACATTGTCAAAGAAGTATGGTTCGATGCCGATTTTTATACCTTTAACAAAATTAATAATATTCATAATATTATGTTTTATACCATATCCAATTGACCGAACTATTAAGAAATTTCATATAGTTATTGATCTATTTATTTGAAATTGCTTACTGTAACCTCCTATAATTTGCATAGAACGATATTTAACCTAAAAGGAAGGGATAGTCATGGAAGCGAAACAAACTATATTTGTCAATGAGTTCACCAACGGAATTTTAGATCCTAACGGGGAAATGCTCGGACCTGTGCAAGATGGCGGGTATATTGTTGCCAATACGACTCCTGGATGCTGGGGGCCGATGATCACTCCTTGCATTCGCGGCGGCCATGAAGTCACGAAGCCTGTTTTCGTGGAAGGCGCCGAAGTAGGGGATGCGATCGCGATTAAAATTAAATCGATTCGCGTCACTTCCATCGCTACATCTTCCGGGAACGACAAGCCAATAGAAGGAAGATTTGTCGGAGACCCGTTTGTCGCCGTGAAATGTCCTGAGTGCGGAACAATGTATCCAGAGACAAAAATAGAAGGAATAGGCCAAGAAGCAATTCGTTGCGCCAATTGCGGAGCGGACGTCACTCCATTTGTGTTTACGAACGGCTATACGATGGCGTTTGACTCCAACAAACAAGTCGGCATTACGCTACATAAAGAAGCGGCAGAACACATTGCCCAACAAGGGCGCTATTACATGGCGACCCCTGACAACTCGGTGCAAAACCCGATCGTCACTTTTGCACCCCACGACTTAGTCGGAACCGTCGCCAGACTTCGCCCATTCCTTGGACAACTTGGCACGACGCCGGCACGTCCGTTTCCAGACTCGCACAATGCGGGCGACTTCGGGCAGTTTCTGATCGACGCCCCGCATGAATACGGAATCACCAAAGAGCAGCTTGAAGACCGTACAGACGGACATATGGATATTAATCGTGTGCGGGAAGGCGCCGTTTTGATCTGTCCTGTGAAAGTGCGTGGCGGCGGCGTTTATCTTGGTGATATGCACGCCATGCAAGGAGACGGAGAAATCGCGGGACATACAACCGATGTTGCCGGCATTGTAACGCTTCAAGTAAAGGTGATCAAAGGCTTAACGATCGATGGTCCGATCCTTCTTCCTGTCGCAGAAGATCTTCCATATTTAGCAAAACCAATAACGAAAAAAGAGAAAGAAATTGCGCTTGATCTTGCGCAAACATGGGGCGTAAAAAAATTGGAAGAATCCCTGCCAATTTCCTTTATCGGAACAGGCGCAAACTTAAACGAAGCGACGGAAAACGGATTGCAAAGAGCGGCGAAAGTATTGGGCATTTCCGTCCCTGAGGTGATGAACCGCGCAACGATCACCGGCGCGATTGAAATCGGCAGACATCCGGGAGTCGTCACCGTCACGTTTTTATGTCCTGTCCATTATTTGGACGAGATTGGCCTAACAACGTTAGTGCGCGATCAATATCGCGATGTTTTGGAATGAACAATGTTGCAAAATAGATGTATGCAGACTGATATCAGCGGGAAGCAATGCTCTTCTCACAAATACAATCCATGAGATCATTATTTACGCTATAAAACAGCGCCAGCTCTCTTCCAAAAAGAGAGCTGGCCTCATTTTTTCTATATTGCTCCTAAAAAACGCCTCAAACGTGACAACTTTTTGAACATTGCCCAAAACTGATTATGATTGCCGCAGTTTTGTAGTATAGTGGAGTTGAGAAATATTTCACATATAATTGGGAGGACGCCGTACAATGATTGTGCATGAATTAATTGGCACAGAAACCTTGTTTGCCGGGCAACTGAAAGAAGGATACTATGTGATTCGGGAAAAATACAACAAGCTGGATGTTCAGCCGCAGGACGTCGATTCGTTTCAACAAATCGACTGCGGAACGGAAGACATCATCACCGTTGTTTTTGACCCAGGCAACGACTATTCGCTTATTTGTTTAGACACATATACATTCCAATCGAAATTCCCTTCCCTTTCCGAACTGCAGCAAACACTGAAAACGAAGCATGAAGACCTTTTTCAATAACGATTCATTTTAGCGGGATATGTCTTTATTGGCCAATCAAACCCCTTCATTTGTGTTTCTCTCCCCAAACACGGTGAACAGTCGCATACTGTCCGCCGTTTTTTTTCGTGCAAACGCATATTATTTTCCCATTGCGACGATTGTCCGAAAGCATATCAATGATTCACCACACCGATAACAACCAATCCGGTCGCATCGCCCCGGGGCATACTCCAGCCATATCCGCCGCAAAAGCCGCAAAAAGAAAAAAGAGAGCCATGCCATATTCAACCATACAGCAACTCTCTTTTTGGATATCCCCTTGCACACGTCTGAAACAGAGCAAGAGCGCAGCTTCATCAATTCCGTTTTCCACTCCCAACAGGGATAAAGTTTCCATCTCCGCTATCGTTTATTCCATAATATTCTAACAAGCAAGTTTCCTTTCTCTTAACGAGGTCATCTTAAAAAAAGAATATACGGTGCAAATTCGGGATACTTTAGAATGGCTGTTTCAATCCTCTTAACGAGGTCAGAATATCCTCGTTTTATCATTGATTCTCTTGGCGGCAAGGACCGTTTTTGCACACCCCTGCGACCCACTCGAAAAATAAATTGTTTTTATGTTAACTTGATGGTTTGAATGAAAACGTTAAACGTCCAAACCTTTGATATATTAACATTTCACTTTAGTTTATGAAAGTAAAATGGCGCTGCACACCTCTGTTTTTTGGCCGTGCAGAAATGGTTTTCCCACGAATCCCTTTCATCTTTAATTCCATATCATCCCCATTAAAGAAACTTTTTATGGAAATAGTTTCTATTAAAACTCCCAAATAACCAAAGTCAGTTTTTACCGATGAGGCGGAACAACAAACGGTGCTAAAAGGTATCTTGAGTCATGTGTCTGATCTTTCGTTCGCCAACCGCTGCATCAGACGAAAAAATCGAAACAATGGACAAAAAAGCCGAAGCGATGGATGATGAAAAAAGAAAGTTGGCGGAAATGGACGAGCGGATGCAAAAGGTGGGCGGCCGGCTGGAAACCAAAATCGATCAACGAACGATTCAACCGCCGAGAAACAAAACCGACAGTTTACGCATGAACTTAGTGAAACATAAGAAACCATCTATTTCTGTTTTTTAGATAACAAATAAAATAGTGCCCGCAAATTCATTAAAATCATTGCGAGCACCATCTATTATTTATTTAATTTTCCATAATGCATCTGTTAACGTCTTTATTAAGAAGGAGAGATCATTGTCCTCAATATTCAGCGGCGGGGATAATGTGAGCACATTGTTGTATCCAGCAACGGTTGTGCCGTTTTTGCCAATAATCAGGCTGTTTTCTTTGCAAATGCCAATCACTTTATTCACAAGCGAAACATCCAGAGGCGTTTTTGTGTTTTTGTCAGCTACTAGTTCAATTCCTATCAACAGCCCTTTTCCGCGCACATCGCCAACGTAAGGGTGGGCTTGCAGTTTATTTTTTAATTCATTTAACAGCCGTTCGCCTGCTTCCTTCGAACGTTCAAATAAATTTTCCCTTTCCATAATTTCAATATTTTTCAATGCTAAAGCGCATGATGCAGGATTGCCGCCAAATGTGTTGACATGACGGAAATAGTCATATTCTTCTGTTCCTTTAAACGCCTCATAAATCTCTTTTCTAACAGCAGTTGCTGATAATGGCAAGTAAGCGCTTGTAATTCCTTTTGCCATCGTAATAATATCCGGCTTTACCCCATAGTTCATGAATCCAAACGGTTTGCCTGTCCGCCCAAACCCGCAAATCACTTCATCGACAATCAACAAGGCGCCATGTTTTTCGCACACTTCTTTTACCGCTTCCATATATCCTTCCGGCGGCATCAGCACTCCCCCGCCAGTGATAATCGGCTCCATGATGACCGCCGCAATCGTTTCGCTCAACTCCCATGTCATCACTTCGTCCATTGCTTTGACTGCTCGCAAATCCCGCGGATTTTCCGCTTGCTCATTGTCACGGTAGCTGTCAGGAGGCGGCACATGAATAAACCCAGGGGCAAGCGGCTCATATTTATATTTTCGTTGCGCCTGTCCTGTTGCGGCAAGGGCTCCCAGCGAATTTCCATGGTACGCCCGATACCGGGAAATAATCTTATATCGGTTATATTCCCCTTTTTGCTGATGATATTGCCTTGCGATTTTAAACGCAGTTTCATTAGCTTCGGAACCGCTGTTGGAAAAGAAAATGACATATTCGTCCCCCAGCAGCTCATTTAATTTCTCCCCAAGCTGAATGGCCGGTACATGACTTTGCGTAAGCGGAAAGTAGGCAAGTTTTTTCAGCTGTTCGTAAGCTGCTTCCGCTAATTCCTCACGTCCATATCCTACGTTAACGCACCATAACCCCGCCATCGCATCTAAATATTTTTTTCCTGTATGGTCGGTAACCCAGCATCCTTTCGCTTCTGTCACCACCAGTGTTGCATCAGGATTATACGGCTTCATCGAATGCCATATATATTGACGATCTTTTGCAAGCCATTGCTGGTTTCGATAGGTTTGAACCATTTCTCTTCCCTTCTTTCTATTGTAAAGTGCCCCACCTGATTTTCGTTTTAAAGCAGAGGGATGTTTGGGCAGCCTATCCCGGAACGTATTAAAAATCGAAGCGAGAAGTAATCATTTTTTTGCGTGTATAGAAATTCACTCCATCTTTTCCGTTAACATGGAGGTCGCCATAAAACGAATCCTTCCAGCCGGAGAATGGGAAGAACGCCATCGTTGCCGGCACGCCGACATTGATTCCTAACATTCCCGCATCCGCTTCTTCACGGAATTTCCGGACCGCTTTCGCGTCTTTCGTATAAATGGTCGCACCGTTTCCATATCGAGATTTGCGAATATATTCAAGCGCTTCGTCTAAATCGTTGGCACGCAGCAAGCTAAGAACAGGCGCAAAGATTTCTTCTTTGGCAATCGTCATATCTGGTGTGACGTAATCAAAAATCGTCGGACCAAGGAAGTTGCCTTCTGGCATTTCCTCGATTTCTTTGCGCCCGTCGCGAATGAGTGTCGCCCCTTCTTCAATCCCTTTTTGAATGTAGCCTAATACTTTTTCGCGATGGGACTGACGGATCACCGGAGTTAAAAGCACTTCTGGATCCATGCCATTTCCGATAACAAGTTCGTCTGCCTTTTGCTTTAACCGTTTAACAAACTGTTCATTGTCGCCGACCACAACCACCGCGCTGCAAGCCATACAACGCTGGCCCGCACTGCCAAAAGCGGAACTTATCACATGTTGCACCGCTGTCTCGATATCCGCATCAGGCATAACGATATGATGGTTTTTTGCTCCGGAAAGCGCCTGTACCCGTTTGCCTCGTGCCGCTGCACGCTCATATACATATTTGGCGACAGGCTGAGAACCAACAAACGAAATGGCTTGAATATCCTCGTGATCGATGAGGGCATTAACGACATCATGCGCCCCATGAACGATATTGAGTACTCCTTCTGGCGCCCCGGCCTTTGTAAACAACTCAGCTAGTTTATTGGCTAAAATCGGCGTTCGTTCAGATGGTTTTAACACGAACGTATTCCCGCAAGCAATTGCCAGCGGAAACATCCAGAGAGGCACCATCATCGGAAAATTAAACGGCGTAATTCCGGCGACCACCCCTAAAGGATAACGGAACATTTCCGAATCAATACCTTCCGCAATTCCCGATAGCGACTCCCCCATCATTAATGTTGGAGCGCCTGCGGCAAATTCGACGCACTCAATTCCCCTTTGAATTTCGCCGTACGCTTCTTTATATGCTTTCCCGTTCTCTTGAACGACAAGCGTTGCCAATTCTTCATGATGCTCGTTCAATAAATGGTGAAAGGCAAACATAATCCGCGCCCGCTTAGGAACCGGTGTATTTTTCCATGTTTCAAATGCCTTTTTGGCCGCTTGGACAGCCCTGTCAACATCTTCCTTTGTCGAAATCGGAACCCGCGCCAATATTTCCCCTGTCGCCGGATTTGGCACTTCCAGCGTCTCCGTCCCGCTTGATTCTACCCATTGTCCATTAATGAAGTTTTTCAAAATAGTTGTTTCATTTTTTATCACTGTCACCGCGAAAACCTCCTTTTTCTATAAGATTATTCAAAATTATTTGGCGTTACCAAAATTATCTCTTAATTTCCAATATCCTTCATTAGACAAAACGTAAAAATTATACATATGTTCATTCCACAATATGACCAGGACACCTTTTCCAAACGATGTTTAAAACTTCTCTACTTTTGTAGCGGGTTCACTTGTAAAATACGAAATGGTAAAACACGCATCCATCACAGACTAAATCGCAAAATATTCATAAATGAACTGACTAACCAATTCACATTAAAAAAGCTGACTCAAAATACGATTGATCCCAAATATGCTACAGCAATAAATATAAAGTGACTATCGAGAAGCAAATGGAACTGCCGGCTTGGCTAAAGGAAACATTTAAAAATGGCCATTGCCATAATGAGGAAATAATGGTCTACCGCACCTCTAGTGGAAAAGCAAGGGAAAATAAGGGATTTGCCACTACTGTCTTGGCCGCCAACAGAATTAAAATGCAAAATTGATTCTGCTCTTCTGCCAAAATGGAAGAATAACATTAAAGAAGTCATTAAAATCCCGAAAGGCACGGAACTCGGCTTTCTTATCGCCATCTTCACAGCAATCGTTCCATACTAGAAAAGTCTACTATCTGAAAACATTATCTTCCAAAAATTCTATATGCTTAGTATGGAAGCTGGATGAATAAGGAAAAAGTCCTGGTTGTCATTTGGAAAATAGTAATATATCATGATTTATCCTTATTTTACTTATGTTACCATTTAAATAGTGTACAAATGGGGAGGGAATGAAGGTGTCATCCTTATTGGAATCTATTGAAAAAGAAGCAAAGCGCCGGTCTTATGCAGCCATGATCCGCTGCCTTCCATCCTATCAGGGGCAAGTAGAGGAAGCATTAGACGAATTTCCTCATGGCTCGCATTCCTTTTACCGAGCAAATGACGAGTATGCTCCACATTGGCAGGAAGAGTCGAGGGGAGCGTATGAACTAGTATACTGGGACTTGCGGCAAATCGAAGCACAAATTTATGCGACCGCAGATGATCTTCTTCATGAAATAAGCAGGAAAATTGCCCCAATTCAGCGAAAGATAGAGGAACTGCAATGACGACGATCCGAGTCAAACCAGAAGAATATTCATGATCCATATGCTGGCGTAAAACAAGCTTCTGAATATCTAAAATCTCAAGAAGTGCCGCGTAAATATAGAAAGCAAGTGTTAGAATCATTTGATGTTCGAACAATAAGTGTCGAAGTGGCAGACGAAAATACCTATGGATTAAGGTTTTATGATGATATAAATGCTTATGCTAAAGGAAGATATTTATTTGAAACTTTTACAGAACAGATAAATCGCAATAATTTAGCATCACTTCCTGAGTGGAACCAAATGACAAAGATACAGCAATGGAAAGTTAAGCCTGGTTCTATAATTAAAAGGTAATGCTGCATCACAGTTGCAAATGGGAGATAGATATATTGGAGGGGCAAAGCAATGGTATATAACCAACCTGGACGATCTGACAAAACCATAGAATTTTTAGAGATGGCAGAAAAAATTAAAATCGAGGTCATAAAAGAAATAACTGCTCATAATAAAGGTAAAGGAAAGGATGGAAATATTACACAATTGAGAAAAATACTAGATGAAGTAAAAAAATGAGTACTATCCTTTGTCCAAATAATTATACGCCGTCGTATCCACGTATAATTGTTGACTCATGGGATTACAACAGTAAGCTAGGTGAATTGCTATTAGATTTTTATGAACTATATAAGAAATTAAACTAGTTTAGCTATGTAGGCGTATTGCAAGTTTTTGATAGCAAAGGAAATGACATAACAAAATCATCAAAAGTATATTTATTTTTAAGTAAAAATGCTCTTTTAGGCCTAGGAACTGAATTGATAAGGTTGGCTCATAATATAGGAAAGGAAAACATTACCATATAGAGCCGGCTAATAAAGAAATGATGGTTCAAACACTAGGGATTTTTTTGACACCAGATAGCAGTGAGTTAATTGTGGGATGTAGTGTTGATGAATATTTTAAGGAAACAAATATTTAATCACTTATCACACGATAAAATAAACTCTCAATGAGTACATTTACTAGAATAAAACCCTAATTGTATAAAAAGGACAGAAGACTCTGTTTGGATTAAAATTAGAGTACCATCAATTCTGTAAAACTCAACCTACGCCTATGCTAGAAATGATTATTTCACGTTATCAAGAAGCAAATAACATTATTGAACGTGTTGCAAAACGCATAATGGATGCATAAATGCACATAAAAAATCCACCACCTTGGAAATCATATACAGTGACCAAAACCAACTACCAAGGGGTGGACACTATCATGATTTCCAATTTGAACAGTGAACATGCATGGTCTTATGAAATCGATCCAATTTTAGAAGCATTATTTCGATATATCGACTCGCTGTCGTTGCCGGAAACACCGTATGTGACAGGAAGACCGCCGGTGTCGAAAAAATCTTTATTGAAATGTTTCTTTTTGAAAACCTATTTTTCCATTGATTCCTTGCGAAAGTTAGTACGCATTCTGCAGCGTTTTCGCTGTTTTCAGCGGGCTTGCGGGCTTAGTGAAGTTCCACATCTGTCTACGTTTTCCCGTGCGGCAAAGTGGTTTCGGGAACAGGGATTTCCTGTTTTTCACGCACAGCTGCTCCAAGATCTAGAAGTACGGTATCCCCAAATCGTGCTGATCGACAGCACGGCCCTTCGAAGCAGTCTTTACGATTCACAGGCAAAGTGGGGAGTGTCCACCCGATACCACTGGTTTAAAGGATATAAACTCCATCTCTGTACCACTACCGAGGGAATCATCTTATCTCACGTGTTGACCACAGCGAACCGGAATGATGCGGCAGTGGCATCAGAATTGCTTGCTTCTTTGGGGCAATGGGATATTGAGTTCGTGTTAGGGGATGCCGCGTATGACAGCGAAAAGGTTCGACAAACTGCTGAGCAAGCAGGAATCTTATTCATTTCCCCCATCAACCGCCGCAATAGCAAGGAACGAAAAGATGCCTATGGCCGGGTTCTTCCTGTCTTTTTGAAAACGAGGTTTGGCCAATGGCTGTTTGGGCTTCGCCGCGAGATTGAACGGGTATTTAACGAGCTAAAGAGTGATGGGGTGGAGCAACCCCGATGGTATGGATTTCATCGATATTTACTGCATGTGTTATGTTGCATCCTTATGCATAACTTCGAGTTTTTACTCTAGTTTTGCAACACCATCATTATTGAAAACAATAGTCCAGAAAATCTTACAAAAGACATGTTTAAAATTCGTGGCGGAGTCAGGGCATATTTAGAAGCGCATAGTGATTATATGAATCCTATGCTTGAGGAGATGAACAAGGCTGAGAAAATGCTCGAGGAATTTTTTCGTTGAAAAATATTATTCACTTAATCAAAACACCACCCAGTAACGAACAATTTCACTAATTATAAAGATCGTAATTAACTGTGAAAATGGTATAACAGAATGCGGCTTTTTAGAAACAAAAGGAATCTTAACCAATCGGTGTCCCAAAAACGATCACTTTTGGGACACCCTCTTTTTTACTACACGTTATTCAGCGCCCTTTCATGCAAGATCGAGCCCCAGTCGCATATGAAGGGACGCACTGATTCCAAGTAATAGTCTTCTGCTTTTAAATTTCACCATGTGTTACCTTTATGATTAAAGCATGTTTCCCTAGGACAATCCAAATAAGCAGCGCCATCAAAAAATTCCCGCCACCCATGGTGTTGAAGACATACTCCCTCGATGATAACGGCATACTCATATGAGAATAAAACTGTTTTTTGAACTACATATCAAGTTCAGCATTGTAGAAAAGCTAATTTCGCTATACTTTTGTATCTTGGTGAACAGATTTTTTAGATCCTTAACATTTCATTGCAAATCATAATCCCATACCATTCTCACATCCCGTATTCTATACCTTTTTTCTGCACTCCACATGCCATCATCTTGGCGAAAGTCACAAACCTCTTTCTGAGGTTGAAGTGACAGTTTTTTCAAACTCTCTACATGCTGCATTTGTTTTACTGATCATTCTGCACATATTGAGTTTCGTTGTTCGGCATGAAATATTCGTATGCTTTGATCATAAATTCAATCGCCAGCCGCTTTTCCGGATGCATAAAATCATCCCCCAACAACTTTTCTAATTTTTGGATACGATGATAAAGCGTTTGTCTAACAACAAATAACTTTCTGGCCGTTTCTTTTTTCGAACCGTTGCATTCCAAATACACTTTTAATGTTTCCATCAGCTTTCCATTATATTTTTTATCATACTGAATGACAGGTTCTAAATATTCCATCACCACCTCATGCAAATCGCTACATTTATGAATAAGCGAAATAATCCGATATATATGTAAATCCTCATAAAAGTAGCTGTTTGCCTTTTCTCCCAGCTGGTTTTGAATCTTAATCGTTTCCAAAGCAGTGCGATAACTTTTGTCCATATGGGAGAGGTTTTCGACAAATTTTCCGACCCCTATAAGGAATTTTGGCACTCTTTTTTTATTAACAAAATCCGATTTCAGCAAATACTTAATCCCCATTTTCATACGATATTTCCATGTTTTTAAATCCCGCTTATTAACCATAATAAATATAACGCTATTACGGAAATCGACAGGAAATGTGGAGAATCCTTGTTGTTCAAAAATCGTCCGGCACAATAATTTGAAATAAGTAATGTCTAAGTTCAAGTATTGTTTCGATGATTTGAATCTGAAAATGCTTACAAATCCGCCTTTAAATCTTAATTCTGTTTCATGATCGGCTAAATAGTCAAAAATAGCTTCACTCGTATGCTCTCCTTCTAACCAGCTCTTTAACCATTCATGTTCTTGCGCCCGCTTTTTTTCTTCTACGTATAAATCCCGCAACAAATGCTGGGCAAGAGCAGTAGCCGTCCGATCCAAAATAAGAAGATCAAACTCATTAATTTCTTTATCGATGGAAACAATGGATAGTTCCGCATATTCATTACCGAGGATTCGAATGGATTGAGAGGCTATCTTTTGCTGTGGATAAAGTGCAGAATCAAACGATTGCTGTTCTTCATCAGAGCGTTTTACGTACTTCGGTACCAACTCCACTTCTTTTCCATTTATCTTAAAAATGACTTGATGGCCCAAATAATGGTGGAGAAATTTTAAAATCTCATCATAATGACCAATCGACAACAATTTCTTGTTTAATTCTTGTGAATAGGACTCAAGATTGGAGATGATTTGATAATGCTGATTAATTAAATAAGCGTGGATATCTTGAGTGATTTCGACGAATGGGACTTCTTTGAGAAAGAGAATGATAGGAAATTGGCATTCATTCGCTAAGTCAATCACCTCTTGCGGAATGGAAGAAGCATACGTGCCTATTTCAATGCATAGTCCAGATGCGTCGCATTCAATAAGTTGCTGCACAAAAGACATAAACAACGATTTATTTTCTTTCCATCCTACCCCAGTGGATAAAATCAGTTCTTTTCCTTTCAATAGATTACTGATTTTGGCCACTTCCACGACGTGTACCCATTTTACCGTGCGATTTAACCCCTGATGCCCAGCTGCAATGTGAATATGTTCAAAATGTTTCCTTTTTAAAACATCGGAAACCGTTAATTTGGAAGTCTTCATACACTTTTCTTCCCCCCCCTTTTATGCAACATAATATCCATTGTTAAATTACTTATTTCTTTAATTATAATATTTTATTATGCCCGTTTAAATCATGAAGTTTTTCTTTAAAAGCAGTTAAACGTACTTCAGAATGCCATCATACCTAGTTGAAAACGTGAAGCACAGCATCACCGCCAACATTTTTTTGTTTGACAGCGCTGCTGTTGGTGAAAAAGCATGATCTGTATTTATACCCATTCACCTCTTTTAGATATGATTATACTTGAAAACAAAAAATATGTAATAAAACATGTAAGAATACCTTACGTATTTTTTTAAACCTAGCTCCAAACTGATACTAAAATCGTAAGAAGCGGGTCGGCCCCCGTGTTTTTTACCGACAAGCACTTGCTCGTTATAGAGACTCTCCCTCTATAGACAGTGTCTAAGCAAGAGTGGGCCAAAAGTGTAAAAAAACGCCGACACATCCCCATCACCTGTGCCTCGCTCCAAGGTGAAGGTCTTTTCGGCGTTTATGGTAAAATTTTCAGCAATTTCTTTCTCCGCTTTCAAGAATTGATGCGAATGGGAAAATTGCTTTTATTTATCAGGAAAACTACAGAACTTGCTTCATTTGCCGGATTAATAGAGATGAAAAATACTTACGGGCATCCGCATTTTGAATATGCAATACTTGTGTACTGTCCTTTTTCCCCGAAGAGTCTGATCGTTTTAATTCGAATTCGACAAAAGCCCCGCTTAAATTTTCCCGGACATTTTTGATAAAGTATCCTTGTTGAATCAAGTAGTCAATTTTCTCTTTCTCTGCCAAAAACTCTTGATAAGACATCTTATCCCCTCCTTTTTATTTATTGTTTGAATATGCATGGTTCCACACTTGCTGTAACAATAGCCGTTCCAATTCGCCCTATCTAAAAATTCTTATCATCCGAAGCTGAATGACAGCTTGTTTATATTTTCCATGGCTGGACAATCGTTTTGATAATCTCTTCCCGCAGATTCCCCCGCCCGCATTTTAAATGATTCTTAGCGATAGCGATTTTGAAAGATCTGCTATCGCTTAGAACGGGAATAAAGCTAAGTGTTGCATTTTATTGGCATTTTAAGGGGCAAGAGTAGGTTGTTATTCTTTTAAATGGTTAATTTCTCGTTCTGCTTGGAAATCTTCGAGGTTCCGTATTTTGCCCGTTTTAAATATTGGCCGTACCCTGGTTTTCCGACAAATTGTTTATCACGGACGACAAATTCGCCTCTGCACAGAACCGATACCGGTTCACCCGTTACTTTCATTCCTTCAAATGCATTATAGTCGACGGCCATATGGTGTGTTTCCGCCGAAATCACCCGTTCGATATCCGGGTCAAAAATGACTAAGTCTGCGTCTGAACCTACCGCGATCGTTCCTTTTTTCGGGAATAACCCGAACAATTTGGCAATTCTTGTCGACATAATATCAACAAATTGATTTAACGTGATTCTTCCTTTTTTAACCCCTTCACTGAAAAGAATGCTGACCCGATCCTCGATCATCGGCCCGCCGTTTGGAATTTTAGTAAAATCTCCTCTGCCAAGTTCTTTTTGGCCTTGAAAGTCAAATGAACATTGGTCCGATCCAAGCGTTTGCAGCTGGCCGTTCTTCAGCGCATTCCACAATACTTCTTGATGCCATTTTTCACGAAGCGGAGGGGACCAAACATATTTCGCGCCTTCAAAATCAGGCTTTTCTAAATACGATTGGTCGAGAACAAGATATTGCGGACACGTTTCTCCCCACACATCCAACCCTTTATTGCGCGCTTGTGCAATTTTTTCCACCGCTTGCGCACATGTCACGTGAACAACGTAAAGTTGTGAACCGGCAAGCTCTGTCAATTGACAGGCGCGCCCGGTCGCTTCTCCTTCTACTTCTGGAGGCCGCGTTAAAGCATGGTAAATCGGCTCCGTATTCCCTTCCGCAAGCGCTTTTTTCGTTAAGTAATCAATCACATCCCCATTTTCCGCATGAACCATGACAAGCGCGCCAAGTTCTTTGGCAGCCACTAGCGTGCGGTATAACGTTCCATCATCTGCCTGAAATACGTTTTTATACGCCATAAACACTTTAAAGGATGTTATCCCTTCTTCGGCAATGACTTTTGGCAGCTCTTCTAATACGTCATCCGTAATTTCGCTAATCATTAAATGGAAGCCATAATCAATAACCGCTTTTCCCTTCGCTTTGTTGTGCCAAGTTTCAATCGCTTTTTTTAATGGCTCCCCTTTATTCGTTAAACAAAAGTCGATGATGGTCGTTGTTCCGCCAAATGCCGCCGCAATCGTTCCAGATTCGAAATCATCCTTTGTCACCGTGCCGCCAAACGGCATATCTAAATGCGTGTGCGGATCAATACCGCCTGGAAATACGTAACAGCCTTTGGCATCAATCACTTCAGCGCCTTTTTCTTCTAAATGTTGGCCTATCATGGCAATTTTTCCGTCTTTAATGAGCAAGTCCGCTTCATACGTATCGGTTGCGGTAACAATCGTTCCATTTTTTATTATTTTTGTCATTTCAACATCCTCCTCCGCTGGAAATTTCGTTTTATTTCACATCAACGCTACAGCTGCTCAGCCCGCTAATGGCCGCTTGGCGTTCATTCCATGTCATCGGCAGATGTTCGCTTGGCATTTCGACCATGTCAATCGCACCATCCACCGGACAGACGATCGAACATAAATTACACCCTACGCAATCTTCTTCGCGCACTTTTAAATACTCTTTTCCATTTTCATCCGTTAAACGATCAATGCATTGATGAGAAGCATCTTCACAGGAGATATAACATTTATTGCAATTAATGCAAACATCTTTGTTAATGCGGGCAACCACTTTATAATGAAGGTCGAGGTCCCCCCAATTGGAATATTTATGAACTGACTTCCCAACAATATCCATAACCGAAGCAATTCCTTTTTCATCCAAGTAATGGTTCAGTCCTTCTATCATATCTTCAATAATCCGGAAGCCATGATGCATGACAGCCGTACATACTTGCACTCCGGTTGCCCCCATAAGCATAAATTCCACTGCGTCCTTCCAGCTGGATATGCCGCCGATGCCGGAAATCGGCACATGAATCCGCGGATGGCGGGCGCATTCGGCAACCATGTTCAAAGCGATTGGCTTCACCGCCGGACCGCAATAGCCTCCATGTGCTCCTTTTCCCGCAACATGCGGAATCGTATTCCACGTATCCAAGTCAACCCCCATTAAGCTATTGATGGTGTTGATCATGCTGATGGCATCAGCACCGCCCTGAACAGCAGCTTCAGCTGTCGCCGTGATATCTGTAATATTTGGGGTCAGCTTAACGATGACAGGCGTCCGCGCCACCTCTTTCACCCAATATGTTTGCTTTTCCACAAGTTCAGGCACTTGCCCAGAAGCGGACCCCATTCCCCGTTCCGCCATCCCGTGCGGGCAGCCAAAATTCAGCTCAAGCCCGTCAACGCCCACATCTTCCACTCTTTTCACAATTTCATGCCATTTTTCCCTTTTTGGCTCGACCATAAGGGATGCCACGACAGCCCGGTCCGGAAAGCGCTTTTTCGTTTCATAGATTTCTTTCAAATTCACTTCAAGAGGACGGTCCGTAATCAGCTCGATATTGTTAAAGCCCATCACACGTTGTCCATTAAAGCTCACAGCCGCAAACCGGGATGATACGTTTAAAATCGGTTCACCAAGCGTTTTCCAAACCGCTCCGCCCCAACCGGCCTCAAACGCCCGCTGCACTTGGTAACCAGAGTTGGTTGGAGGCGCAGAAGCGAGCCAAAATGGATTAGGAGACTTTATCCCCGCCAAATTAATACTTAAATCTGCCATTTTCTTGCCCTCCTCTGTAAAAAATGACGAGATCAAGCCGTTTCACTCACTGCTTTTGTGAAATACTGATGCACCGCATATGCTGCTTCTTTTCCTTGCTGCGCAGCGGTGACCACCATCGCTTCGCCTTGTCCTTTCGCAAAAATGACATCACCACAGGCAAACACTTTTGGATTGGATGTTTGATAATTTTCTGGATTCACTTTCACGACACCATCATCATGCTCTAATCCAAATTCCTGAATGAGATCAAGGTGCCGCGTCTGGCCGATTGCTTTTATCACCACGTCAACCCGCATCGTAAATTCGGATCCTGCAATCGGAACAGGACGACGGCGGCCGTCTGCATCTGGTTCTCCTAACTTCATGCGGATGCATTCGATATGGGTCACTTTTCCGTTTTCATCACCAATAATTCGCTTCGGTGCTGTTAGCCAGCGAAACTCGACGCCATCTTGCTTGGCAAACTCGTATTCAAAATCGTACGCTGTCATTTCCTCCTTTGTACGGCGATATAAAATCTTAACATTTTCCGCTCCTAAACGCACCGAACAAGTTGCGCCGTCAATCGCAGTGTTTCCGGCACCAATGACAACCACTCTTTTCCCGACGAGCTTGCCAGTCAATGGCTTTGTTTTCGTTTCTTTTATAAATTCAATGGCATCGTACACTCCGTCTAAGTCCTCTCCTTCAATGCCTAGCCGCGGAACTCTTCCCATGCCGGCAGCTAACACGACGGCGTCGTAATGATCTAAAAGCTCTTTGGCGGAAATGTCTTTGCCAACCCGCGTATTGGTGCGAATTTGCACCCCTAAACTTTTAACTTGATTCACTTCCCAAAACGATATTTTTTGTGGAAGACGGAAGGAAACGATGCCATACGTATTAAGTCCCCCTGCTTCTTTTTCCGCTTCAAAAATGGTGATTGTATATCCCATTCGCGCCAATTCTCTAGCGGCAGATAATCCGGCAGGGCCACCGCCGACAACCGCCACTGTTTTTCCGTTTTTCTGTCCAGCTTGAAACAATACTTCTTTATTCCGAATCGCCCAGTCTGTCGCATACCGCTGCAGTTTTCCAATCATGATCGATTTTGTGGAATGGTTCAGAACACAAGCACCTTCACATAATTCCTCTGTCGGGCATACCCTTGCACAGCTAGCGCCGACAGGATTGGACGACATAATGGTTTTGGCTGATCCTTTTAAATTCCCGGACGCAATTTTTTTGATAAAAGCTGGAATATCAATTCCTGTAGGACAGGCTTTAATACAGGGAGCATCATAACAATATAAACATCGGTTCGCTTCTTCTATCGCTTCTCGGTCGGTTAAACCCGGATCTACTTCCTGGAAATTCTTCGCTAAATCTGAGAGTAATTGAGTCATCGCAAACACCCTCCTTCTTTCTCTTTGAAAAAAGGGAATAGAGCAAAACTCTAATCCCTTTTCAGTTTTACGGCAGCAACGCGGTCATTTCATTGTAAGTTTCCGGGCGTCGGTCTCGATAAAACTGCCAAGTATCGCGGACTTCGCGAATCAACTTTTTGTCCATCACACCGATGACGACCTCATCTTTGTCACGGCTTCCCGTCGCAACAAAGTTGCCTCTTGGATCCACTAAATAAGACTGCCCATAAAATTCTCCCATGTTCCATGGCGCTTCATATCCGACCCGGTTGATGGCAGCGACATAATATCCGTTTGCCACGGCATGGGCTGGTTGTTCCAGCCTCCATAAGTATTCGGAAAGACCGGCTACCGTCGCCGATGGGTTAAACACAATTTCCGCCCCCTTTAATCCTAAAATTCTTGCCCCTTCTGGGAAGTGGCGGTCATAACAAATGTAGACGCCTATTTTAGCAAATGCGGTATCAAATACTGAGTATCCTAAATTCCCTGGTTTGAAATAAAATTTTTCCCAAAACCCATACCCTTCGCTGCCTACGCCAACATGCGGGATATGCTGTTTTCGGTATTTTCCCAAGTATGTGCCGTCTGCGTCAATGACAGCGGCTGTATTATAATAAGTAGCAATCCCCTCTCTTTCATAAATCGGCAGAACAATGACAACACCTAATTGCTTCGCCAGTTCTTGAAACCGTTTCGTCGTTGGCCCGTCCGGAATTTCTTCCGCCGCATCATACCATTTTGTATTTTGCTCCGCGCAAAAGTAAGGACCATAAAAAATTTCTTGCAGACAGATGATTTGCGCTCCCCGGTCTTTTGCCTCCTGCACCAGTTTTATATGTTTTTCCATCGCTTTTTCTTTATGGACTTCCACCGGCTCATCCCCGTGAACATCATGCGACGCTTGAATAAGGCCGATAATTACTTGATCAGCCATCTCTTTGTCCCCCGCTTTTCTATATTTTTCGTTCATTTACTTAAAGGCTTGTCAATGATGTAAAAGGTAACACCTCCCTTATCCTTCATAAAAACCTATTGATAGGTCTGAACTTTAAGAATATTCTACTTATTTCAAAAAATATTTTCATTATACACTATGTTAAATAATAGGAAAGATTTGTTTTTCATTATGTAAATTTGAAGCTCTTATGTGATTTAGTATGCAAATGGGAATGTTTCGGATTAAACGATTGTCTTTTGGACACATATATTAATCGCCTTATGAACATAGCAATGTTAATGATATTTACATATTTTACATAATGAAAAACACAACTCCCTACTTATTTAACAATGCGTATAATGAAAAGATTATTTTTAATAGTTAAAATATTCTTAAATTTGTTTCCGCTATGACATTATTCAAGTGACAGGGGAGGATCTCAATGAAAACGCAGATGGAACAAAACGGTATTGTCATTTTGACAGACGAAGCAACGAAAATGGTGAGCGAAAGCACGTTGTGGAATGATGATTTGCGGCCAACGACACTGAAAGAGCATTCATGGAAGGGAATCAACTTTGCGACTTTATGGATTGGCATGTGTTTATGCATCCCTTCCTACACGATGGCTAGTGGAATGATTGCTTTAGGAATGAACTGGTGGCAAGCGGTAGGAACCATTTTTCTTGGCAATGTTATTGTTTTGATCCCGATTTTATTAAATTCACATGCTGGAACAAAATTCGGAATTCCTTATCCTGTTTTTGCGCGGCTTTGGTTTGGCGACAAAGGAGCGCACATTCCAACATTAGCCCGCGCGATTGTGGCTGCTGGATGGTTCGGGATTAATACATGGATTGGCACGGGAGCAATTGATACATTGTTGGTAGCCTCTTTTCCTTCTTGGACAAATTTGCCTGGGCATACAGCTATCGTATTTGTTTTATTTTGGGCATTGAATATAGGAATTGCTTATAAAGGCCCTGAAGCCATAAAAAAACTAAGTTCCATAGCTGCACCTATAGTAGGCATCTCTTCAGTCATTCTCCTTATCTGGGCACTCACTCACGCCGGAGGCTGGGGCCCGATTTTCGAAACGCCTTCTCAATTCAAGACGACTGGCGAGTTTTTAAAAGTATTTTTTCCATCTTTAACGGGAGTAATCGGTTTTTGGGCGACACTCGCCTTGAATATTCCTGATTTTTGCCGCTATGCACAAAGCCAAAAATCGCAAATCGTCGCTCAAAGCTTATCTCTTCCGATAACCATGACTGTTTTCTCTTTCATAGGAATAGCCGTTACATCAGCGACTGTAGTGATTTTTGGACAAGCGATTTGGGATCCTGTGCAGCTCCTTGCCAAATTCCCGCCATTTGTGATTCTTTTAGGAACTATTGTCATTGTTATTTCTTCCTTAACCATTAACGTCGGTGCCAATGTGGTAGCGCCGGCCCGCGCCATTGAGAATTTGTATCCAAAACGAATTACGTTTGGAATTGGCGCTATTATTACTGGATTATTCGCTATTTTATTACAACCATGGTATATAATGTCTAATTTTGGCAACTATATATTTGGCTGGCTCGGAACATACGCGGCTTTACTTGGTCCGATTGACGGTATTGCAATTGCAGACTACTGGCTTGTCCGCCGGAAACAATTGGATCTTAAAGAGTTATATGAACCTAATGGCCGTTACAGTTATGTGAACGGTTTTAATAAAAACGGAATTTATGCACTTATAATCGGGGTCGCCATTCCTATACTTGGCTTACTCATTCCGTCTCTTCGTTTTCTCTGGGATAATGCTTGGACTTTCGGGTTGTTTATTAGCATTGGTGTCTACACCTATTTAATGAGAAAGGACAAAAGTGTTTTAAAAGCAGGAGAATACGAGCAAATTACCATTGTAGAAACTCCTCCTCATCATGTAAAAAGTTTAGAAACGCACTTATAGTCCGCCCTGTTGCGCATTTAAACGCACAATTTTATTTGGTTGCGGTGCTAACGTCTGGGGTATTTATTTGGGCACATGCATAAATTTTAACGAACCGGCAAATAACCAAGCGTGCCAGCACAGGCGGTTATGGCCAGCACATTCTTTGCATATATAGCGGTATGTTTCGCCGGACAAAGTGTTTTTATTTCTTGTGAATTCCTCCGGCGCCATAGCGCTTCTTGTCTATTTGGCCATCGCTGTTTCACAATTGCGTATGCGTAAAAAACTGGAACGCCACAACCCTGAAGCATTAAAGATTAAAATGTGGCTATTCCCGTACTTGGCTTATTTCACGATCTTGATTTTATTAGTTATACTAACCTCTATGCTGTTTATCAAGTCGATGGTTTCACCATTGCTGCTGACACTTTTAATTACCGCCATCGTGATTGTCTTTTACTTCGCATTTGCGAAAAAGCGCGGTGAAATTAACTATGGCCAGCAAACATCCCCGCTTATTAAAGATTAATTGCATCGCTCGTCAAGCATCCGCTTTTGAAAATAGGCTTGTGCGCCATCATGTGGAGACCGATGATGATATAGGATGAAGCAGCCTGAATCCTTTATTCACAGGATTTAGGTTGTTTCATTTATTTTGGAAATGTTGACAGTTAATATTGGCATATGGCACCTTCACCTCTTCGCCGTAGCGAACCGTAACACTCGGCCATGTCTTGAGTGACCTCGAACTTCTTTTCTTCCATTACCCCATTCATCTTTATTAAAAGCTTTTCAGCATCTCTACCTCCTCCTTCAGGCGCTTCATCTTTGTTTTCGGATCTTTCTCAGTCTTCTTTTTCCTCCAGACTTAACACTCCTTCCTGCTCATATCACCTCGCCCCTAACTCTTTCGCCACTGTTTTGTAGCCATACCTCTTGCAATATGCATATGAATTGCATCACATGTTTTTCGCATTTTTCCATCGGGAAATACACTCCATTATTGAACAACAATCAGATTATCATCATGAAGATGTGTCTAATGGATAAAAAATTCCTTTCCAGCAGGCTTTCAAGAACATCATAGCTCATTTTTGCTGTCTGGTTGCAGGGGAAAACAGGGGCATTAGGTTGCCGTCCTGCATCTTTTTCTCACCGTTTGTCTTTTCTTGTCTATATGATCGGGTTATACTTTTTATGAGGAGGTGAAAGAGATGGAACAAGAAACGGTATTAAAAGAAATCTTAAAGGCGCTTGATCTTTACGCATCTGACTTTCGCTCACAAATCGCTGCATTAGACGGAAAAATCGACACAATAGACAAAAAAGTGGAAGCATTGGACAAAAGAGTCGAAGCATTGGATAAAAGAGTGGAAGCATTGGACAAAAAAGTCGGAGCATTGGACAAAAGAGTCGAAGTATTGGAGAAAAAAGTCGAAGCATTAGACAAAAAAGTAGAAACATTAGACAAAAAAGTGGAAACATTAGACAAAAAAGTGGAAACATTAGACAAAAAAGTCGAAGCAATGAATGATGAATTTAAAAGAAAGGTTGCGGAAATGGACAAGCGGATACAAGAGATGGACGACCGGCTGGAAGGCAGCATCGATCGGCTAGAAAATGAAATGAACGAACGGTTTAACCGATTAGAAACAAAAATCGACAATTTACGCATTGAACTTATCGAAACACAAGAAACCGTCGATTTCCACTCAGCCAAAATTGCCCAACACGAGCGAAAAATCCGCAAGCTCTCCCAGCAACAATAACCTCTCCAGCAGTAACACAACTTCTTTCTGCGCTTTCTCCACGATGAACTTGCCCCCATCGCTGAACAATGGGGGCGTTCGTTTGTGATTTTACCATTAGTCCAAACATGTGTGATCATACATATTATGGCATAAAAAGATCGACAAACGATAATGAAATAAAAAACAAACAGATGATGTTATTGGTTTTTAACCATTCTTCCAACCGCTTGCTTCCAGCTTCATAAGATAAATCATCTGCATCAACCGTAAAAAGCTTATAACCATATTTTTCATGGTAATCATACTGATTTAATATTTTTTGAACTAATGTAGTATCTTGTTCATTATCTAAAAAACCACCCACTTATTCTCATCCTGAAATTTTATATGCGACTGCTTCGAGATCAACATTGTTCTCATAATATCCTAAATGAAGATGTTGATTTGGATCCAATTTCACGGTTATCCATCCTTTTCCGTTGATTCCGTTTCTGCTTCTTTAAACTCCTTGATCACCAACCGGTTGACTATAAATCCGCCCATAAAATGCGATTAGTGTTTTAAATTTATTTCTTATTCCAACCATACTCTCTACATTTGAATTGCCTTCTCATCACTGCAGACACATCTGGTGAATCAAGTTTTGCCCGGGGCATTTTTGTTCCTGACACAGCTTTCTTCAACAAGTGACAATAAACAACAAAACTATTTCTCTCGATTATATATGTATCGGAACTCGCCGTGTCCGTCCCGGTTGACGGTAGAATAATGATGCCATTTCAATTGATATCTCCCTTTAATAAAGATTGGCACATCACGCTTTTCCTTCGTCCCTGTCGATGCATGTTCCTGCCATTTTAACTCCCCGGTGACGATCCGGTTTTCATGAATGCGAAACTCACAGTCCACTGTATTCGATTGCATCGGCTCTGTCCAATGCAAATGGTCATTCGTTAGCAGCACAACGATTCCGCAGATATTCCTTCTCCCCATCGTAATTCGTTCTAACTTTTCCACTTGTGCCAAAAAATCATAACGTCCTTGATCTTGAGGCACCGTGGTGCTTCAATTCAACCGTTCGGGGAAAAAGAGAAGAATAAACTCTTCAAAAAAAAGCTTGGATCAACTCTTTAAACAAGCGGTCATGGTCAACAGCCATACATTCACCTCACATGCGAAAATTCACATGCGTTGTTTCGACAACATATGTGCGAAACTCCTGCATGAGATAAAACAAAAACAGAGAGCCAAACAATGACTCTCTGCTTCTACAAATCCCAGCAATCCTTAGAGAGTGACGGGCAAGCAGCCCTTTCATATCACATCACACAAACGGCAATGCCCGTTCATGCTGTGAACGTGGATGAATCAGTCCGTGGTTATGGAAAGTAGAGCTCAAATCGGCGTAATGGATCGTCATCGGCAAACGTGTCTTCAGCATGGAATGAATATGCATAAACGATAACTTATATACATCAGAAACAATCTCGTTATTCGACAGGTGACAGCACATTGTTCATTCCACGCTGAAAAAGTTTGTTCGCTAAAACTATTATCTTCCAAAAGAAACATTCTATATGCCTAGCACGGAAAAATGGATGAATAAGGAAAAAGTCCTTGTTGTCATTTGGAAAATAGGAATATATCATGATTTATCCTCATTTTACTTATGTTACCATTTAAGTAATGTACGATGGGGAGGAAATGAAGGTGCCATCCTTATTGGAATCTATTGAAAAAGAAGCAAAGCGCCGTGTTTATGCGACTATGATCCGTTACCTTTCATCCTATCAAGGGCAAGTAGAGGAAGCAGTGGACGACTTTCATCGTGGCTCGCATTCCTTTTATCGCGCAAATGACGAGTATGTTCCGCATTGGCAGGGAGAGTCGAGGGGAGCGTATGAACTAGTATACTGGGACTTGCGACAAATCGAAGCACAAATTTATGCGACCGCAGATGATCTTCTTCATGAAATAAGCAGGGAAATTGCCCAAATTTGGCGAAAGATAGAGGAGCTATAATGACGACGATTCGAGTCAAACCAGAAGAATTGGAAACGGTAGCGAAACATATCCCCGATGCAGAGGACGCCTGCTGTCGCGCGCGAATCTCACTTTCTTGGGAACTTCCTTCTTTAGTGATGGAGATTCCGGGAATCAGTTCTGCCGCCATCCATGAGCTTACAGACGAACTGCTTTATTGGCTCCGCCGCTATGAAGAAAAGCTGAATGAAGCGGAGGAACTGCTGTATCGGACAGCCGCGGCAATAAGACAGGCAGACCAAACGCTCGCCGACAACATGAAAGAACTTGGTCTGGAGCTTCTTGGCTGGCATGATTTGCAGCGATTGTTTGGAGAATACGACCCGATCACTGGAAAACGGATATCAGGATGGGATCGCCTGTTTGCAGGAGGAATGTTATTGTTGTCTGTCATTCCTCCAGCCAAAGGAGCAGCAATCGCCGGCAAAGCGGGGAGCAAAGGAGCGAAAGCGGCTGAAACCGCAGCGGATGTTTCTAAATTGATCTCGCAAACGAAGTATGTTCTCCGCTATGATAAAGTTATGCCTGCCCTTCAAACGGTATATCACCAAGTCGTAAAAGCGCCGATTACCCAAACGATCCGCTCGTTCAAAAAGCAATGGGAGAATCTTCTCGAAAATGTTGGCTCTGTCCTACAGGGACCGCAGCCAGCCTTAGCAGGAGTTGGCGGTCCGGCACCCCGCATGGGGATAAGCGAGGCCGAGAGAGAAGCCAAAGGAACGATGATGAACATCGTTGGCAAGAATGGGGATGAGGTGGTTGGTAAGGGGACGGGTAATGCTAGACCGTCTTGGAGACAATCAGAAATTGATATAGGAAAAGAATATCCAGAATATAGTACTCAAAAATCTTTTAAAAACGGAAAAGAAGTACCTTATGGGACCAAAGGAAGCTCAAGACCAGATTATTATAAAAAAGGATTTAGTATAGAAGTAAAAAATTATAAAATTACTACCCCAGAAGGTAGAAGCAGATTAGTAAACAATATTTCTACTCAATTTGAAAAGCGATTAAGTGATTTGCCAAGAGGCACTAAACAAACTGTTATTATCGATATACGGGGACAAAATGTATCGGAAGAAATACTAGATGATTTGTATGATAAAATAATGAAAAAAACAAATGGTAAAGTAAATATTAGATTTAAAACTGATGAGTGAGGTGACAGAATGGCTGTAGGTTTTAAAGTAAAATATTATTGGTATCCAATTGGTCATGGCGACTTTTTACATTCGTTTTTTTCAACAGTAAGCTATCATTTAGAGCCAAATGGTTGGGGAACAAAGTATCCTCTTTTATTAAACAAACTATATAATGGCAAACTTGAGTATAAATATATTAAAGATGCTATTAAAGAAATAGATGAAATTCAAGAAAGTTTGAAAAATTACAGTCCATCACAAGTCATTTGGGATATTGAAGACCTTTCAAAAACACCACCATGGGGAGATAATATAAGTGATGAAATTACAGACTTATCTAACTATTTTGTTACAAGTGATGGAGAAGATTTAATAACTATTTTAAAAAAAGCCTTAAATAAGGCTTTAAAAGTAAAGTCAGACATTGAAATAGAAAGTATTTAAGAAAGTTTAAACTATGATTTTTAATAACCTTGATTGGCAGTAAGCCTTTCAAGGTTTTTTATTCTAAGGCTGTGTTAAAGGTTAATGTTGATATAGCACAAAAATTTAGGAACTTCGGAGTTAAGGAAGTTCTTCTTTTCTTGAAATAACGCCATCGTTAGCTGATACAGATTATTATTTAACAGCGTATATTGCCTCTTGTAATTTTAACATTACGTCCCTAAGATTTTTTACTTTATTATCATTTTCTGTCTCATCTTCTAAGTAAAAATCTGCAAAAGACTGATTTTCGTATCTTGGTACAATATGCATATGATAATGGGTTAATTCATTAAAAATACCACCATTTTGACAAATTGTAATACCATCAGGTTTATACAATAACTTAATAGCCTTTGAAACAAGTATAGATGCCTTCATAATTGCATTTGCTGTATCCACATTGAGTTCTTCCACTTCTTTAAAATGTTTCTTTGGTAGTATCAAAGTATGTCCATCATTAAAGGGAGCGTGATCTAAGATACAAGTCACATACTCATCTTCGTACACAACATAAACTGGTAGTTTTTTGTTTGCTAATTCACATCCTAAACAATACTTTTCTTGTGGCATATGTTTCCCCCTTTTTCTTCGTAATCTGTTTAGTTAGTCGGAAAAGAAAACTTTATTCACAAATTACACACTGAATTTATATAAATCCAGTTTGAAATTCCGACATGTTTAATCAATCTGCATCCTTGTCTATACTGCTCCTAAATGAGTAAATCAAAGGAGCGGAAGAAGAATGAGGAAAAAAGGATGACAAATTACAAACGATCATGGTTGGACGATCGAACGTCTTCAAGAACAGGAACGCAAAATGAAAAAGGCGAACATGGCAAAACGAATTGCAGTCATTCGTCTGATTATGCAAGGCTATTTGGGGATCCAAGTCGCTGAGCTCTTGAATCTCCACCGTGAGACCGTTTCGATTTACGTGCAAAAGTTTAATCAAGGTGGCATGGATGCGTTATTAGAACGTCGATACGCCCCGGGCAGAAAGCCGTATCTATCTCCAGAAGAAGAACGGGAATTAAAAAAAATGCTGGAAGAAAGCACTCCTGCCGATGAAGGATACGGCATTGAAACGGGCTGGAATACCCGGATTATTCAACATGTGTTAGAAGAGAAATTTTCTGTCACCATGTCCCGTGGCGGTATTGGTGATATGCTTCATCGATGGGGATTTCGCTATACACGCCCTACGTATACCCTCAAACGGGCCAATCCTCAGAAACAAAAAGAGTTTCAACAGGAGATGGAACTCATAAAAAAAAACTTGTCCGACAACATGGTCATAATCTATAAAGATGAAAGCCACATTCGGGATTACCAAACTCTACGGGCCACATGGAATGTTAAAGGGCGTCAAAAACAAATCCCTACGTATGGACATCACGCAACCGTTAGCTTATTAGGTGGTGTGAATATCGAAACGGGGGAATTTCACTGTATGGAAACCAATCAATGCGATGCACAGGCTTTTCTGCAATTTCTCCAATACACCTTGGACCAGTATCCGGATAAACATGTCGTGATGGTCTTGGATAACGCAAAAATTCATCGCGCCAAAATTCTTCAGCCTTTTCTACATGAGCACGAAGAACGGTTGACTTTGATATTCTTCCCCCCGTATTCACCGAATTTAAATTTGGTCGAACGGATTTGGGGCTGGCTGAAAGAGAGCGTGATTGCCAATCGGTTTCATGCCAATCGAAAAGAGTTGCGGGAATCGATTGTTTCGTTCTTGGAGCATCTCACTCAATTTCCAGAAAAAGTGCTCCAACGCATTGGACAGATAGTTATGTCGGAAAATTAATCTGAATCTATATAGAAAGCATCATTCTTCTCCTTCCCTTATCCATAGTTGTTGCCCAAACGGCCATGTTGCAAGTTCAGCCAATCGACTGCGTAAACTTGCATTTCGGGTAATTACTGCAACCTTTAAATGTCCCATACTTTCCTTTCCGAACGATCAGAACACCGCCACATTTCGGACAGCGGTTTTGCTGGATATGTTGTTCCGTCTGCTTTTGCTTCGTTCGAATCGTTTGCACGTGCCTCTTTTTCACTTCTTTTTCTTGTTTTTTATCTCTGATAAGTACTGTTTCTAATTTTTGTGCTAAACGTTGTTTTGTTTCCCTATCGATTTTGTTTCATGCTGCCCAAGCACTTGTTTCAACTGTTTCGGATAAACTACATAAGCTTGGGTAAAATGAGCATGTGATTTAAACTTTGTCCGCGGCAGAAACACGACAACCGAGTGAATCGGAATATGCGCAAACTCCTCCCCAAGCCAGTTTCTTAACGCCTTGATATGTCCTTTGTTCTGTAAAATAGGATTAAGAAATTTTTCTTTTCGTTTATAAATGACTTGTGTCCAATATTTCGATGTTTCCTCTCCGAAAATCCAGCCGCTATAATTTTTCGTTTCAATGACAAACAGGCCTTGATCGGAAAGAATAATATGATCGATTTGCGATGTGGAGCCATCTTCTTTAGGAATATACAAGTTATGGAAAGCTTTGTATTTTCCAGATGATGTTGCTTCTATCTTTTTGATTGTTTTTCGGACTTTATATTCTCCATACGATCCAATCCATTTCGCTTCTTTCGACTTGATCCATCTTGCCAATAAGGCAAGCAAGAATAAAAGAAGCAATGTATAGAAAAATCCCGCATTCATCTACTCTCCCCCCTCCCTTTTCACATCCCCCATACCACTTTACAGATTACCTAGGCGATTTCGTTCAATTTTGATCGTGTTATCTTTCCCATCCAACATATCAGCTCGCTTGCTGCCGTAGAGGCGCAGCCATGGGGAGCCTTTGACCGCTTTCACTGACAGCCGCGCTGTTCCGCGAATCTGTTCTTTTTCGATATCCACGCATTCGAGAAATTCATCCCAATAGACGATGGCAATGACTTGATTGTAGTCACTTAATTGCTTTTGCCCGCAAATAAAGGCAAAGATAAATTCTTTTTCCTTGTTGTTTTCGTGATGAATCTTGACAATTTCGTCAAGCTCATTGTCGCTAAATGGAAAGGACCAAGTAAAATCCTTGGAGCCTGATGGAGTGGTATTGTACTTCGTATAGATGATGTAGCTCGCTTTATTCGTCGTGACTTCGTATATTGCCGGTTGTCGTTTTCTTTTTCAAACAATGCCGGCACGAGTCCCCCGTTGACCAATGCAGAAAGCAACGCCCCGTAATAGTAGTCGGCTTTGCAAATCGTTGCCAGGTGATCCCCTACTTCGTTCCTACAACAAAAATCTCAGTCAATTTGATTGTACCAATCACTGCAGAAAAACGCTGTCGAACATTGTCAAATTGTCTATAAATTCCTAATTCCCAACCAACATACGCACCGAAAATTCGAGCGACCATAACAAAAAAGCTGCCCCATCATCTTAGGGCAACTTTCTCCTTTAGCGGGTAACAACAGCTGCCGAGCCAATACGTATCCGGTGAACCCATGAAAAAACGCTGTGGCCAGCTCTTTATTTAAATAAGCGGTCGTGGTCAATCGTTAACCCTTTTATGAACTTCTTCTTCCGTTAGGTCAAATATATGTGCAATATCGGCAATGCTCATTCCTTTTGCAATCATTTTTCGCATCATTTCTCGCTCTTTTTGCTTAGCTCCTTCACGTTTTCCTTTTTGTTCATACGAAATCAACAATTCCAACACTTGCTCTTTTTCTTTCGTTTCCATTTGATTCACCTCGTTTCGTAATTGTTGTTCCTCATCATCGGACAACCTCACGTATGTTTCAAAAAAGCCGATTAACAATCGCTGCTTTGCTTCATCCAGCTCTAAACGAACTAACATGCGTAAAAACTGTTTTTTCAATTCGATTCGTTCACTTTCAGTATAACCCATTTTGCTTAACAGCGCAGCGGCGATCGGATTGTCGCTGCGAATGTAGTTGCGCCAATTTTGTTTGCGCAATTCAACGGGGAAAAAGCGGAAGTGAAGGATGTTGCCAAACGGAAGTGGAAGCGTAAACGAGGATGGTTCGTCGCGGATGGCATCGTAGCTGAAAACGGCAATCGGAACGATGTTCGTGCGGTATTTTTCAAACAAACGGCTGAAGTAAATGAACATCCGTTCAGGAAACGACGGCTGCACATAGCTTTGGTTTTCGATATGGACGATGATCAGCCCGTCTTCCCCTTTTAATTTCGTTTCGACTAACAAATCGACGCGATACTTCTCCCCTGCCGTTACATCAGTGAACAGTTCTTCGGATAAAAAGGACAAATGGCGAAAGTCGATATGCTCGTACATGTTGGGGAAAAAGAGAAGAATAAACTCTTCAAAAAATGCTTGGATCAACTCTTTGAACAATCGGTCATGGTCAACAGCCATACATTCACCTTACATGTGAAAATTCACATACGTTATTTTGACAACGTGAGCGAAATTCCTGCATGGGATAAAACAAAAACAGAGAGCCAAGCAATGACTCTCTGCTTCTACAAATCCCAGCAATCCTTAGAGAATGACGGGCAAGCAACCCTTTCATATCACACAAACGGCAATGCCCGTTCATGCTGCGAACGCGGGTGAATCAGCCCGCGGTTATGGAAAGTAGAGCTTAAATCGGCGTAATGGATCGTAATCGGTAAGCGTGTCTTCAGCATGGAATGAATATGCATAAACGATAGCTTATATACATCAGAAACAATCTCATGAACAGACAGACCATTCGTTTTTTTCACAATTTTTACAAGTTGAGCCATGCCCACAAACTCTTTCGGATCTGTCGCACATAAATACGCGGTGTTTCCTTTGGAATAGTATACTCCTTGCTTCGTCACCCATTTTTTATTTGAATAAATAGCCATTCTTCTTCGCGGTTTTTTTATAATTTCTACAAAACCAAAAGGAATTTGAAATGATCGCAAATAAGCTTGTAAAAACTCTAAATCCTCCCGGCAAACGCCATCGCGGTGAAAAGTAATATGCCGCGGCTTTGCTCCATAGATTTGTTCATAGCCGTATATGCTTTCATTCACAATCTCTTCCATTGTAGAATTGGCGATGGTTTCTCCCGCTTCCGCCGTGACCACTGATTTTTGTTTAATGATTTTTCCATCGCGTCCAATCACCTGAATGATACCAGAGGCATGCTTTCCGTGTTCATGGCTGACATCCAATCCAATGAAACAGTCCGAATGCATAGGACTTGCCAAAATCCAAGGCTGAATTCCCGCCTTGGCATAAATCCCCAGCAAAATATTATAGTAGTGAAAGATATTATTTTCCGTAACTAAAGAAGAAGTGAACCCAACAAATTGCGTCATTAAGTCTTCTTTTCCACCAAATTCTTTTTTAATCGTAACGTAGGCGCGATCAATATTTTCTTCTGTTCCAATGACCACTACTACTGTTCCGCGGAACTGGTCAGTAATGGATTTCAAATGATACGACAGGTTATCTTGCTTAAAAAAGTCTTTTGGCAATTGACCGTATAGTTGGCGAGGCTGATCAGAAATATTAAGCTTTACACCAAGTGCCTCAGACATTGATTCTAGCTTTTTTACAAAATATCCTACTTCCTTTCGCTTTTGTAGGTCATAGTTCAGCTCTGGGTCGACGAAAAAACTAATGGCTACACTGCTCGGTTCATACACTCCCGACTGCTTGAGCCCTCTATAAATCTCATTTGTTTTATATCCTTGTCCAAACACCATTATCGGGGAATCCAGCTCATTAACATCATAGCCTAGGTTAACCGCCCGCACATTTTCTTTTTGGAATGTTAACACTTGTTGTTGCCCAAGCAAGCGGAACGTTTCTGTATAAAGCTTCGACATTTTTTCATGTGGCGACAGCTTAATCAAGCGATTCACTTTTTTCGTCATCAATGGCGGCAATTGCTCATATGAACAAGTTAACTTTAGCAAATGGGGCAAATAAGGAAGAAGATGACCGTCTCTGCTTTTTACATGTACAACCGGTGTTTTTTCATGAACCCCTTTTAGCTTCCACAGTTCATTTTTTTCTAAGTAATAATCAATGACACTTTGTTGTAAAAACGGACTTTTTTGCCCAGCTGTATAGTCAGCAATTTCTACAAATGTGTAATAGTATGCTCGCCTATTAAATGGGTCGACAACCTCCATTCCTTCTTTGAGTAACGATGGATCGGTATCGATAAAATCTTGTAATGTTTTTCGATATTCAAAACGGTGCTGATAATCAAAACCAACGAAAATATCTCCATTTTCTTCGACTGAAAAGGAAATATAGATTACCGGATGAATACTAATTTCACCGACATGCATCGACTGTTCATTGGCTAAACGGAATAAGTCGTTATCCATCTTATAGCCGCTTTTACAACGATTCTCTAATTCTTTCTTTAATAATTTTTCCAAAATTGTTCTTTCCATAGGCAAAGAACATTGAATAGGCCGATGTTCGTGCCGAATATAACGATGATCTCCCCAATGGCAGATCTCTTCAAACGATGCTATATACTGTCCATGCGCCGCCACCGTTATGTACGAATTTAGCTTTCTCAGTTCATAAGCGATCGAGTGGGCATAAGAATATTTTTCGTGCGGATTAGATAAAGGAACCGTATAAAGATGAATGGCAATATCCGACGCTTTTTCATTTGCTTTGCATTCAGAAAAATAATAGTGGTTCACAATCTCACCGCCTTTCCAAATCGATCCACGGTATATTATATCATCATCTTTCGGAATTATAGTAAGAATAGAATGATTTAAAATAAAAATCTGAATTGAGTATCATGCACGAAGCCAAAATGAACCCGACAAAGCCTGTTGTATGCGATTATATAGCCATAATGACTGATTTTATGCTAAGCAACTTTATAAACCGTATTTTTTAGAAAGTTGAATTTACACATTGAAGCTGTCCCGGAAGGCCGGTAAAACCGATGTTTGGGACAGCTTCGTTCTATTTTCATCCAAATGGATGATCTAAGATCATATGCAAATACTGAGGAACCATTGGAACATAACCTGAAGGCTTGCAGCCGATTAAAGTTCTACTTTTGTTCAAGAATGACTTCTTTACATAATATCTTTACCCAAGGATGTGTATAATCAAAAGTATAGATGTTAATGTGATGCAAGCCCATATTAGTCTGTCGGCTGTTGTACACCCTTTCAAATAATACATCACGTTAATCTCGTCTTTTGACAGTTGGGTAAACTTACTTGGCATACTAAATTCTGCTTTTAGGCAGTCCTTAAAAACAGTGTCAATTCCCTAGTTTCACTCTTACCGTCTTGTATATCCCAATAATAATCTAAGCTGATTGATAAATCTGTTAAATGATTAACCCATTTAACATCCGTTATTATACTGTCGGTAAAATCAAAAGCGTTCTCAATTTCTTCAATGTTACTTGCAATAATCAATGAAACCGCCCGCTTTCAGAAATAAAAACTTTGTGCATTTGAGAAGTATTCATTCTGAAGATGAATTGGATGATTGACAAGGAAGACCATGGTAGTAGCGCATTCTTAGAAGAAAATGGTCATGAACCATGTTAATGTAGTCAATTTTTTGCTTTTTAATACCATTTTAACACGTTGTGGAGATACCGACCATCAATAAACAAAGCAATTCGTGAATACAAAAAAGATCTTTGTTCAAGTAAAAATAAAAGGAGCGGGCATGATATCTCTCCTCTTGGCTTATCATACATATGAATGACGGTGTTTATTTGTAATTTGAAAAAGGATTCTGAAATAATGTGCTAATTTACACTAATCACTCATGTTCTTTTACCCCAATTCTTCTTTCAATTCAACAGGACCGTTCACCGCAAATGTTAAAAGACTAGTACTCCAGAGAATGACAGACATAGGTTCAAAGCTTTATACTTAACCGGCGCAACATGTCAAAAGTATCCGTGTAGGGCACATTGAATGCGCGACAAACATTAGGAATGAGAATTCTCTTTTTGGAATCGGGGTTAAATTGTTCATGCGTCACGACTGTAAAATTGTATGTCTTTGCAAACGCTATTAACCAACTATCTGCTGCACTAGCAAACTCTCTTTTTGCCACCTCAAAATATTGCCCCTGCTGAACAGCCCAAGTAATAATTTCCTGATATGTTCTAAGAACTTCAATTTTATCGGTTGGCTCGAACCATTGGGCAAAATGATGATTGGCCCATTCGCTTAATTCATCATTTTTATGGAAGCTATTAATTTCTTGTTTAACACGGTCAATGCTTATGATGTTGCCGTTTTCGGCATGTTGAAGCAGGGCATCCCAAAAGGAAGGAGCGATATCAAAAGAATAATACCTTTTATAGGCTTCAATAAAAATGTTCGTATCAATCACAAACTTATGGCTAGAACTCATACATATCTCCCCGTATCGACATATTCGGCAAACTTATCAAAAGTGCTGCCTGAAAGCCCCGTCAATTGATAGGCTTCACGATAAAGGATCGTTCCTTCCTTTGCCGCCCTTATGACCGCTTCCGCAAAATGACGGCCGATACGCATCGTTTGAGTTGCGTAAAAATTGCCTCCGTTTGTTTTCGTTTGTTCCGTTTGTTGCTGAAGCCGTTTCATATAATCTTCATAAAATAAAAAAAACTCCTCTTTTGTCACAAGGTTTAAGTCTAGAGCTCTACGTGCCGCCACAATTTCACTAACCTTAAAATGGCGAGCCACTTGTTCAAAACGATCTTCCGATTGACCAACCTGTTTCCATATAATAATTAATTCATCTTCAGGGACAAGAAACTCAGCAGCTGCTTTGTTGCACGCGTTTTCAATTTCAGCATCAGCAGGCTGAAGATTTTTTAAATCGAATGCGGCACTCGCCCCGTACCAAATATGAGCAAGTTCGTGGGCCAATGTAAACATTTGCGCAGCTTTTCCGTCTCTTCCATTTATAAATATTAAAGGGGCATAGTCATCAATAAGAACAAAACCGCGAAATTCCGCAACATCCAGTTTTCGATGTGTATTATTGCCGACTACTCCATTAATGACGACAATAATGCCGATATCTTCAGTTTTTCTAATAAGATTGCGTAAAGCTTCCTGCCAAGTTGATTGTTTTGATGCCCATCCATCTTCCAAACTTAACGTTCTTCGCATATCTTGTGCAACGAGTTTTGGATCCATTGACAAGTTCGCACGCCCCACATAATTTAAAGGCGGATTGCCTAGCTGAATTAAATAATCTCGCATCCACTGTTGCCGTCTTTCCATCGTTTGAACCGTTTCCAAAAGATTGGGACTCGGGCGGACAGCCCCTTCATCTCTCACCGTGCGATAATGAGGAATACTCAACTTCTCCTCTGGTGGATTAGGGAGAAAAAAATAACCAAGAGGTACAGCTGTCATTTTTGCAAGTTTTTCTAACTGCTTAAGCGTCGGTTGGCTTTCTTGATTGATCCATTTATCAATATTAGGAAACTGATCCTTCAGCCGATCAAAATTATCCATGCGTTTGATCACCCATTGTAGAACATTGGGTTTAACCTCAACCTTAACCATCATATTGCCCCTCCTCTTTGACTATAGTATGCCACAAATGCTGGAAAGGAAAAAGAGAGGAGAGAGCATTCAATAAAAAAAGCTGGCCTCAAAAGGTCATTGTACCACCTTTTGGGACAGCCTCCTGTAATGCATCATTAACGGTTAACAGCCCGCAGCATAAACGCCTCAACATCATTCTCCGGACCGACAAACTCAATATCCGTGCCAATTGCTTCAAAGTGCTTGCGGGCAAAGGCGATTTTGGCGGATTCGCCCGGACGCAATTCTCCTTCCCATTCCTGTCCTTTCGTCTCAAGGACGAAGTACAGCTTTTCTTCCCCGTCTTTCTCAATGACAAGCGCCCAGTCAGGATTGTAGGAACCAATCGGCGTGTCTATTTTAAACCAGCTTGGCAGTTTGACATATACTTTTACTTTTTCGTCGTCTTCGAAGCGTTTAGCAAAACGCTCTTCCACATCTGAATCATAGACGACATGGTCAAACAGCGATTTTTCACTAGGAATTGCGTTGTCATTCAAGTAGGCAAGCAGTTCTTCGTTTTGGAATAGTTCCACCGCATAATATGCATCGTCGCCAATTTTATAATATTTCACACCGTCTTTTAACAGCTGCTTCATTTCGCGCTGGATGATCTTTGTCACTTCTTCGATAAACTTTTGCGGATTGTTTTTGAAATCGTCAAGCCGCTTGCAGCCGGTTAAGATGCGGACGATCGTCTTGCGCGTTAAATTCGTGCGGTTTTGCAGCTCGGTAATCACGTCTGGAAGCGTATGGTGCAAGCTGACGTAATCTTCGACGCTTTCGCTTACCGTTTGCGCCTGTACTCCTGTCACGCGGTCGATTTCCACTTTTCCTTTGCGGCTTAAAATGCGAATTTTCTCAATGCGCGGCATCGCTTGAATGCTTTCGATACACTTTTGAATCAATTGTTCGCTGTCGAAATCGACGGAATAGACCGTTTTATATTTAATTTTATCCCATAACTGTCTGAATTCTTCCTGATTGAATACAGACATATTTAATTTCACTTTTTGCTTTTTGGTTGCGTCTTTGATCGGCAATGCTTGCAAGTGGCGTTTTATTTCTTTGACGATCGCCGGAAGCCATGGCTGAAACTCTGTGCTTAAGCGCAAATCATAGTTTTCTATCGCTTTCTTTAATTCAGAGGTAACCATGCTATGCTTGTCGATATAACCGTTTCGCTTTAATTCTTCATATAATTTTACCGATAAATCGTAGCCCATTTGCACCGGCTCTTCCGTCTTCTCATCGACATAAACGAGTTTAGCAAATATATGTTTTTCGATTTTGCCGAATTTGACTCCTGTTTCTTCTTCGATTTCTTTTTGCAACGTCGCAACAAACTCTTCGTACGATTCGTTCGCCATGACCGTTAGCGTGTTGATATTATAATCTTGCACACGCTCCCCGTTTTGGTTGACAGCCAGACGCAATCCGCGCCCGATTTCTTGGCGTCTCGATACGTACGTTCCCGCGGAGTCTTTCAACGTGCAAATTTGAAAGACGTTCGGGTTGTCCCATCCTTCGCGAAGCGCCGAATGGGAGAAAATGAAGCGAAGCGGCTCATTGAGGCTAAGCAGCCGTTCTTTGTCTTTCATAATAAGGTTGTACACATCAGTGTCCGCTTCCGTATTTCCTTTCGTATCTTTCAACCGTCCTTTTTTGTCTTGCGCGAAATACCCGTTGTGCGCTTTTTCCACATCCTTATCAATGCCTGGGTCATCCCAGAGCGGGCGGTATTTCGGTTTTTGGATCAAATCCTTATATTCTTCCTCAAACATCACCGCATATTTTCCTTTAATCGGATTGCCATCTTTATCATAATCACGGTAATGGGCGACTTTGTCGATAAAGAAAAGGCTTAACACTTTAATGCCGCGGCGGCGAAGCTGCAGTTCTTTATTCAAGTGCTCTTCAATCGTCTTGCGGATTTGATACCGCTTTATCGCATCATCGTCAATATCACCGATCGCATCACCGACCCGCAGACAATAGCCATTTACTTCAATCGCTTCGTTTCCTTCCGTCCAATCAATCTGCTCGACGATATAGCCACGATACAATTCCCGTTCCCCGGAAATATCATATAAATCATCTCCGTATTTCACCGTTTTCGTCGTCCGCTTCACCTTTCCGCGCGATTCGACATCCAGTTCGATCTTCGCTTTTCTTTCCTTTACCTCGATTAGTTTTATGTACGGCACATTAAAAGACGGTTCAGAACGAACAGACATCACTTCGATTTTTTTGACGAGTTTTTGATTATACGCGTCGACCGCATCGAGGCGATACACCATGTTATATTTATCCACATGCGTCGCCGAATAGCGCAGCGTGCAAAGCGGATGGAGCGAGGCGATCGCTTCTTTTGATTTCGGCGTCGTATCGACGCTTTGCGGCTCGTCAATAATAACAATCGGGTTCGTCTGTTGAATAAATTCGATTGGGCGATACCCGTTTAAACGATCGTTCGGACGGTGGATGACGTTCGCTTTATCTTCTTTTTCCGGATCTTCAAAGCTTTTGCGGAACGCGTCAATATTAATGATCATGATTTGGATTGTTGTCGCTGTCGCAAAGTTACGGACTTGATCGAGTTTTTGCGAATCGTAAATAAAGTATTCTACTGGCGTATGGTCATACAGTTCATTAAAATGTTCCCTCGTAATTTGCAGCGACTTGTACACCCCTTCGCGAATCGCCACGGACGGAACGACAATGACAAATTTCGTAAATCCGTAATGTTTATGCAATTCGTAAATCGTTCGTAAATAGACATATGTCTTCCCCGTACCTGTCTCCATTTCAACGGTAAAATGCATGCCATCAAGCCGCTCGCTGCGCGGCAGGCCGTTTTTCATTTGAATGTCCTGCACATTTTTTAAAATTTCTTCCGGCGTAAGGTCGAGCCGATTCCCTACGCCTAAATCCGTTTGAATCATTCCCGCGTTTGGTCCATACGAAACGGTGAAGTTGGACTGGCTCATTTCTTGCCCTTTAAAAATTTGCACAACGGAATCAATCGCCCGTTTTTGATAATCCAAGTCCGCGATAAACTTCAGCTTCATCGGTTACACACTCCTAACATCCGTGATTCCGTGCTTTTTCAATGTTTGAATCGCGTTCGTTTTCACGGCGTCGCTAATAAAGCCAGACTCTTTGAAAATGACTTTCGGCGGCATATGCTCGGATTGATATTTCAACATCTCCTGAACGATATCCAAATCGATGTCATCTTCTAAACATACTAACACGGAACCATAGGCAACGTTATAAATCGTTTTGCCGTTATAATCAATTTCTTCAATCGGTATGGTGAGCGGCAGGCCGATTTTTAATAAAATTTCATACAACAAATCTTCTTTCGTGCGATCTTCTTTAATGTTATCCTGCAAATCGAAAAGGGTTTGCTCCAAGTTGTCGAAATCAGGATCCCACGTTTTCACATTCGAAGAATCGAGCTTAAACACTTTAAAGCCAATATCTAAATCCGTTTTTCCCGTTTCCTGAACGATTTTCTCGCCCGCGCGGCGGATGCGCTCTTTCCCGATTTCGCAAATGTTTTTATAACCAGCTTTATACGCTTCCGATTTTTCATCCGTTTTCTCTGGCAGCTGCACCATAATAAACTTGCGATTTCCGCCGTCTTCTGCATTTAATTGCATTACTGCGTGAGCGGTAGTTGCAGAGCCGGAGAAAAAGTCTAAAATAATCGAATCCTTATCACCCACACTTAATATTCTTTTCATAAATGCTAGCTGCTTAGGATTATCAAATGGCGTATTAAATTCTTTTAGTAATGCATTATCTGGTCTTTGATCATCGGACATGATTGATTTAGGTCTTTGTGCGAGATTTTCATCTAAATATCTTTTTATCGTTGGTAGGCTACCATCTGTGTGAAAATGTATTCTATTTTCTTTAATTAGTTCATTCAATTTTTCAGGACTATATCTAAATCCTCCGGGTGGCACAGGATCTTCTTTTCCAGTTAAAGGATTAATAATTGGGGTCATATTTCCATTCTTTACCCCTCCTAAATCACCTTTACGATATACACCTCTCTCATCAACATACCAGTAATTAACAAAATCTATAAACCTTGGATATTTAGTTAATTGTTTTAATTCTTCAGTTATTTGCTCATTACTTAACCCCAGATTTTTCAACTCTTCGATTTTACGTTTATACTCTTCTATATTATTTTTAGGAACCGACCATTTATTTTCAGCATGCTTAGTGGATAATACAGAAATATCTCTTGCATAAATTAAACAATAATCATGACTAACAGAAACAAATAAAGATTGATTTTTAGAACTATTTGTATTACGAGTAATTGACGCAATAAAGTTATTTTCGCCAAAAATTTCATCAAGTATTTTCCTTAAGTTTGCTACTTCCGTATCATCGATACTAATAAAAATTACCCCGTCATCTGTTAATAAATTCCTTGCCAATTTCAATCTCGGATACATCATATTCAACCAATCGGTATGATACCGTCCGCTTGTCTCCGTATTCGCCTTTGTCGTTTGCTGCGTGATTTCTTTGTAATTTTTGATATTATCGCGGAAGTCATCTTTGTACACAAAATCCTTCCCCGTATTATACGGCGGGTCGATATAGATCATTTTAATCTTGCCGAAATACGATTTTTGCAACAGCTTTAATACTTCGAGGTTGTCGCCTTCAATATAAAGGTTTTCGGTCGTATCCCAGTTTTTGCTGGAGGCTTTGTCCGGTCGCAGCGTGCCGGTGGATGGCGTTTGTGCGAGTTTCATCGCCTGTGTTTTACCGTGCCATGTGAATTCATATTTTTCATTGCGTGTTTCGATTTCTTCACCAAGAATCAGTTTCAGTTTTTCAAAATCGATTTTTCCTTCAGTGACCACTTCCGGGAATAGTTGCTTTAACGCCTCGATGTTCGTTTTTACAATATCCATCGATTTTCCATCTAGTTTTTCCATCGTGCTTCCCCTTTCATCGCAATTGTTGTTTCCACTGCTCGATTTGCCTCGTTAGCTGTTGGATTTTCATATGATACTCTACTTTTCGGTTAAACTGCGTTTCTTTTTTCATTTTGTTTCTCCATTTCACAATTTCCGCTTCTGCCTGTTCAATTTGTGCAATCAGCTGACGTGATTCTTCGTCGGCAGCGATGTAAAACGCACCGACTGCTTTCGCGTGTTGAAATGCCTGCACCGCGATATGAATGTCTTGATAAAAACGGAAGAAGTGAGAAAATGATAGCGCTGTTATATGAACCGCATCCATAAATTGCCGAACTGTTTCATCGTTACTGTCGGATAAGAACCACGGAGTATACGCAAATTCCTCCAAAACGACTTGTGTTTTATCGATTTTGTTTAATCGCTTTAAACACGTACCAACCTGAACGTTTCCTTCTTTTTCAAATACAATGACGACAGGGTTTGGCAACGCTCCTTGGATAATTTCACCTATGACAGGAAGGTGGGCGTCTTTTGTTTCCTGCCTTAATCGAATCGTGATAAACATAACGCCTTCATAATGATAATCCTCATTAATAAATGGCTGGATATTAATCACACTCGGAGTCAATAAATACGTTAGCTCAATCCGATCGACGTATTTCGTAATATAGTCTTTTTCCTTTTTCGTTAAATCAGCGAAATCGTAAAACATTTTTTTATCCAACTTCTTATGTAAAGGGCGGACTTTATCGTCCAGCCCTATTCTAGCATAAAATGTGAATCCATCCACTGCTCTCACCCTTTAATGATAAGATAAATGATAAGATAAGAGATAATTTCAAAGTCTTGCAAACTCGCATTCGCGTTCGTCACTAAGCTGTCCAAGTTTCCAAGGCTAAATATGTTCAGCGTTATTTGCTGATCGATTTTGCCAACGATATCTTCTACCGCTTTCTCCAGCAGCGCCTTATATTGCCCCATGTCTTTTCCGTTTTTCGTCTCTTGGTAAAACGCTTCGTATAAATCCCACTCCACTTCTTTTTTTCCGTTGCATAGCGAGCGGTATAAATCCAAAATTTTCTTTACGTGGACATGATTATACAACACCGTTCCGTCTTCCCGCACGTACACCAAGTAATATGGATGAAGCGCGTTTTGCTCGTTCGATGATGTGACGCGATCGGTTTGTTTTAGACAGAAAATAATCCCAGGCTTAATTTCGTCTTTTAGTTTTTCATTTTTGTTCACGGTAATGCTAAAAAGCCCTAGCGGCGCTTTTTCCACCGCTTCTTTATGTTCCTTCATAAAATTTAATAAATCCATGCGGAAGTCGTCTAACGTAAAATCGGTTAAAGAAATATTTCCGGAAATGTCCTCTAAATCAATGACTTCGTTTTGCAGTTTTTCGAGTTGTTTGCGGCGGTATTCCAAATCTTTCATTTCATTGCTGTTGTCGGCAATAACATTTTCTTCTCCGGTGGAAGAAATATCGAGAATCGTCATTCGGTCTTTTACCCTGTTGACGAGATTAATATATTCATCGAGTTCCAGCGACAGCCAAAAGTTGACTAGTTGAATCCGTTCATTTTTGCTGCCAATCCGGTCGATACGACCAAAACGTTGAATAATGCGAACCGGATTCCAATGAATGTCATAGTTAACGAGATAATCACAGTCTTGCAAGTTTTGCCCTTCGGAAATACAGTCAGTAGCAATTAGTATGTCAATTTCCTCTTTCATCTCGGGCATTACTTTTGCCCGCTCTTTCGAAATAGGTGAAAAGTTCATTAAGACATTATTGAAGTCGACTTTTTTCATCTTTAATGTAGTCTTTGGATGATCCGATCCAGTTACTACGGCAGAGTGCAAGCCAAATTGACGATAAATCCATTCATGCAAGTTTTCATACAAGTATTTCGCCGTATCCGCAAACGCAGTAAAAATGAGCAATTTCTTGTTTTGGCCGTTAATCGGATTCTCGATTTTGTTTTGAATGACTTTTTTCAATGCCAATAATTTTTTATCGCGCTCCGGTGTTATTTTTCTCGCTTGGGCAAGCAACTTCGCTAAAATCTCGCGGTCATATAATAAATCTTGCTTCCAGCGGATTAGGTCCATATCTTTAATGAAAATTTTCACTTTCGAGCCGATTAACGCGTCTTCTAAGTCAGGATCTTCCATATCTATATCATTAATATCTCCGATCGTTTCGTTTTTCGGATCATATTGATCTATTTTTTGAATGCGCGAATCGATCTGATGAATGATGTTTTCCAATGTTAAAGAAAAGGAATGAATGCTGCTTTCTAATCGTTTCAACAAGTTGGATTTCATTAAATAGACAAGGTTATTTTCCCGGTCGGTTTGTTTAAAAATTCTTCCGTTTGCTACTTTCGTATCGTACTTTTCGTTATAAATAGCCCTTTTATGAGGCAAAATATATTGCATCGGCGAATATACCGCCAGTCGCAACCGCAATATTTCATTATTAATCTTCTCCAGCGGCGGAAATTCGTCTTTAGCGTCAATTGTTTCTTTAATATTGATTGGCTTCAGACGGGTCGGAAACGAGCCGATCGCGTTCACATTGTAATATTTTTCAATATGACGGCGCGAACGGGCAATTGTTAATGAGTCAAGCAAGGTAAAATAATCCCAGTTTAGCATATCTAACAACCGCTCAGTGGTTCGCTCTTCTTCAGGAAGATTGCTCCATTTGTTGAACTGCGACTGCGCGCGGCGGATCGTTTGGCTGATGCTTTTGATGTTCGCCGTTTCCGCTAGCGCCTTGTCATTTCCTTCCGTAATGAAAGCAATCTGGTTCTTTAAGTCATCGAGCTTGTTATTGACAGGGGTGGCAGAAAGCATTAACACTTTCGTTTTTACTCCCGCTTTAATAATATCGTTCATCAAGCGGGAATATCTCGTCACCCGATCGTTGCGCGGATCATTATTGCGAAAGTTGTGTGATTCATCGATGACGACTAGGTCATAATTTCCCCAGTTCACATGCTCCAAATTAATATCGCCGCTATATCCGCGCTCACGTGATAAATCGGTGTGGTTGAGCAAGTCATAGGAAAAGCGGTCTTCCGCCAAAATGTTGCGTTTATCGTTTAAACGGTAAATAGCCCAGTTTTCCCTTAATTTTTTTGGCGCCAACACGAGAACACGATGGTTGCGCAGTTCGTAATATTTAATCACCGCTAACGCCTCAAACGTTTTTCCAAGTCCGACGCTGTCGGCGATAATGCATCCCCCATACGTTTCAATTTTATTGATGGCGCCAATTACTCCATCGCGCTGAAAATCGTAAAGTTTATTCCAGATGACCGTATTTTCAAATCCTGTTCTTGTCTGTAACGATTCGTAGTTTTTCGCGTCTTGCAAGAAGCCTTTAAATAGATTGTAGAGCGTCACGAAGTAAATGAACTCCGGTGAATTTTCTTTATACATTACTTCTAAACGCCGCAATATTTCGTCTTTCACATCTTGTAGCGCTTGTTCATCTTGCCAAATGGCGTCAAACTGACGAAGCAGTTGGGTATTTGAATGCTCATCGTCGACAATATGGTTAATGTAAATATTAGAAGAGTTGCTGTACCCTAGCCCAGGGCTGGAAAATGGCGCCCCGCCGATTAAGCCGATTTGCGTTCCATCGTTGTTTTTGACATGATACAAACCGCCTTGAATCCGCTGATTGGTGACTGATTTAATTTGTGCTTTTCGTTTCAGCCATTTCGCTAACTCTTTTGCTATGTATGCTTGGTTTAGCTCCACTTTATATTTTCGTTCTTCTTCCACTCCATACAACGCCGCTTCATTTTTCTCCATTAACCCTTTTAACGATCGGTTTCCGCGCACAAAAGCAGGCTCTGTGAAAATGAAACGAAATTCATCCAGTTGTGACAACTCTTTTTTCAATTCCACAAACGCGTACAATGTCAAATGTGCCGCGGCAATCGACAATTTACTGCCTTTAGTTATATATTCTTTTAAAACATCCCCCACTAAACCACTCTGCTTATTGTCAATCATTCCTTTAGATCCCATGCGATCCATGCTCCTTCAATCGTTAATGACATAGTCTTATTTTACTAAAATAATAAGAAAGAATGTTGTCGGATTTTGTCGTAATATAATCAAATCTTCCTAACTCGTCCAATAATAAAAAAACAAGCCGACTCCCGTTCAGTGAACGGGAGTCAGCTTATCTGGGCAAAGATAAATTCACAATGCCCCTTTTAGTTGATTAATCCAAGACTTTTTTATTATTTTTGAAAGGTTTAACTATATTTCTCTATCATGATCTATTTTTATACCTTTGTTTCCTCCTAGAACGCGCTGTAAAACACATAACGAATGCATAACCACCCACCTTGGAAATCATATACAGTAACCAAAAAACAACTCTTCAAGGGATGGACACGATCATGATTCCAATTGAAACAGCGAACATGCATCTAACAAACCAACCAATACTATTTCAATTTTATAATTCAGTATATTTCTTTTTCGACCCAAACGCTTTCTCGATTGGATATTTTTGTTCATTTTTCTTGATTTTATCAATAATAGCTTTTTCTAGGTCAATCCCTAATTCGTGTGAAAGCAAGAGCGCATAAATGACTACATCGGCAATTTCATCTTTTATATTTTCCAAGTTTGTTTCTATAGCCTCTTCGCTGCTTTTCCATTGGAAATTTTCCAGCAGCTCTCCTGCTTCAAGGCATAACGAAATCGCTAAGTCTTTTGCGGTATGAAACTGTTTCCAATTGCGCGCATCGCGAAATTCAATGATTTTTTGCTGCAAGTGTTTCATGATCATTACCTCCGTTAGTGCTATTCTCTTTAAGTGTTATCGCTATCCATCAATCTCACAATCTCCTTAAACACCATCGACGGCTGTTTGAGCAAAGCGTCAATCGGAAGCGTTTTGCGTTCGGTTTCTCTTGTGATAACCAGTTGCCCTCCTTCGAGCTTTATGACAATATCTTTGATGCGGTACGCTGTAATTTTAGACGCTTTATCCAAGTATCGGTCATCCAAGTCAAAGCGGATGCGGTTGGACAGTCTCCGCAGCATTCTCCATAAAGCGATTTCTTCTTTCGATTTCATGAACAATTCAGGAAGTTCTTTCGCTTCTTTTAATGTATTTAACGTGGTCATTGTGTAGACAGATATGCCGTAGCCGACCGGTTTGATGACGTTCGGTAAGAAATGCCAGCTTTCGATTTCAAATCGGACGTATTGTTCGATACTGTTTTTTGGCAGCTCTTTGATCTCGGAGCGCTCGACAAATTTTACGTCAGCGATTTTTCCGTAACACGTGACCCCGTTTTCCGGCGCCGCTCCTTTTCTCGGATAAAGGGCGATATACGCCGCTTCCTGCCAGCCTTTTTTCAACCGTTTGACCGGAATATGATAAAACCGGTGCTTCAGATGGGCGTGATAGTTTTGCGCGCTAGGGACCATCCCAACAAGCACTTTTTCATCGAAAGAAGACCGCCATTCTTCCATGATCCCTTGCGGCAAAATTCCTTCCTGTTGCAGTTCCTCCGGGCTTTTTTCAATCAGCCGCTCGATCAATTGTTCGACTAACCGGGTCGCGTTTGGCAAAAACGGCAATCCGCCGATATTGACTTCATTAATGCTTTTGTACAGCTTATGCTCTTGATAGCTATCTTCATCGTACCATGGAAATAACACATAGGCGCCAAAGGCGGTTCTTTCATAAGGGCCGTTGTGGCGGACAACGAGCGAATCACGGTAACGGTGCATCGTATTGATATCTTCTTCCATCGGCCCCGGAATCTGATAACGCTTCTGGTAACTGCTTCCTTCCACCGCAAAATCAATGCGATATTTCGCGTCGAAAATATAATTAAACGTATAATCTTTTCCTTTCTTCTCAATCGACAGCATCGTATCCGGAATTTGCGGAATGGTCGGCAGCCTTCCTTCGTATTTTTGATACGTCAAAATAATTTTTTCGCCCGTGTGCGGATGTTCGTATACCCGCTTTGCGGAGCGGTTTTTTTCCAAGTTGACGAATAGCCCCGTTCGATTCACTTGGATAATGTCCTGGCTGATCAGTTTATATTTTTTGCCTAACAGTTGCCCCAGCTTTAGAAACGTCCAATACTCGTACAATGTCGTCACGTCTTTGACGGACATTTGATACAGTTTTCCTTGCAGCGCAAGGCCTCGTGTGACGATTAAAAAAATTTGATACGCATCACGATATCCCGGCGCCATTTGCAAGACAAGGCTCATGATTGAGCGGTCCAGTTTGCCAACCGACCGCCAAAACGCATTGCTTGTTTTCGCTTCGAGCGCGCGCTTCATATTCATGATTTTCGCAAGCAAATCCGGATCCGCTTCCACTTCGTATCGTTTGCCTTTCGATTGCACTTTTTCCCATAAATCTTGCAATTTATCGATTAAACGTGCCATCATCCATTTGACAAAACGATTTTCTAACGTATCATACGTCAATTCTTTTTTCGTTTTTAAGCCAGAGATCGGCATCAATGAACGGTGTTGAATCTTTATTCCGTTATGGACTTCACAAAATAAGTGCGGTCTTTTCCGCAAATAGTTTCTTCCCTTTTGATCCAAACGGCCAAGCTGGTCGCCTCTCGCTTTTACATGGGTGGTCGAGAGCTGATGATGCGGCTGCCGCTCGATTTGGCGAATGGCTTGGAGGAAGTCGTGAAAATGCGCTTCCATGAGTCGGAAAAATTCGCTTCGGGAAGGAGTGCCGTCTAGTTTTGCTTTCGCCCGCTGATACGTTTTCTTGATAAAATGAAACGCAAGATTATAAATTTCATCGCTCACTTCTTGGAGAAGCTTTTGATAGTCTTCTTTATAATTTAATTTCGTTGGAAAAATTTCGATAGTCACTTCTAATATGACTTTATCTCCATTCCGGATTTCAAACGTGGATAATCCCACTTCGTTTTGAAACTGAAGGTTTCCTATTAGTACGTATCGATTGCCGATGTTGACTCGATCGACCGCTCTTCTTAACGATGGGTATTCATGATAAAACGTTAATTCAACATCGTTTTTTGGAGAAACGATGATTTGATAAATGCCGTTTTCAAAAAAGATTGGCCGGTGGCCGGCAGACCATTCCACAAGTCTTTGTTGATCAATATCAAATATCTTTACTTCGAGAATGTCTTCTCCCTTGACTAAAAACTCCATCGATTCGTGAAAGTCGAGCTTGCGGTATTGCTGGAGTCCTTTATATTGCTCATGATATGGTTTTCCTTTGATCACGAGCGTGACGTGTTTTGTTTCGATATGGACCAGCTCTACCTCCTCACGAGCCAATCCAGAAGGAGGTAAAGCCATCGTCCACTAACCTCCTTAACATGTGTAAAATTTTATCCGCGCTTTTCGGATATTTCGCGTATGTAAAATCAAGCAAGGCATCGTATTCTCCATTTAATTCAATACTAGTGCAAAATGTAAACAGCTGCTCCAGCGCGCGTTGTACCCTATTGTCGCTTCCAGAAATGCGTGGCAAAATTTTCTGCAAGAGGCAATGATCAAACGCGTTTTCAAATGTCATCAGCTTTCCTTCTTCGTTGTAAGCAAGATAAAAGCAAATTTCATCGCGGACTCGGTAGCCGATATGCGCTCCTAACGGCTGCAGATAGCCATTGATTTTTACAAGTTCGTTTGTCGCTTTTTCCACAATATGAGGATACTGTTGATACACGTCTTTTAAATGCAAATATTTAGCGGCAAATTCTTCTTGGTTCAGCTTCATCGGTTCCACTTGCTTTAACTCTTTTAAAAAATCGAGATGATCAAGTTGAACGCGATTGAATTCAATCGTATTGGCACGGTCTAATACTTTTTTACTGAAAGGATGCGTCGTTTCGTCCATATTGACGGTACCAATAATATAGACATTGGCAGGCAGATAAATATCCCGTCCCGCCATTTCTTTCGGAAGCAGTTTAGAAGAAACGATTTTCCCATTTTCCCAGCGTCGGCTTTCCATCACGCTAAGGACATCGCTGAAGTAATGCTCCACCCTCGCCAGGTTCATTTCATCGAGCAAGACAAAATACGGCTCTTCTTGATTTTGTTCCGCTTCTAGCACCACTTTCGTCAGCGGCCCCGCCTTAAATTCTCCTTTTTAATATCTACGTACCCAAGCAAATCCGAGCCGTCGTTCCAGTCAGGGCGGACGGGAATTAACGTAAACCGGCCGTTTTCTTCCATCGCGCCAACGCTCTCGGCAAGCCATTGAACGATTTTTGTTTTCCCGGTTCCGGAAATCCCCGATAAGATGACAAACGGTTTCGTTTTCAATGACAAAAATAAATTCGTCACTTCTTCTTTCGTATAATAAAACCCTTTGCTAGAGATGTAAGAGTGAATATGATTAACGATCGTTTCATACGAATGGGATTCAGGTATTGGTTTCATGTCCATCTTAATCTCCACATATTTTTTATAGTATTCTATCATTTGATGCAAATCATGCCGCAATTGCTCGTCCGAAGGCATATCGTCGATCGAATAGGTGATATAGGCGGCAACAGATGCTTTATATTCTTTTGCTTTTTTGCTTTCACCAAGGTCGATGTCATCATCTTTTTTCACATTGCCGCTCATCGGAATCGTTTGGCGGATTTCTTGGTTAATGCGAATCATTTCTTCTTTCGGTGTTTCCGTCACACCTTGGGCAAATGTCAGATACACTTTGCTCATATCATCGCTAAATAGATAAACAATATAATATCCGCGCTGCGTGGAAGTAGTGACTTCTTTATTCATAATGGCGACCCAAGGGACATCCGTCCATACCCCTTGGCCAACCGATCCTTTAATCATATAGCGATCTTGTGGTATAAAAGGCAACTTTTCGATTGCTTGCGGAATCGCTTTCGTCACTAATTGGAACACCGGCTGCTCCTTTGAAAACTTTTCCCGTTTTGCTTGCAAGTACGTTTTCATCACTTGTAAAAAAAGATCTCGCAACGCCATTTGGAATGCTCCTTTAAAAGCTGTTTCTGCAATGTAACTTTTACCTTATATTTTACAAAAATAATCGACAAAACGTCTAATAATCTTGAAAAAGCTTAGTGGATATATCCATACACAAAAAACATCACCCCTGGGACACAACAAAATGCAAGGAATGATGAACACAATCTTGATAATGAACTTCATAAACCGCCTTCAGTGATTCCTGCCTGTTGTTTTCTCCTGCTTCTCAGACAGACGAATGTTTTCTTCGGAAATATAGTGAAGAATATCTTGCAAAGGATACCAGTTGGATTGATCGCATAACATATGCACTGGCTTTTTAAAATTCAATTTCCTCAGCATTTCCAGCGCGTCGTTTACCGTGCTGTTTTTGCCATCCATCAGCAACGGAAAATCGGATACGGCGCCATCGTCATCTGTTAATGAACCGCCACCATCAAGCCGCCTAGTTGCATGTTTATGTTACAAAATATCATCAAACTTGGACACCGCTTTCTTTTCCACAGAAATGATACCGTCTAAAAGCGACGACGGGATGTTTTGGTAAAATATTTTCAGCTCGTGCTGTGCACGGGTAACAAGCACATATAATAATCTTGCATGCAGTTCATCTTTTGGGAAGCTCTCCGCGTTGACGTTGACTAAAATAACGGCATCAAATTCCATGCCTTTGCTGTGATAAGATGTAAGGACAGAAATCGATTGGGAGCTTACGTTTTCGTCAAGGTTGACGTACACGACATCGCTTTTGTATTCCTGTTTTAAATATTGCGCCAACTTCATCGCTTTTTGCTCGTCTTTATGTATAATGGCGATTCGCTTATAACGTTGTTTCCACTCATGGATGGTTGAAACGATTTGGTCAAGCAGCTCTTGTCCCGATCTTACCTCGACGAATTGAACAGCAGCACCGTTGCGGTTAAACGGTGTAATCGGACGGTATGACGGCCCATACTGATTTTGGAGGATCGTATTGGCTACTTCCATAATCTGTTTAGTCGACCGATAACTTGTCTCCAGCGTCAATAGCATGTCTTCATCCGATTTTAACAAGTTGTTCATTACATTTTCCCAATTGTCCTGTCCGTACCCGACATAAATCGATTGGTCCTTATCACCAAGTATCGTCATCGTTTTTGTAAGTTTCTGCAGGACAGCAAAATGCATATAGCTGAAATCTTGGGCTTCATCTACCACAATGTGCGCATAGGAAACTGGCTTCTCATGAAGCAACAAATAAATATACAGCAATGGCGGCAAATCAAAATAAGTAATCTGTTCTAGATGATAATCGCGAAATAAAAGCGGAATTTCTTCATCCAGCTCATGCGAAAACGCGGTTAACAATTCATATGACAGCGCTCGTTGGTAAATGGAGAGTATACTTGGAAACTCCATCTTTTTCTTCCACTGTGAAAAACCTTCTCTCCACTGTTTCTCTAATTGTTGAACTTTATAGTCATATACCGATTTTATTTTTTTCGTCACATCCTTGTATTCTTCTTTTGTCAATCCTCCGTTGGCTAAAAACGTATGTATAATCGATTCGTACTGTTCGGTCAAATGGGCGACTTTCGTTTTCATGACGTGCTCAAAGTGATTGCGGACATGTTGGAAAAAACGTTCCATTTGTTTGGAAAATGATAAATAACTGTATCCGTTCCATATTTCCTGCAATTGTTCCCGGCTTAGTCGTTCATCGAAAATCGCAATCGCTTGCATTTGTTCTATATATTGCCGTTTCATTTCTTCAACAAAATGATCGAGCAGTTGCGCCAACCCTGATGAACCTTTAAATTGGATTCGCTTCTTCTCTTCGGATTCATTGGTAAATAAAACGTTTTCAAAATACCAATTAATAGAAACATTTACTTCTTTTTTGAGAACCGGTTGTAAAATCTGTAATGCCAGCTGTTGAAACGTCATCTGCTGAATGCCTTCCAGATCAAGCTCCGGAAGCAATCCTTGGAATGAACTAATAAACAGCTTTGAAGGTCCTAAAATTAGTACATGTTCCGGTGAAATATGTTTGTTATTAAACAATAAAAATGATAAGCGATGCAGGGCAATGGATGACTTTCCAGATCCCGCCACTCCTTGTATGATGACATTTCGGTTTATCGGCTGCCGAATGGCCGCATCCTGCTCCTTTTGAATTGTGGCAATAATTTCTTTCATGTATCCAGTCGTCTCATTTTGTTGTAATATCTCTTTTAAAAATTCATCAATAATCGCTATGTCCTCTTCGCCATCTTCCGTAAACGTGGCGTTTACGTCTTTGCTTGGCGACGCGACCTTCTGAATAATGCTTTTAATTTTTCCGTTTTTGATGGAAAATTCCCGCTTTCGTTCCACCCTTATAGTTATTGTTTCTTCCAGTGGATATTTCTTGCCTTTGATCGTTAGTTTTTGTATATAGTTTTCCGGTGTGAAATTATAGTAAATAGACGCAATCGGTCGCCGCCAGTCGACAACAATTTGATTGTTATCTTGATCAATAATTTCTTGTTTACCAAAATATAATGTTTCTCTTTCACCGTCTTCCCCTTCGTAAATAACATCCAATCTTCCAAAAAACGGCTCTTCTATTGCCTTTTTCAATTGTTCTCGATTGCTTTTTCCATATTGAGTTTTGCGTCTCGTTGTACTTTTTGTGTCAGACAACTCATATATTTGGTAAGTCGCATTTTCAAGTCTTTGGATCGTTTCATCTAGTTTTTGTTGCTCCGAGCGTAATACATCGTTTTTCATTTGCCAAACTTCCCCCGAGTGCTATTGATCATTTTTTACTTTTTATTATATCTGACTTTTCCGACAAAATCAGGTCTAAAGAAATTGGCTTCCCTTCATCGCGTACTAGCGACGGGGAAGCCGGTTTTTGCGATAACGTTATCGGTAACCGCTGATTCTCCCTCTCGTGTCTTTCGTTGTTGAGATGTGATATTTTGAAGTTTCCCCTTGAAGAGCTGTGAATTGATTGAAAGAAAAACAGGATTTTTCTTTTTATGATCTTCGTCTCCTTGGCACTCTTGTTGGTTTTGCTGGTTCATATGCTTTTAGCCCTTCGTCGCCGGTAAGAATTTCGACTTCCCATCCATTCACTCTTGCGTAGTATTCAGCGACTGTTTTAATCGTTGCATCCCCAATCGATAAACGCTCAGACGCTTGCTTTGGCCATTCGGAAATGAGTTTATGCAATTCATCGTCTGTCCATAACTCCGCTTGCTCGGAAAATTGCGCCCAAGGGGACTCTTTATCTAACGCTTTTTGTATAATGTGAACGAGCCTTTTCGCACATTCATATCGTTCTTTTGCTGCTTGGGCGATATGGTTGCCTGTTTCAATGATCGTTGCTAGCGGAAGGACAAACGTTGCCCCACGTTTCTCTTCTTCCGTCAAAAGCTCGTTTACACGCCTGTAGTCCCAAATGTTCCCTTGCGCGCCGCATGTTTCTTTGCCGGGAACTTGCAACCAGCAACATAAAATCGACGTATCAATGACAAGGATTTTTCGCTTCACCGCTCCTCACTTCCTTGACGAGACAGCGTTTCTTCGATTTCCCCTTCTGCCACTAGCTTGCCGATCGATCCGCCTGCAAGAAGCTTCGGCAACGATTGAATATCTTCTAATGGTGTCAATTCACTTGCCCCGTCCTCCATCGAACGATGAGCAACAATGATAAACGGAATCATTTCCGGTCCCAACTCATCAAGTAACGCCGGATTATGTGTTGTCATCAAAATATCAATTTGCCGATCGGTGCCAATTTCATTTAACATATCAATTAAAATTCCCGCACGGGAAGGGTGTAGGCCATTATCAATTTCTTCGATCACAATAAGACTTCCTTTCGGACGGGTCAATAATGCCGTCAAAATTCCGATAAAACGTAGCGTGCCATCCGACATGCCGCGCGCATCGACAATCAACTTTTTGTCGCTTCCCGGCCATTGCTCTTCACAGTACAACATCGCATCTGTTTTAAAACGGCCGACCGGCTCCGCCCAAACTCGCTGGACATCTCCTTCCGGAAGGCGGGAGACGTATTTCGAAAGCAATTTTTCCATTTGTTTCTTTTCTTCTTTCGGCAATGCCGCCAGCACTCCTGCTACATTAGAGGCATTGCTCGCAAGGCGGTTGGAAAACGGTTTATAATCACGCATCAAAGCAGGAGCGGGATCTAATATAAAAACATTTTCCAATGTATGCACAACAAGTTGTATAGCTTCATCCACTTCAGGATGTGTTTCTTGGTTTTTTAATTGGCTAATAACCGATACAGAACGTTTGAACGGTTTCTTTTTTGGGCGTCTTCCATTATAAACTGAAGCAGCAACCGTCGGGCTGTCTTCCTCTGCTGTAGCAGTGAACAATTTTGTCCGTTTGTTCATTTTTCTATCTATTTTCACTAATGACTCTGAAACAAGTTCCACATCGGATTTTGTACTCACTTCAATGCTATAATGATAGTCTGTTTCTTCATCGCCTTCGATAACCACTTCTAATATAAAAGAAGAATGTGGATGCTTAGCAGCCCATTCAACACCACCGCGTATCGCTTGAATGTTCGCTTCTAAAAGAAGAGCAGAATCTCCCGATAAAATCGTCTGTAGCTCTTTTCCTTGTACCACTCGGCTCAAAAAAGCAATACCGTCTAACGCGTTCGATTTTCCGCTTGCGTTCGTTCCAATTAAAACCGTTAACGGATCAATGTATAATGTTGCATTAGAAAAACTTTTCCAATTTTTATAATGAACTTCTTTCAACATTCGATCACTTCCTAATCAAACTTCCATTTGTCAAATAGGTAATCCGGAAAAATCATTGTCTAATAAAAAACTCTTATAATTAGGATACATACAACCTAATTACAAGAAGGTCATATTGAAAATTATACCATCTTTTAAGCATTTTTAAAAGAGATAGATTCGCTTCGATTGAATCAAGGCTTTGTGGGAGATTTTTTGCGCACAAAAGGGATTTTTTGTATTTTCCAATTATAGAGTCGTTTCTATAAGTGTTTTCTAATACTCTCTCTCATCCTGCATTCGGTGGCATTATGTCCATTTTTTAAATTCCCCTTAATGATTGGAACGCTGCGTATAGAAGATGATCGGATGACCGTTGTAAATAAGCGATGTTATTCCGCGCCACATCCACTACTTGAGTTTTTACCTTCTTTACTAAAAAACAAAAAAAGACAGAAACCTGAATAGCTTCTGTCTCAATATAAACTTATTATAAACTAAGCGTCCGTAGCATAAACGCATCGACGTCATTTTCCGGACCGACAAACTCAATATCCGTGCCAATTGCTTCAAAGTGCTTGCGGGCAAACCACTTTTGAATCAATTGTTCGCTGTCGAAATCGACGGAATAGACCGTTTTATATTTGATTTTGTCCCATAGATTGAATACAGACATATTTAATTTCACTTTTTGCTTTTTGGTTGCGTCTTTGATCGGCAATGCTTGCAAGTGGCGTTTTATTTCTTTGACGATCGCCGGAAGCCATGGCTGAAACTCCGAACTTAAGCGTAAGTCATCGTTTTCTATCGCTTCCTTCAATTGTGAGGTGACCATGCTATGCTTGTCGATATAACCGTTTTGTTTTAATTCTTCATATAATTTCACCGATAAGTCATAACCCATTTGCACAGGCTCTTCTGTCTTCTCGTCGACATAAACGAGTTTGACGAATATATGTTTTTCGATTTTACCGAATTTCACGCCTGTTTCTTCTTCGATTTCTTTTTGCAGCGTCGCGACAAATTCTTCGTACGATTCATTCGCCATGACCGTTAACGTGTTGATATGATAATCTTGCACACGCTCCCCGTTTTGGTTGACAGCCAGACGCAAGCCGCGCCCGATTTCCTGCCGTCTCGATACATACGTGCCAGCGGAATCTTTCAACGTACAAATTGCGTCAGGAGGTGGCAATGGAATTTTACACAATAATTTGGATTTGACCCTTCAGCGATTCCCGGACGCTATACTTTCCTGTTTTTCAAACAGATGGCTATTTTTTCTTCGGAAACATAATGAAGAATATCTTGCAAAGAATATCGGTATGGATTTAATTCATATACAATCGGACCTTTAAAATTCATTTGCTGCAGCGTTTCCAGCACGCCATTCACCGCGCTGTTTTTGCCATCTGGCAGCAAGTGCAAATCGGACGCGCCATCGTTATCCGAATAATGAACTGCCGCTAACAAGCCGCCCAGTTTCGCGATGACATCCTCTATATTTTCCTTCATCACCAATAGGTGACCTACATCTAAACAAGCTTTTACATTTGCTTCATCTAACAACGATTTCCACTCCGAAAAATGTGACGCGATATGATGAGAATAATTCAAGCGATCGGCGATAAGATTTTCCAATAGGAGTTCTACCCCAAGTTCTGCCGCAATTGCCGCCATTGCCGTTAACCGTTTCTTCACCTTTTCTATGGCTTCATCTCTTTCTTCGGAAGCCCAAGCATATCCGCCGTGTAGCGTTGCATGAACTCCCTCGTATTCCCGCAGTTTTTTCATCCACTCTATCAGCACTTTTTCCGTATGGTTCCATACTGTGATGTCGGGAGTGGCAAAATTCAAATCGTGAAAAGGCAGGTGCATTCCGATTTCCAATCCGCATTGCCTAGCGTATTCTAAATATACAAGTGCTCTTTTATGCTCGCACCAAATTTCGACGCCCGCGAATCCAGCTTCTTTTATTTTTTGAAAATGCGCCAGTTCGGCGTTTGGTCCAATTGACCATGTGCTGATCCATCTTTTCACAAAATCACCCCATTAAAGTTTGGTTGGAAAGTGAGGAAGCAAACTCATTATTTAACTCTTCTAATTTTCTTCCTTTCGTTTCCGGCGCGAGCCAAAGCGAAATAAGCAGACCTAACAAGCCGATAGCCGCAAAAAACCATAAAGCCGCTCTGTTTCCCCACGCCGCAACTAAATTAGGGAAAACGAGGATTCCTAAAATCGAACCGACGCGGCTGACGGAAGTCGCCAATCCGGACGCGCTGGCGCGAATGCCAGTTGGAAACAGCTCTGTTGGATAAACAAAATTGAGAATGCCTCCGCCCATCAATGACATACATCGCTTTACGGCCGTATTTATCCGTGAGGTTGCCAAACCACATCGCTCCGATAAAGGAGCCGATCACAGCGGAAGAAGTAAGCAATCCTTGCATGACAGGCGTTATTTCCCATTGATTCAAAATAAGCGACATTGCGACGGCAATAATAGTTAAATCATAGCCATCGAGAAACGTCCCTCCCGCCGACAACAGCGTGACTTTTCTTTGAAACTTCTTTAACTTCGGCGAGTCCAAATATTCAAAGCTCATTTTTATTACCTCCATTTCGTTTAAAATGAAAGTGCGGAAAAAACTGCTTTTCCCTCCTTTACGATCCATACATATGTTATCTATCGCCATCATAAAATCTGTTTGTGAATGTTATCTTTCATCGATATGAATTTTTTGTGAAAATATTCTAAAAACTGGTAAAAAAAAGAAACTGGCTTTCCTTTCCTGCGTTTCAGCGATAGCAATAAGGAAGCCAGTCTTTTTATGACAAGCAATATGAAAAAAGCTAAATAGATGTCCCCTCTCTCCGCTTATTCCACTCATCCAAAAATGCAGGAAGCCGGCTTTGGTGCGGAACGATGGCGCGCTTGTAGTAGGTTTCCCATTCTTTTGGCTGCTTAAGAATATTTATGTAAACATGGCGGATTTCTTTTATATATTCCACCGCATGACGGTGCGCATTTATTTCTTAGTAAATTAAGCCATTGAGACCGTGAAATTTCAAATTGTACCATGTTTCAAGTTCTATTAAAAAGAATTAGATCCCTCCCCCGCTCTTTTCCTGTTTTCTATATAACACTTAAATAACGGCAAGATGCACAAAGCCAAGTTCTGATTATTGTGTAAGATCCGTTCACAGTCCAACGAATTTAAGCCCTTGGGAACAATAACTGCTTTTTGCCGTTTCTTTTTATGCAAATTCCCGCACTTCATCACTGCACAAAAACGTTTGCCATGATAATCCCCTTGACATCTAACGATCAACAACCTGGACAGATACATCAACCCCAATCACTCCAACAATTTGTTTATGATGGAAAATCGGAGACGAAATCGTGATGCAAGGGCGTTTTGTCAAAGCGGAAGTATAAATATTGGAAACATACGTCCGGCCTTTGCTCGCTTCGATAAACCATGGGCGCGCTTTAGCATTCACAAGGCCCGCAGGGGGATTAGAGTAAACAAACGTCCCATCTAAGTTGTTGGACCATATTGCTTCAACATGCGGATGGGATTGTAAAAATTCATCGAGAAATTTTTTATGTTGATATTGATTCATTTCATATAGCGGGCGGGACTGAAGAAGATGGAAAAGCGCTTTTTTTGTATTGTCAATCACTGTTTCATCAATGTGAATGGCAATGCCGGCTTCATCTTTAATCAGGCTTTGCAATTCATTGGACGTTTTTTCTAAAGCATCGTTGATGGACAGGATTTGCTCCACGTTTTGGTGCTGATGGTCCATATCCACCGCAACTTTATAGGCATGTTCCTTATTTTCCAGCGCCATGTCAGAAATTGCCTCCAATAAAGCCGCGATTTTCTGGACGCTGTCTGTTTGTGCGTCCACCGCTTGCGCCGAATCGGACACCATCATAGCGATGCCACTCAACTTCTCTTTAAACGAATCCAAAATGGCAAGGACGTTTATCATTTCCTTTGAACCGTTTTCGATTTGTTCCGTTTCTTTCTTTACCATGCCTGTTGTCGAGGCAATTTCTTTTTGAATGACGGATAAAATTTCTCTTGTTTGTTCAACAGCTTGGGACGTTTGGCCCGCCAACTTCCCCACTTCATGCGCCACAACCGCGAATCCTTTTCCATGTTCTCCCGCCCTTGCCGCTTCAATGCTGGCGTTTAATGCAAGAATGCTTGTTCTTCGTGAAATTGCATCGATCGTGGAAAGAATTTGGTTGATTTGCTGCGAGCGGTTCACCAAACTGTCCATTTGCTGCAGCAAAACGCGACGGCTTTCGCGCAACTGATCCATTTCGTCTTGCAATTTTTTTAACGCCTTCCACGATTGAACCACTTCTTCATAAAACAATTGGCTGCTCGAATGAATTTCTTGCGAAGCCGCAGAAATTTTTAAGGCAGACGATTCGATCATTCTCATTTTTTCCGATACTTCCAGCGTGTTCTTTACCGTTTCTTCGAGCTGGTTCATCAGTTCCATCGTGCTCTGTTTGCTTGATTCGGATGTTTGGTTTAAAGAAACCGCCGCCAATTTCATTTGTTCAATGATTCCCTTCAATTGATCGGCCGCAACTTCGATTTGTCCCGCAGCATCGCGATCATTCCGCGGAGGAGTGTGATTTATATTTTTACCTTTTTCCTTTTTTAATAAATGCTTTAATACAAACATAGAAAATATCACCTTTTCATGTAATATTTTATTACAAGATTATAACATATTATGGCATGTAAGAACACTTTTTTCAGCCGCGCACGATAATGAAATCATGAAAATGACAAAAGGAACCTCCAGTCCATCTTGATGATCATCAAAGGCTAATATCCACAAAATGCGGAAACATTTTATTTTCCCGAATTCAAATTTACATGTTGGAATTTTGCATAATCATTTACACCTAAATTCAGCACTTCTCAGCATCTTGTTAAGCTGTCTCGATGTTTCAGCAAAAGAACGAATTTTGTTTTCCTGGAACCCCAAGTTTACTGACCGAAATTTACTTAGAATGTTGTCGACTACATTCGCAACTATGCTGTCGCAAAACGCGAAAAAAGGGAAACCGTTTTGGCTTCCCCTTTTCTCCGGTTTATATTCAGTTTTTATAAGCACAATATGGGCGCAGTTTGACGCCGATGAGGCTCCCAAGAAAAGCGAAAACGAACCAAACCCAGCCATGGGCGCTGAAGGAAACAATGCCGCTGAAGTAAGCGCCGATATTGCAGCCGAACGCAAGGCGGGCGCCGTAGCCCATCAACAAACCGCCGATAAGGGCTCCGATCGTCATGCGCGACGGGCGTCTCCATTGAATCGGTTTGGCGTACCGTCCCGCAAACGCCGCGGCAAGCAGCGCGCCAAACATTAAGCTGATATCCATCACCGTGGTCGTATCTTGGTATAACGGGCTTTTCAGCGCATTTAATTTCGCCGGATCTCGCCAATATGACCATTGTGTCGGATCAACACCGAACAATTGAACGAACTTCGCCCCCCAAAGAGCGAACGCGGAAGTAATGCCCCACGGTTTGCCGCTAACGATTAATACTAAAACGTTCATGATTGCAAGCAAGATCGCGCCAACAAGAAGAGACCATGGGCCTTTATAAATCGCTTTCCAGCCGTTTTTATTTTCGATTTTCGTGGAAACTAGCTTACCGTGGCGGCGCTTTTCGATGACGGTCACGACGTAATAAACGAGCGCCAATAGCGCCAGTTGAAGGAGAAAGCCGCCGACAGCGCCAAGCTGGTGGATAAGCGAAATCGGCGCTAAATGCGGCGTGTTCATCCAAAAATCAAAATGGGTCGTTGCGATCACCGAGCCGGCGATAAACCCGATTAAGGTAACGATGCCGTTCGTATCGCCGCCGCCGATATGGTAAAGCGTGCCGGACGCGCAGCCATCGCCAAGCTGCATTCCGATCCCGAAAATAAACGCGCCGACGATGACAGAAATGCCGACATCATACACATAGCCCGCAACCGCGTGACCGAATATCGACCCTTTCAACAGCAGCGGCATGAAGAAAATGCTCGCCACTAGCATCATGATCATTTGCGCGCGAATCCCTTCCCCTTGGCGGTACAAAATAAATTTCCGCCAAGCGGACGTAAAACCGAAATGCGCTTGATACAACACAAAGCCTCCGAATGCTCCTAGCACGTACAGCAGCGCTTGCTGCCAAGAAACGCGGCTATATAAAAACAACGCGCCCCCGACCAATACAACTAACGCAACAGCGATAATAAACGAAGTCGGATTTTTCGGGGAATTCGTTTCTTGTTTGACTTGTACAATCGTTTGTTTTTTTACAATAGTATCCAATTTATCTTCCTCCTTTCTTCTTTTGACGCATTTAATAGTATAACAAATTCGATGGATTTTCTAGGTTTTTGCTTATGTTTTGCCAGTTTCGAAAATTCATAGCACTTACGCGGTGCTACTAACGCGATGCTGCTAAAAAGAAAGAGAGAAAAAGGCCAAGGACTAACGGCCCGTTTCTTTTGCGCAAAGTCTGAAAGTCCGTCATGTGAGAAAAGAAGGGATAAGCATTTCGCTTTCCATTCCGCGTATTTTCTTTTACAATATAATTGACTTACAGAGAATGGAAAGGGATGCAGCAATGAGAGTTCTTGAAACATATATCGTCGCAGGATTGACGGGTTTGCTGTTTTATCATCTCCATTCCCCCATCCCATGGATGCTTGGAGCGATTACAGGAATGCTCCTCTGGAAAACGGTCGTCAAGCGAAAGGTAGCGGCGCCCAAAGCGTTATCCAACAGCGGGCTTATCGTATTAGGGACGTATTTCGGACTGTCCTTTACAAAAGAAACGTTGGCGACGATCGCCCCGTATATTGTTCCATTTCTTGCTGTAGCCGTTTTATTAATTGCCATTAATATTTTGAATAGCATCGCAGTGACGAAATGGACGCACATCGATAAAGTGACGAGCGTGTTTGCCTCGGTTCCCGGCGGACTGTCGGAAATGGTTGCCGCAAGCGAGTCGTTAAACGCCAATACCGCTTTAGTGACGATTTTCCAAACGATTCGTTTATTAACGGTCGTTTTTCTCGTGCCATCGCTCGTCGTTTATTGGTTAAACGGCAATGCAGCGGCAAGCAGTGCAACCGCTCAGGCAGCAGCGGCTTCTTCCGATGGCCATTACGCTTGGTTTTTGTTAAGCATTTTTGGAGCGCTTCTGTTGCGGAACGTCATTCCGGCGGCATACGTCGTCGGACCGCTCGCCGTAACAGCGGCAATGCATGTATTCGGAGTAAACTTGCCGTCACTGCCTGCATGGTTGATCATTTTGGCGCAAATCAGCGTCGGAATGAACATGGGAAACCGTATTACATTAGAAGATATTAAGCTTGGCGGAAAATTCGGCTGGGTGTATTTCCTGCTCGCCCTAGTGTTGATTGCCCTTTCGTTTGGCTGCGGCTATTTGTTTGCGAAATTAACGAATCTCCCGCTGGCAACCGCGCTATTAAGCCTTGCGCCAGGAGGGCTTGTGGAAATGGTATTAACGGCACAAACAGTCGGGGGAGATCCGGCAATTGTCAGCTCCTTGCAATTTGTGCGGTTTCTTCTCGTCATTATTGTCGTGCCGAACGTTTTGAAATGGGTATTCCGTAAATTCCCATCCATGGCAGAAACGTCGTGAAAAAACCGCTCTGTTTCCGTTGTAAACAGAGCGGTTTTATTCAGCTTCATCTGTCTTCTAGCCCAAACGTGATTGTCTTGCGCCGCTTCGCCCCCACAGCACTGCTTCTTTCGGCCCGCCCACTCTCAGCCCACGCCGATGCGAACCGTTTTCGTTTTTCTCATTTTGCCGGTTGATAAAATTCGATCCACTCGCCATCAGGACCAAGGAAAAACAAATATTTTGCGCCATTTGGCAGTGTCGTAATATCTTCCCATACAAGCGGAACGCCGAGTGATTGAAGCCGCTCTTTTTCTTGTTCAATTCCTTCTACCGTAAACGCGACGTGGTGCACCTTTCCTTCTGTCGGCAAATCCGGGTTGTATCCTTCGATTAATTCGACAATGACAGAACCGTTTAATCCTAAAAACGCCAGTTTCATTGAACCGTTTGTATGTGTCATTTCATGGAGCAATTCCAAACCGATGACATCTTGATAAAATTTTTTCGATGTTTCGATGTTTTTGACTTGAATGCCAACATGCTCGAATTTTTTTACAGCCATTATTATCTCTCCTTTTTTATTATTTTTAAGATTGAGAAAATACTGCCCGCAAATATGGAGTCATATGTATGATCGAAATTCCTTTTTCCTCCAATTCGCAGAAAATGTAGCGGTCAAGCGCATAAGGAGCAGCGGCTTTCCATTCTTCGACTTCGGCAAGCGTCAGAAGCAAATAAAAATCTTTTCCTTGCGTATGGCCATATAGATGAAAAAAATTTGCATAACAATCAAAATGAAGCACTGTCTTTTTGTCAAATTGCAACAGCTGCTTTCTTACGCAGCGGGCGACATGGGAAGCGAACAATTGTGCTTTTAAATGCGCCGCCATATAACTGCGAATCGAGTCATTTTCGCGCACCCGACGTTCCCACCTCCTTCTGGACATAAAAACCCCTTTCGCCTGAATGATGCGAAAGGGGTCAGCCGTTCTTATCATCCAAAGCGAAACCGCTTTGCGGGTTGGAGCACCTTGCGAAATTGCAGGTTGCTGTGGAGTCATCGAGCCCGATCTCTCGTCCACTCTTGATAAGACTATATGTAGTTTGTTTTTATCTTATCATGGTAGTTTTGTGATGACAATCATTTTTTGTTTTCTACCATAGAAAAGAGAGAGCAAAAAGCGCTCTCCCTCCTTCTTAACTGATGATTGCGCCGCTTCCGGCTTTTCCGATTCCAAATGAATGGATCAACATCAGCTGAATAGTTTTTCACGCGGTTATTGGTTTGTCTGCCGCTTCCTGATTATTAATTGCCTTTTGCCATCGCCTGGCACAGCTTTTTGTTTTGGAATTTCCGATTATCCTCCATCACGTTTTCTTGCTTTTCTGCGTCCCAATCGCCGAGTTTAAAGCCTATGTTGCTATATAAGCCAACAAATTGAAAACTTTTCGTCTCTTTCAAGCTGGCATATGTGATCTGCCTGAAATCGGCAATCTCCATTTCCCTTTTTGCTAATGATCTATTCTAAAATGAGTTTGCCGGCAATTCCCTCCTTTACTTGTGATTTCTATTTTATGCATTTTTAGATTTCAATATTTTATTGATTATTTAGCACATAGTTTTATTTTATATTAACCGAATTTTCAGTGTTGAATCATTTCAAAAATGCGGCATGGCGCTAAAGAATATGTGCCATTATTCTATTTTTTCGATAAAAATAGCATGATTCGACATTTTATAAAAGCGGCAATGGAGATAAGCCGGCAGCCCCGTTTGAGGTAACCAGCAAACTTTTGCACACACTTTCACCGCTTTCTTTTCACATAATTTTAAACAGAAAAAGCATCCAATAAAAAAGAGGCTCGCTTTTGCAAGAAGAGCCTCTTTTTCGCGTTTTACTTAAACGCCATTGCGGCTTTTACTGCTTTTTTCCACCCGTCATATAGCTTTTCCTGTTTTTCTTTTTCCATTTTCGGTTCAAATTGACGTTCCAATTGCCATTGCGAAGCGATTTCTTTCCGGTCTTTCCAATAGCCGACAGCAAGGCCGGCTAAATATGCCGCGCCAAGCGCCGTCGTTTCATTGATGACCGGGCGTTCTACCGGAACACCGAGCATATCGCTTTGGAATTGCATTAAAAAATTGTTTTTCACCGCACCGCCGTCGACGCGTAACGTTTTTAGCGCGATGCCAGCATCGGCTTCCATCGCGGTTAATACATCTTTCGTTTGGTAAGCAAGCGATTCCAATGTTGCGCGAATGAAATGTTCTTTTGTCGTTCCGCGTGTCAGGCCAAATACGGCGCCGCGCACATCGCTGTCCCAATACGGGGTTCCGAGGCCGACAAACGCCGGCACGACATAAACGCCATCGGTAGAATCGACTTTTTCTGCATACGTTTCGCTATCTGCCGCCTGCTTAATCATGCGCAGCCCGTCGCGAAGCCATTGAATCGCCGAGCCAGCGACAAAAATGCTTCCTTCTAACGCATATTCGACTTTCCCGTCGATCCCCCACGCGATCGTCGTCAACAGCCCGTGCTTTGACTGCACCGCTTTTTCACCTGTGTTCATCAGCATAAAGCAGCCGGTGCCGTATGTGTTTTTCGCCATTCCTTCCTCAAAGCATGCTTGCCCAAACAGCGCTGCTTGCTGGTCGCCTGCTGCTCCGGCAATTGGCACTTCGACTCCAAAAAAGTGATGTGGTATCGTTTTGGCATACACTTCCGAAGACGGACGCACTTCTGGAAGCATCGATTTAGGAATGCCTAAAATCGTTAAAATTTCCTCATCCCACTGCAATGTATGAATGTTAAACATAAGCGTCCGTGAAGCGTTTGAATAATCCGTCACATGCGCGCGCCCTCCTGAAAGCTTCCAAATCAGCCATGTGTCGATCGTGCCGAACAATAAATCTCCTTTTTCCGCTTTCTCGCGCGCTCCGTCCACGTTGTCCAAAATCCATTTTACTTTTGTCCCGGAAAAATAAGGGTCAATTAATAAACCGGTTTTCTGGCGGAACAAGTCATCATATCCTTGTTGCTTCAGCCATCCACAAATATCGGCCGTTTGCCGCGATTGCCAAACGATTGCGTTATAAACCGGAAGTCCCGTATGTTTGTCCCATACGACCGTCGTTTCCCGCTGGTTGGTTATGCCGATCGCCGCTACTTGTTCCGGCTTGATCGATGTCTCTGACAAGACAGTGGCAATGACCGCTAAAACCGATCCCCAAATTTCATTCGCATTATGCTCGACCCATCCCGGTTTTGGAAAATATTGCTTGAATTCTCGCTGCGCAATATGAACGATCTCTCCTTTTTGATTGAACAAAATCGCGCGCGAACTTGTTGTTCCTTGGTCAAGTGATAAAATGTATTGTTCCATCACAATTCCTCCCCCTAATTACATTAAAGCATTTTTCGGTTTATGATAATTTGATGTTTTCCCTTGCCAAATAAACGCAAGCGTAAGCACCGCCACAATGGCAATAAGCACATACCAAAAAGCAGATGTCATTTTTCCGAGAAAAACAGCTTTATAAAATAAACCGCCAAACGAACCACCAAGCATCGGCCCGACAACCGGGACCCACGCGTAAGACCAATTAGACGATCCTTTTCCCGGTATCGGGAGCAGAAAATGAACGATACGCGGCCCTAAATCGCGCGCAGGGTTGATGGCATATCCCGTCGTTCCGCCGAGGGAAAGACCAATGGCGACAATAAGAAACCCGACGATGAACGGATTTAACCCGTCGGCAAATTGATTGGCACCGATTGCTAAAACACCGAGCACTAATACAAATGTGCCGATCATCTCACTGATTAAGTTCGCAAAATAGTTAGGCACAGCTGGACTTGTCACAAACACGCCAAGTTTTGCACTAGGGTCATCTGTTTCTTGCCAATGCGGCAAATAATGGATATACACAACAACTGCGCCGATCATCGCGCCAAGCATTTGCGCAACAATGTATTTTGGCACATCGGCCCATGGAAAATCACCGTTAAACGCTAAAGCAAGCGTCAACGCTGGGTTCAAGTGGGCTCCGCTAAAGGAACCAACCGCGTATGCCGCTACCGCTACGGCCAGCCCCCATCCCATGGTAATCACGATCCATCCCGAGTGTTGCGCAAACGATTTTTTTAAGTTGACACCCGCGCAAACTCCGCCGCCAAAAATAATCAGCAATGCGGTGCCGACAACTTCAGCCGCAAACGACGTCATCCTCTTTCTCCTCCTTGTCATTCACTTTTGTTACCGCGTGGTTTTGCCCCTCCGGAGGAAAACGGCATCCTTTGTTTCGTGCCGGAAAAGACAAAAACCCACACAATCTTCCCTTAGCACTAAAGGGAATCATGTGTGGGTCTCCAGCATCTCCGCCACCATTATTAACTTGATTATAGGATAAACAAAAATGTAAGCGTTGTCAATAAGATTTTCCCTTATTTTTGTTTCGGCAAAATTTGAATATAGTCAAAGTCTAACGTATCAACCGCATCTTCAATATCCAAACGGGTTATAAACCGGTACGAAACGCCGGGCTGCGAAGGCGGAAGGGAATCTGGTACCCGGTACGTAAACGGTATTTCCTTTTTTTGCCCCGCCTCGATCGAAAATGTTCCCGCAATCGGAATCGTCGCAATGACCGTATCGACTTCTTTCCGGTCACGCAACGTTTTTTGGACAAATTCCACATCCAGTTTTTCAATTTTTTGTTCCACTGTGCCACCGCAAATATGAAGCATCCCTTCGATATATTCCCCCGGTTGAAATGCGGTTTTATTTAAAATCAAATCGACATACGCCGATCCGACTCCGAGTCTTGACATCATTTTGCGCAACAACATACGATACACCTCTTACCTTTTGAACTTTTTATTCCGCCATCATATAGTACGATGCGAAAAGAAAGTTTGTTTCATTAATTTGCCATAAAAATAAACAGACTTATGCCTTATTTTCGGCAAAAGTCTGCTTCACCGCACCACTATTATTATAGTGCGTCAATGCCGTTCACACAGTCAAGTTACATAGCATTTTTTCCTGTTTGTCAGCTATCATTCATAAACATTTTCATTTTCAATAATGTAATCAATGCGAATGATTGGAATATCGTGTTTTTCGACTTCTGCCACAATCAAACCGACACGGTCATTATAAATGCAAAACGTTTCTTGCCCTTTTTTAAACGCCGTTTCACCGTAAGAAAGAACCATGTTGTAAATTTTGTTATCATAAAAATACCGCCGGCTCACCCTATTTCCTAAACGAACGATCACCTCTTTGCCCGCGATTTTTCCGCGGTACATCACACCCATCCCCCTTTGCGTTCCTACTATGCAATGTATGGCTTATTTCTTCCGTATATTCTTACTTTTTTGCTTTCCATGAAACCATTTGGTCATTCTTCTGCAACATTTGTAATTTTTTTCTGAATTTCATCGTCTTTTTCTTGACGATGCCCCTTACATTAGTGTATAGTAAAGTCATCATATAACAGAATATATTTCAGGCATTCAGCGTGTTCGTCCACCTTAGATTGCTGTGAAGTATATTCCGTTATTTGATAAAAAATCTTTCAGTTAGCCTAAAGGCTAAAGGTATTAGGAGGAATTCAGTATTATGCAACGCGGTAAAGTAAAATGGTTTAACAATGAGAAAGGTTATGGTTTTATTGAAGTGGAAGGCGGTTCTGACGTATTCGTTCACTTCACAGCGATCCAAGGTGAAGGGTTCAAAACTTTAGAAGAAGGTCAAGAAGTTTCGTTTGAAATCGTGCAAGGAAACCGTGGACCTCAAGCTGCTAACGTTGTAAAATTATAAAGCGTTCGTTGATATAAACGAAAAGAACGTAAGCGGAACAAAAAAGCCGGCATATTGCCGGCTTTTTGCTTTTTATGTGCATATTTCCTGGCATCCGACAGACACTATTCGCTAGGAGGTGTTTGCCGAATGGAACGCGATATTCATTCCGGTTATAACGATCTTAAACAAGTCGAAATGTTTGTCAAAGCAGCAGAAAAAATGGTAGGTCAGGCGACGATGGGCTTGGACAAAGACATGCTCGAAGGCGCCAAGCAAGCAGTCGCCAACGCGCATGCCCAGCTTTCCCGTGCCCGCCGGCAAGCAACCGGCGCCGATGAAGAATTTTTATCGCATTATGAGCAGAAACTTGCCAGCGTCGAACACCAATTAAATGAAGCGTTGCGCTGAACAACGCGTTAAAAAAGGGGCTTCCTTTCTTTTGCGAAGTCCCTTTTCCGCTATTTTGTCGAACGGGAAGTCGTCGCCAGCAACATAGCTCCGTACTGCCGCATTTTCTCCCCAACCGTGCAGTGGTTAATGCAAAAAGATTGCGCGTACGTTTTGCCGTATTCTTTTCGAAACGTGCTCTTTAAAAAGCAGCCCTCACAATACGTTTGATGCAACTCATTCAGTTTGTCTAATATTTCTTTTCGTTTGTTTGCTTTTTTCTCTCTCATTTTATGCCTACCCTTTCTCCGTAAGTTCCATCATGCTAGTAATTGTTTGGCCTTCCAGCGCTTGGCGGGCAAGCTGGTCAGCCTCTTTATTTTGTTTGCGTGAAATCGGCTCATAAATGGGCTGGATTCCCAATTCACTGATTTTTTCTTCAATGCAGTCCAACCATGCGTGATAGTCATCCTCGAAACACGGCCAATCCCCGGATAGCTGCTTCAGGACAACATGCGAATCGCCGCGGAAAATGACCGGCAAATGATGGACGCCGAGTTCCTCAAGCGTTTGCATTAAAAACCAGAACGCGGCGTATTCCGCTTCATTATTTGATTTTAACGCCTCAAGCTGGCGGTTGGCGCGAAGCCGATATTGCCCGTTGTTTTGTTTATAGTAAATCACTACTCCGACTCCGGCCTGCAATGTGCCGCGATCAAAACCGCCATCAAAATAAGCGATGACATCATGTGGTTCTGTTTCCATTTCTTTTAATAGCTTGCTTAATTCTTTTTTTGACCACGTGACATCATTGCCATCAATAAAACACAGTTCTTTGACGCGGCCTGTTTTTTCAAAATCCTCGGCCAAGCGGAGCGCCTCATCAACAGGCACAAAATCGGAAGTAAGCACTACTTCGCGTTTTTTCGGCGTAATATATGTCCACTGAATCCTGACGTCCAAGCATCGTCACCCTTCCACAATCAATCCGCGCACAATCTGTACGTTTATTTTTTTATTATACAATATAGTGAAAAAAACATGTGAAGCAATGACTTTTGATTAATAAAAAAGATGTTAAAAGAAACCAGCAAAAAGTGATTTCGTTGTCTGATGATCTAAGTACTAGGCTGCGATTGGACTTGATTTTTTACCTTATTCCTTTATTATCTATTATTATGCAGATTTTCCTGCTGTATCAATGTTTTTTGTACGTGTTTCCGCCGCTCATTTTGGCAAAAAAGATGTTCTTGTTCGGCAATGATGGCATAGTGCCGTCCATTGCATGGTGAATCAAAAGAAGCAAACGGGGGGATTGGCTTGAAAAAACGATGGGTAGCTGACGCCAGCCTTCTTGCCGTCACGTTCGTCTGGGGGGCAACATTCGTCGTTGTGCAAAACGCGATCGCTTTTCTTGAGCCGCTTTCATTTAATGCGATTCGTTTTAGTCTTGCGGGATTGTTTTTATTAGGATGGCTGGTTATTTTCCACCGCTCCCTTTTTCACCACTATACATTGCCGCTTATCCGCTCCGGCATATGGATGGGGCTTTGGCTGTTTGGCGGCTATGCGCTGCAAACAGTCGGCTTGCTGTTTACGACTTCGTCAAAAGCAGGATTTATTACTGGGCTCAGCGTTGTGCTTGTGCCGTTATTTTCTTTTCTTTTTCTCAAGCAAAAGCCATCGGTCAATGCAGTCATCGGTGCGGTGATGGCAGCAGCCGGCCTCTATTTTTTAATGGGCGGCGACGGCAAGTGGACATTTAATCGCGGAGATGTATTTGTCTTTTTTGGCGCAATTTCGTTTGCGATGCACATTATTGCGACGGGAAAATATTCGGTGCACTATTCGCCCATGTTATTAACAATGACGCAAATTTTCACCGTGGCGGTGCTGTGTACGATTATCGCGTTTCTTTTGGAAGATGAAACACAAATATGGAATGCGGCGGTTTTACAAAAGCGGGAAGTATGGACAGCGCTTCTCATTACGTCATTGCTTGCGACAACGGCGGCGTTTCTCGTTCAAACCAACTTTCAAAAATATACGACGGCTACTCGCGTCGCCCTTATTTTTGCGATGGAACCAGTATTTGCGGCGCTTACCGCGTACATATGGGCAGGAGAACGGCTAACGGCTTCTGCGATCATCGGCTGCATCGGCATTTTGTGCGGAATGATTTTCGCGGAACTTCCCATTGCGTTCATAACGGAAAAACGGTGGCGCGCGAAACGGCGCATAACCCATTAAATCATTGTTTTGGTGTCTTTTTATATTTTGCGCAATAACGGAAATACTATATTCGGAGGTGAGCGCGATGGCGAAGAATGGCAGCAAAAATCGCGGGACAAAAGCCCCTGGCGTCAATCCACAAGGATTCGGCCAAGATGCGTCATTCACTCCAGATCCGAAAAGCGAGCTAGAAAACGCGGCAAAAAAAGCGAATACAAAATAACAATAAAGCAGGCCCTTGCTTCTCAAGAGCCTGCTTCGTTATGTTCTATGTTCCAATTATTTTTTCGCTTTTGCAAGTTTCTCACGCAACACCATCGGCAAAATTCCACCATGGCGATAGTAGTCGATTTCGACTTCGCTGTCGAAGCGGACGATGACTTCAAATTCTTTTTTCTCGCCTGTATCTGGATTTGTCGCTGTCACTTTGACAAGGTCGCGCGGTTTGACGTTTTCGTCAATATGCACTTCAAACACTTCCTTGCCGGTTAAGCCAAGCGTTTCTGCGTTTTCCCCTTCTTTAAATTGCAATGGCAGCACGCCCATGAGCACCAAGTTGGAGCGATGGATGCGCTCAAAGCTTTCCGCGATGACCGTCTTGATGCCAAGCAAGAACGTTCCTTTTGCCGCCCAGTCGCGGGAGCTTCCCATTCCGTAGTCTTTGCCGGCAATAACGACAAGCCCTGTGCCGTCTTGTTTGTATTTCATGCACGCATCGTAGATCGTTGTAACTTCTCCCGTCGGCCAGTAAGTCGTATAGCCGCCTTCTGTGCCAGGAGCGATTTGGTTGCGGATGCGGATGTTCGCAAACGTACCGCGCATCATCACTTCATGGTTGCCGCGGCGGGACCCGTAAGAGTTGAAGTCTTTCGGCTCGACGCCTTTCGAGATGAGATATTGGCCAGCTGGCGTATTTTTGCCGATCGCTCCGGCTGGAGAAATATGGTCAGTTGTGACAGAATCGCCGAATTTGCCAATGACGCGCAAACCTTTAAGCGGTTCGACTTTGCGCACGTCTGGCGACAATCCTTCAAAGAACGGCGGATTTTGGATGTATGTCGAGTTTTCATCCCATTGATAAAGCGGTTCATCCGTCGTTTCGATCGCATTCCAGCGCGGGTTGCCGTCGAACACGCGCTCATATTCTTTGCGGAACAATTCTGGGTCAACCGCTTGTTTGACGACTTGTTTGACTTCTTCCATCGATGGCCAAATATCGCGGAAGTATACGTCATTTCCGTCTTTATCTTTGCCAATCGGATCGTTTAACAAGTCAATGTCGACCGTGCCTGCTAACGCATATGCGACGACAAGCGGAGGTGACGCCAAGTAGTTGCCTTTTACTAACGGATGGATCCGGCCTTCGAAGTTGCGGTTTCCGGAAAGCACGCTTGTCACAAGCAAGTCGTTTTCGGCAATCGCTTTTTCCAATTCTGGCGCAAGCGGGCCGGAGTTACCGATACATGTTGTACAGCCGTAACCAACGATATTAAAGCCGAGCTTTTCGAGATATGGAAGTAATCCGGAATCCCGCAAATAACCTGTTACGACTTTCGAACCCGGCGCAAGCGATGTTTTAACATATTTCGGAACTTGCAATCCTTTTTCTACCGCTTTCTTCGCCAATAAGCCAGCTGCGATCAATACATACGGATTCGAAGTGTTTGTACAGCTTGTGATCGCGGCAATGACAACGGCGCCTGTTTTCATTTTGACGTCTTCGCCGTTTAACGTGACGGTGATTTCTTTATTAAGATCCGCTTCCGTTAAGCCGAAGCCTTGATTTCCTTGCGGTGCTTTTACCGCTTCACGGAACGATTGTTTCATTTGCGAAAGCGGAATTAAGTCTTGCGGGCGTTTCGGTCCCGACAAGTTCGTTTCAATTTCGGACAAGTTAATTTCGACTACATCTGTAAATACAGGCTCTGGCGCATCTGGCGTATAGAACAGACCGTTTGCTTTGCAATATGCTTCAACCACTTGCACATGATGCTCATCACGGCCAGTTAAGCGCAAATAGTCAAGCGCTTCCGCATCTACTGGGAAGAAGCCGCATGTCGCACCGTATTCCGGCGCCATGTTCGCAATCGTCGCGCGGTCCGCAAGCGGCAATGTCGCCACACCCGGTCCGAAGAACTCGACGAATTTGCCGACAACGCCTTTTTTGCGAAGCACTTGGGTTACTTTTAAAGCAAGGTCCGTCGCCGTTGTGCCATTTGGCAGTTTTCCGGTTAAACGAACACCGACTACTTCCGGCACTGGGAAGTAGGAAGGTTGTCCAAGCATGCCAGCTTCCGCTTCAATTCCGCCGACTCCCCATCCAAGAACGCCAAGGCCGTTAATCATTGTCGTATGGGAGTCCGTGCCAACTAGAGTATCAGGAAATGCTTCATATTCGCCGTTTTCTCCTTCAACTGTATGAACGACGTTAGCGAGATACTCCAAGTTGACTTGGTGGACAATCCCGGTTGCTGGCGGAACAGCGCGATAGTTGTTAAATGCTTTCTGCGCCCATTTTAAAAATTTGTAGCGCTCCGCGTTGCGCGCAAACTCTAAGTTCATGTTATACTCCAGTGCGTCATCCGTTCCGGCTCTATCCACTTGCACAGAGTGGTCGATAACGAGGTCAACCGGAATTTCCGGGTTGATTTCATATGGATCTCCGCCCATATCCGCCATCGCTTTACGCATCGACGCCAAGTCAACGACGGCTGGTACGCCGGTAAAGTCTTGTAAAATGACGCGCGATGGCTTAAACGGAACGTCGATGTCTTTCATCTCCGGCGTTCCCCATTTGGCAAGGTTTTCGACATGCTCTTTTGTGATGACACGTCCGTCTACTTGCCGAAGTACTGATTCTAACAAGATTTTAATCGAATACGGTAAACGGGAGATGTTGCCGATCCCCGCTTCTTCAAGCGCTTGCAAACGGTAATAGTTATATTTTTTACCGTTTACTTCAAATGAAGAGCGGGCGTTGAAAACGTCTTGTTTTGCCATATGTATTACCCCCTCATTACTTACTATACTATTTTTTCGCCACAAAGTCGAAAAAATAGCACGAATTCTCCCAACACCCGTAAAATTTAATACGCTTTTATCTTATTATAAGGAAGATAAGTTGTAAATAGAATTTCGAAGGTTTCGTCATATTATTCTTTTTCAAAAAAAGCATAAAGTGATCTTCCAGCCGCAAACTAGTAGCGGAGGTGAAAATGATGGGCAAACGGAAAGCCAATCATGTCATTCCCGGCATGAATGCGGCGGACGCGCAAGGAAAGGGAGCCGGCTATAACGAAGAATTTTCCAACGAGCCATTGACAGAAGCGCAGCGCCAAAACAACAAGAAAAGAAAAAAGAATCAATAGCTTTATGTTTGTTTCGCTATCGCAAGCAAAAGGGAATGCCGAATGGCTGGCATTCCCTTTATGATTGTATTTCATTCACTTCATCGACAATCGCTTGCAAGTCGCTGCGGAACTTTTCAAGCTGCAGCCGCTGTTTTTCCGAGGCGACTTCAAGCGCGTTGTTAATTTGGGCAAACGCTTCGTTCACCTCTTGCTTTAAATGGCTTAATTGATGGCCGTAATCGGCTTGGTCGCGCACTAAATGATCATGCCACTCCTTCGCTTCCATCGTTGCCTTTTGCGCCGCTTGAAACGCTTCCTGCTTCGTTTTATGATAAGCCATGATTGCCTTCCTCCTTCATCAATGGCAGTCATTCATTACTTATCGTTCCAAACGTAGCCTGAATTATACCGTGAATAATTAAGGAAGATGCCGGCATGCTAATAACAAAAGGAGGGGAATGGACATGGTCAATAAAAACACAAGTACCGACATGCGCAAAAACGCGGCAAAAGGTGACAACCCCGGACAACCGGAACCGCTAAGCGGGTCCAAAAAGGTAAAAAATCGCAATCACACGCGGCAAAAACATCATTCCAGCCATGATATGTAAATAAAATGGTTTTCCGCTCCCGCCGTGAACCTTTCCTTTGTTCATTCATACAATAAACAACGGCAAGATTATTTTGGAATGCGGGGGAGCATTTTCTTGGAAAACAGGAAAAAAACAGAACAACATGAGTTGCGTAAGTGGCTTGATTTGTTATGCGGTGAATCGTTCACATGCGAATTAGATGAAAAGACATTCCGGATTGACGTTTTTGAAACGGATACTCATTACATTATCGAAGCAGAAATTCCCAACTGTCTTAAAGAACAACTAACCGTTCTTTGTGAAACAAACGCGATCATCATCCAAATTCATAAAGAAAAAGCGCTTTGGAAACAGCGGGCTGTTCCTTTGCCGTTTCCGCTTCAACATAAACAAATTTGCGCTTATTTTTCCGATCCAACATTAGAAATCCATATAAGTAAAGCCGAAAATGCAAACAATACAAACCGGTATGCGATCATGATAAACGAGAGAAACTGATAACTTGAATGAACAGATTTTTCATGCATACAGATACCCGTTTTTTGCCGGATTTCGATGGACAAGCTTTTGCGGGTGGCTTTGCATCATAATGGTAATAACAAATTTTATTTCGCTTCCCAAGCCGAACCGCTTGTTTATGAAAACGGAAAGAAGAGATTGCCGTTTTTCCACCGTTCGTTTATGTATGTAACAAAGGCCATCAATATCCATCGCAACCGGTTTTGCGCCAGCTGCCATGCGTCCATCTGTGAGTCGTTGGGCGCTTGCCTATTTTTTTCTCTTTTCATTCCATTAGACTTTTATGTTTTCATCTCTCACATTCCCTCCTATCCTATACAAAAAACGAGAACCTCCACCATTGTGGAGATTCTCGTTTATTTCGTAAATACATGATTCCCAATCCGAATCGTTACCGGCCTTGATAACATCCATTTATCTTTTGTGATTTTTGGATTATAAAAGTAGAGCGAACCGCGGCGGTCGTTCGGAAACAGCGACAACGCTCGATCCACCGCAGCATAATCTTGTTTTGTCGGCTGAATGCGCGTTAGTTTCCCCGTTCTCACTGGAACAAACGCATAGCCTGATTTTGTTTTTTGATAAATGACGCCTTTAATCGTTTTTGGAAAAGCAGGATGCTTCATGCGATTTAAAATGACGAGCGCCACTTCCACTTTTCCAGCAAACGGCTCGCTGAAGCCGGTTTCCGCATGGACAAGCTGCGCCATTAGTTTCCGTTCTGCGGCGCTAATAGAAAACTCTTGCTTTTGTCCGGCAGATTTCACCGCCAGCCGCGGCACTTTGATCGTTTCGCCGGCAATAAGAACATCGCTTTTGCGCCGGTTTAATGATTTCAAGGCAGAAACGGTCGTTTTATATGTTTTGGCAATTTTGAAAAGCGTGTCGCCTTTCTTTACCTTATAGTATGTATACGTTGTTGCCGCATCTGTCGAATAAGAGGAAATTCCGCTGACTATACAACAAACTACGGCAAGTGCCGCAAACGTTTTTTTTATCATTGCCGCCACCTCAACGTTGCTTTTTCGTTTGTCGTTCGCCTTTAATAGAGTAGCATGTTTATAGATAGATATCACTGGTCACCATTTCCATTTTCTTGTGGCGGCCGTTGCTGAACCATTGGCACACAAGGAATCGCGGCGCTTCTTTACATTTGCTTTACATTTTCGTAACAATACGATAAAAAATATGCTTATCTTGCCAAAAAGCGCTTTTTTCGCAATAATGGTTGATAGATTGGAATTCGTTGAGGTGGGAATGATGCTGACAGGTTGGTTTCTTTGGTTTATATTGTTTTGGACTGTGTTTTTACTTGTCATTATGTCAATCGGCGGTTTTTTCATGTTCCGCAAATTTTTAAAACGGTTGCCAAAGGAAGACGGGAAATCAGAATTAGACTGGCAAGAATATTATATTGAGCAGACGCGGCACTTATGGGGCGAGGAAGAAAAAGCGCTTTTAGAAGAATTAGTAAAGCCGGTTCCGGAATTGTTCCGCGATGTTGCCCGCCAAAAAATTGCCGGAAAAATCGGAGAGCTTGCGCTTCAAGAAAATGCTTCGCGAATTACAAGAGATTTAATTATCCGCGGTTACATTATGGCAACGCCAAAACGCGACCATAAATTTTTAATCAAGACATTGAAGGAAAAACAAATTAATATTACTCCTTATGAACATTTGCTGCAAAACAAGTAAATTGGAGCACCTCCTTTTCTCGCCGATGCCAGCTCAAGGGTTAAGAAAAAAGCGGGAGTGCATTCCCGCTTTTTTTTTACGTTGTCAAAATGGGCGATTGGTATTTTAGACGCCGTTCCAATTTCTTATACATCACATACATCGCAATGCGCCATGGCACAATCATCGAAAAAGCAAGCAAATAAAACATTCCGCTTAATTGGCGATAGTCGATCGTTCTTCCTAAGTACGATTTTAAGCCGATTCGGATGACAAGCAGACCGATTAAAATGAAAATAAACGCTTTCGAACGTTTTAAATAAATAGCGCCGTTTTTTACTTCAAATTTCGACGTTTTGATGAGAAAAATGGAAAAAAACGCCCCAAGCACAACCGCTTCGATCAGCTCCCCTTTTGTCACGCGAAATACTGGGTCAAGGAACATCAAAGCCCCGGTGCTCATAAATATCGGCGGCAAAATAATTTTTTTCGCGCTTGTCGGCTTTTTTGACGCCTTCATTCGCACAAACAAAACAAGCAATGCCATGAATACAGCGATGATCGAACTTGCGATTGCCAAACGCATCATCCTCTTCATCAAGTTTTACGATAATTGTATTATAACAAAAAAAGCAGCAATTGTTGCATACCAATATTGTTTATGATAATAAACGATTCACCGCTTCCATCACACGGCTTTCTTCAAACGGCTTCACGATAAAATCAGCCGCTCCCGCTTCGATCGCTTCCACCACCATGCGCTGCTGTCCCATCGCTGAGCACATGATGATTTTCGCATTCGCGTCTTCTCGTTTAATCGCGCGCAACGCTTCGAGCCCATTCATCACTGGCATCGTAATGTCCATAATGACAATATCCGGCTTTAGTACCCGATATAATTCCACAGCCTCTTTCCCGTTTTCCGCTTCGCCAACAATTTCATGGTTCGCTTTTTTAACAATGTTGGATAATGTCATTCTCATAAATTTCGCATCATCAACAATAAGAATTTTCGCCATAACTCCTTAACTCCCTCTAATTAAAACTAATTTAAAAACCAGTAAACCCTCCAAAAATCCTCGTCGCGTACCCAGTAATTTTTGTCATCCAATCAAAAAACAAGACAACTCCCATCGCTATCATCACATATCCACCGATTTTCACCATTTTTTCGCTATGCCGGCGAATCCAATGCAATTTTCCGATGAAAAACGAAAGGATAAAAAACGGAACAGCAAATCCTAGCGAATAAGCAAACATATACAACATTCCCGAGCCCGGGTTTGTCGCCGCCAGCGCAACAACTGACATTAAAATCGGCCCCATACACGGCGTCCAACCAGCCGCAAAGGCCATGCCGATAATGATGGAGCCGAAGAAGCCAGAAGGACGCTCTTGAAACGAAAGACGGCGGTCTTTCATTAAAAAAGCCGGCCTCCATATTCCGACAATCACAAGTCCAAAAACAACAATCAAAATCGCGCCAATTTGCCGAATAAAATCTTGGTATTCGCTAAACCATCTGCCGACAAGCGATGTTCCAAAACCGATGGAAACGAATATAAGAGAGAACCCGAGCAGGAAAAATAGTGTATGCAACAAACTTCGCCGCTGCATCATCGCGTTCTCCGCCTTCAGTTCACTAACTGATACGCCGGTAATATATGACAAAAATGCCGGATAAAGAGGCAGACAACACGGAGAAATAAATGATAAAAAGCCGGCACCAAACGCCAAAAACAAATTAATATCAGCCATTGAATTCAACCCCTACATCATTTTTATTATTTTATTGTAGCAAAAATACAACTATTAGTAATCTACGAACAGCATACTTTTTCTATAAAGCGCAACCTAACTATTTTTGTCAAAACATCAACCGCCGGCGGCAAATAGCGAAATTATGTCACCGCAAAATATAAAATCTCATTTCCGTTCCATGAACTCCAGCCATTGAAAAAACAACATTTTTCAGAATTCATCAACGAAAAATAGGGCACACATTTATTATTGTGCATAAGAAGCAAAATGTTCAAGTTTAAGCTTATCTATTTTTCTTTTTTGAATTTATTGGTAAAATAGTATAAAATACACCTATATCAATTTTGAAAAGAAAGGACTTGTTCCTCTGTGTTCAACAATGAAATTTTAACTTTAATTGAAAAAAAGCGCACAGAATTAATTGAAGTAGTCGCAAAAAACGGATTGAACTCGGCAGTTGCCATCCAAGTGAGTCGGGAGCTCGATTCGCTTTTAAACATGTATAACAAACAAAAAAATAAGCAAAAAAGCGCTCCTCGCCCGTAACACGAGAGGCGCTTTTTTCTTTTTTACGCATATTCTTCAACGTCCATTAACCCGTTTTGCAATAAATACATTTTATAATATAACCCTTTTTGCGCCAGCAGCTCCTGATGCGTCCCCCTCTCCACAATTTCTCCGCGGTGAAGCACGAGGATTTGGTCCGCATCTTGAATCGTTGAAAGCCGGTGGGCAATCGCAATCGTCGTTCGTCCTTTCCGCATCTTCGCCAATGCCTCTTGAATCGCTTCTTCCGTTTCCGTGTCGATGTTGGAGGTCGCTTCATCGAGCACAAGAATCTTTGGGTTTGCTGCAATGGTTCGCGCAAACGAAATTAACTGCCGCTGCCCACTCGAAAAAGTGGAACCTCTTTCGACCACTTTATGCTCGTATTTGCTAGGAAGCTTTTCGATAAACGAGTCCGCTTGTACAAAACGAGCGGCATTTTTCACTTGCTCATCCGTTAATGATGGATTGTACATGCGAATATTGTCGCTAATGGTGCCATAAAACAAAAACGGATCTTGCAGCACAAGGCCGATGTTTTTGCGGAGCTCCTCCTTCGTGTAATCACGGATCGATACACCGTCAATGAGAATATCGCCGCGGTCAAATTCGTAAAACCGCATTAACAAATTAATCACCGTTCAAAATAGCGCATCCCGAGCTGGTGAACTTTGGTAAATACGTCCATCCGCAGCGACTGGATGACTTTCAGCGCCAGTTTTTGAAATTGAATGAGCTGAAAATAAGAGATGAACGTTTTGAGAAACAAAACACCGATATATGCCAGAGCAAGCCAAAACAAAGGCGCAAAATCAAGACGCCGCGGCGTTAAATAATCGTCGATAAATATTTTCACTAAATATGGCCCGAGCAGCTCTGCCGCCGTCGCCAGCACGAAGCCGCCTAGCATTAATGAATCGACAAGCGTCAATATCCCGCTTCCGGCTGTTTGCTGAATCGCTTGCAAATCATTTGTCGCATGCGCCATCAAATCGCCAATGCGCTTTCTCTGATAAAACGATGGCGACATTTTCGTAAAATGGGCGTACAGCTCATTGCGAAGCTGCCGCGATAGTTTCGCGGCCGAACCAAAAATTAAAACACGCCACCAATAGCGCAACACATATGAAACGACAGCAACAACGAACAAAACAGCCATCCAGCGGATAAGGATGGCTTTTGTTATCATTCCTTCTTTTATATGGTCAATCACTATTCCGATTATTTTCGGTGGAATCGTTTCGAGAAATGCCACGATCACAAGCGCAATAATTCCTGTGATATACGCTTTTTTCTCTTGACGGAAAAACCAAAATAAGTCACGAAATACTGTCATCGAACCTCTCCCATCACAAACGGAAAATGTACTGTATTAGTATAGCAAAAATAAAAAATTTTTGAAATATTATTCCGAAATAAAAAGACACTCCGACCGAGTGCCTGTCCGATGTTTATTTAAGATGATTGTTCATCATTTTCATCATTTGATTAATTTTTTTCTGGGATGGCGTCATCCCCATTTGCATCATCATCATCCGAATCATTTGCTCATTAATAGGCGGGTTTTTCTTTAAGTAGTTCATCATCGTTTTGCGAGCAATGAAAAATCCTAGCGCCGTTCCCGCAATAAGCGCTAGAATGCCAACGAGAATCGTTGTCCCCATACCTACTATTTCCTCCTTCGTGTTGTCTATTTAACAGTGTACTAAACAATGTGGTATTATACAATATTTCCTTGCAAAAATCTTTTATTTACGCAAATTTTCTTCCGTCCGGAGAAACAGTAAGCCATCCATAGTCGGCAAAATGGGCATCTACCGCCAAAAAGGAAGGAGAAATCAGCGCGAGCGCTTGGCAAATGTCCTTGGTGACCGACGGGCTGTCAGCAACGAGAAGAAGGCGGCGTTTTTGCACAATTAATAGCGCTTCCTCCCCAGCCTTGTTTTGCAGTACAAACATGTTGCGCTCTAAATTTTTCCCGACATTTCCTAAAAAATGTTCTTTAAGCCCCAATTCTAATCTTGAAAATGAGAGGCGCTCCGTAATAAACTCCACTTGTTTTCGATAAATGCTCTTAAAAGGCGCTTTCGCACATTGGTGCTCCCGGAATAATTCGACAATCTTGTCCGTCCGGTCGCGATAATGGCCCGCCACTTCTTCATTTAACAAATAAATCCAATACCGTACCATTTCCCATCCCCCATTTCCTCCTTATTACTATTTTTATTATAGAGAAAAGCGAGAAAAAAATATGTCAATTAACGGAAAAAATTTTTCACTAACTTTGTCGATTGGCCCATATGAAAAAGCTGTCTCCTTTTTCATATGGAGACAGCTTTTTACCGTTATTTTTTCAGCAATGCTTTCACTCTTTTGACTACATTTTCGACAGTAAAGCCGTACTCTTCCATAATTTTTTCTCCTGGTGCAGAAGCGCCGAAACGATCGATTGCCAAAATGTCGCCCTCATCGCCGACATAACGCTCCCAGCCGAGCGAAGCTGCCATTTCAATCGCCAAACGCTTTTTCACAGTGCTTGGAAGCACTTGCTGCTTATACTCATCGTCTTGTTTTTCAAAACGGTCCCATGACGGCATGCTGATGACGGAAACGTGAATGCCTTCTTCCGCTAACGCTTGTTGCGCTTTCACCGCAAGGCTTACCTCAGAACCGGAGGCAAGCAATAATGCTTCTGGATTGCCGTTTTTCGCCTCAGATAAGACGTAAGCTCCCTTTTTCACACCTTCGTATGCCCGTTCTGCCGTATTCGGCAATGTCGGGATATTTTGCCGCGTCAATACTAACGCGGTCGGCTGATCGGTCGATTCTACGGCTAAACGCCATGCCGCCGCGGTTTCATTCGCATCAGCCGGGCGAATGACCGACAAATTCGGCATCGCGCGCAACGACGGCAATTGCTCGACTGGCTCATGCGTCGGGCCGTCTTCGCCAACAGCGATGCTGTCATGTGTAAGAACGTACGTCACTGGCAAGCCCATTAACGCAGCGAGGCGAATGGCAGGACGCAAATAATCGGAGAACACAAAGAACGTGCCGCCAAATACTTTTAAGCCTCCATGCAGCGCCATTCCGTTCAGCGCTGCGCCCATCGCGAATTCACGTACGCCAAACCAAATGTTGCGCCCTTCATAGCTTTCTGGCAAAAAGTTTCCGGCTCCTTTGATTAATGTTTTATTGGAACTTGCAAGGTCAGCCGAACCGCCAATCAGCTGCGGAACGGTTTTCGCAATCGCGTTTAACACCTCTCCAGAAGATGCGCGCGTCGCCAGGCTTTTTCCTTCTTCATATACCGGAAGCGCTTTTTCCCATCCTTCTGGAAGTTCTCCGTTCATTGCCAATCTCAATTGTTTCGCCAAATCCGGATACGCTTTTTCGTACTGGGCAAATAGTTCATTCCATTCCGCTTCTTTTTTCTCTCCCGCTTCTTTTACTACTTGGCGGAAATGATCATATACTTCTTGCGGAACGTAAAAATCTTCTTCAAACGTCCATTTATACGCTTCTTTCGTAAGTTTCAACTCTTCCGCCCCAAGCGGAGCGCCGTGTACGTTAGACGTTCCGGCTTTATTCGGGGAACCGTAGCCAATGGTCGTTTTCACTTCAATCAGCGTCGGGCGGGTTTCGTCCGCTTTTGCTTCCTCAAGTGCTTTGGCAATTTCCTCAATATTATTCCCGTCTTCGACGCGCAAATATTGCCAGCCATATGCTTTAAAGCGTTGCTCAACGCTTTCCGAGAAGGAAAGATGTAATTCGCCATCAAGCGAAATATCGTTCGAGTCATAAAGAACGATCAGGCGGCCAAGTTTTAAATGCCCGGCCAGCGATGCAGCTTCGGCAGCAACTCCTTCCATTAAATCGCCATCGCCGCAAATCGCATATGTGTAGTGGTTTATAATTTCAAAATTTTCCCGGTTATATGTAGCTGCTAAATGGCGCTCTGCCATTGCCATACCAACGGCCATCGCAATCCCTTGGCCGAGCGGACCAGTCGTTGCTTCTACCCCCGGTGTATGGCCATACTCCGGATGCCCCGGCGTTTTGCTGCCCCATTGACGGAATTGTTTAATATCTTCCATGGAAACATCGTAACCGCTTAAATGAAGCAGGCTGTATAACAGCATCGATCCATGCCCTGCGGATAACACGAATCTGTCGCGGTTAAACCATTTCGGATTGCTTGGATTGTGATTCATAAATTTCGTCCAAAGTGTATATGCCATCGGTGCCGCTCCCATCGGCATTCCTGGATGACCGGACTTTGCTTTTTCGATGGCATCAATCGACAATGTCCGAATCGTTGTAATCGCTAATTCCTCGATTGTATGCGCCATATCCTTACCCATCCTTTCATCAACATAGTGTCAATTCTATCATATAGAAAATAAAAGAAGATGTACAATATTTCTTTTGTCAAAATAAATAACAAAAAGAAAGCATCTCTATTTTAGAATGCTTTCTTTCGCCAAATATTATTATTAATGCTGACGCCGCTTTTTGCTTTCTTTCAATTTTTGCGGTGTCACATCATTGCCGTTCGGATCAATGACTGTGACAGAATGCAACGTCTCCACCATCGCTTCGCGAAACGCTTGAATATATTCGCGGCGAAGCTGCTGCTGCTCAAGCGTTTCTTCCTCCGTTAAACCAGATGATTTTGCCTTTCTGGCCAGTTCGTTAATTCGCGCCATTTTTTGTTTTGATAACATAGCTGCCTCCACCTTATCATTGTATTGCTACTCCCCCATCTTATACGACAGCAACGGAAAGCGCAACTATCTTGCTTTTCCGCGCGCCAAGCATTCGCGATAAAACGTTCCGGCCGCAAAATGATTTGCCCGGTGCCTTCTGCATAATAAAAAACGGCGTGATCCTTAATCAGCATCGATATATTCCCGGTAGCGGCGGTGAACGGTCGCTTTTGAAACATCGTAACCAAATCCGCGCAATGTCGCGGCGATTTCCGCAAACGTCAAACCATTGTGGCGCAGGCGGACGATTTCTTCAATGGGAAGGTCCATTTTCTCTCTTCCCGCATTTTTTCCGACGCTCTTTAAATTTCGCTCAGGACGATACCCTTGGGCAATCGCCCGCTGCATTCCGCGCTTGATTTTTAAATTATGTATTTTCCGCTGATATTCTTCGACAATGCTGAGAATGTTTAATACCATCGAATCCGCCTCTGATAGCTGCATTTCGCCGTTATGGGTGATCGTATATATTTTCACTCCTTCTTTTTGGATGCAGTGAAGAAGCGCGATTCTTGCGTGCCCGCGTCCCAACCTTGTCTCATCTTGAACGAGAAGCGCATCAATCTGCTCCTCTTTTAATGTGGAAAGCAGATCAAACACGCCGTCTCTGTCCACTTCGTAGCCGCTGGCCTGCTCCATAATGATTTTGACCACCTCAAAACCGTGCTGTTCAGCAAGGCGTTCCAGCTCTTCCCGCTGGCGTTCCAGCGATGTTTCTTGTTCTTCTTTATTTGTGCTGACACGACAATAAATAACCGCCTTCATGTAATACCATCCTCACGATTTTATTTTCTGACGACGAGCGATTCATTTTCCTTTGATTTTAGCACAGGAATGACAATTTTTTCACCAGCGACAATCCGCTGGCTTGACAAATGATTGACATCGACGACCCACTCGATAAATTCCGTTGTCGAAAGTTGGTGTTGTTCTTTATATTCCTTTGCCAGCTTCCAAAGCGTATCTCCCGAGGCAACCGTAATTTCCATATATTTATCTTTTTCAACCGGCTTGTTCGCGTATAAAAACGCCCCAATCACCATAAACAAAAGCGCTGAAAAAATAATGTAATGCGCAAACATGCGTTTCATATCGCCCCACCCCTTAAGAATATTTGTTCGGTTTATCCACATTATAATGAAGAACATTTGTTTGTGTCAACATAATTTTCGAACTTATGTTTGTTTTTTCAATTTCCGCATGCTATAATGTAGGCAAATGATGTGGTAAGAGGTGTATAGGATGACGAAATTATCGAAGCGGCAACAACAAATTTTGGATTTTATTAAAAAAGAAGTAAAAACGAAAGGCTATCCCCCTTCTGTCCGCGAAATCGGCGAAGCGGTCGGGCTCGCCTCCAGCTCCACCGTACACGGGCATTTAGCGCGATTGGAAAGCAAAGGATATATTCGCCGCGATCCGACAAAACCGCGCGCCATTGAAATATTGGATGCTGATTTCTCCGCGCGAAACGAGACAGACGATGTCATTTCAGTGCCGATCATCGGCAAAGTGACAGCTGGCCAACCGATCACGGCTGTCGAAAACATCGAAGACTATTTTCCTTTGCCAAAACGGCTCATTTCATCGGAAGATCATGTGTTTATGCTGGAAGTGATGGGGGATAGCATGATCGAAGCGGGGATTTTAGACGGAGACTATGTGATTGTGCGCCAACAGCAATCCGCCGATAACGGGGACATCGTTGTCGCGATGACGGAGGAAAACGAAGCAACGGTAAAACGGTTTTTTAAAGAGAAAGATCATATCCGCCTGCAGCCGGAAAACTCTAATTTGGAGCCAATCATCGTCCGCGATTGTACGATTCTTGGCAAAGTCATCGGTGTCTACCGCGTCATTCATTAAATATTTGCAAACAATAAAGGCTATCTCGCATAAAACGAGATAGCCTTTTCCCTTTTAATAAAGTTCCATATATTGGTCGCGCTCCCATTGATGCACAGCCGTGCGGAACATATCCCATTCGATTTCTTTCGCTTCAACGAAGTGTTCGAACAAGTGTTTCCCGAGCGCTTGAACGATGACTTCATCCGATTTCAAGTTTTCGAGCGCTTCTGCCAATGTCGCTGGCAAGTCAACAATTCCTTCTTCCAGACGTTCTTCTTTTGTCATGACATAAATATTGCGATCCACCGGAGCCGGAGGGGTTAATTTGTTTTTAATTCCGTCTAGTCCAGCTGCTAATAATACCGCCATTGCCAAATACGGATTTGCCGATGGATCCACGCTGCGCACTTCAATGCGCGTGCTCATTCCGCGCGAAGCTGGGATACGGATCAGCGGGCTGCGATTGCGGGCGGACCATGCAACATAACATGGCGCTTCATAGCCAGGCACAAGGCGTTTGTATGAGTTCACCGTCGGGTTTGTCACCGCTGTAAAGTTCGGCGCATGTTTCAGCACACCAGCGATGAATTGGCGCGCCGTCTCACTTAATTGCAAGTCGGCGTTTGGATCGAAAAACGCGTTTTCGTTATTTCTAAATAGCGATAAATTGCAGTGCATTCCAGACCCGTTAATACCGAAGATCGGTTTTGGCATAAATGTTGCGTGAAGGCCATGTTTGCGCGCAATCGTTTTGACAACAAGCTTAAACGTTTGGATATCATCGCACGCTTTGACCGCATCTGCGTATTTAAAGTCGATTTCATGCTGGCCAGGCGCTACTTCATGGTGCGAAGCTTCAATTTCAAATCCCATTTCTTCTAATTCAAGAACAATGTCGCGGCGGCAGTTTTCTCCTAAATCGGTAGGCGCCAAGTCAAAATAACCGCCTTGGTCGTTCAATTCAAGGGTTGGGCGCCCGTTTTCATCAAGTTTAAACAGGAAGAATTCCGGTTCTGCGCCTAGATTGAAAGCGGTAAATCCGAGCGCTTCCATCTCTTTCAGCATCCGCTTCAAGTTATAGCGAGGACATCCTTCAAACGGAGTGCCATCGGCATTATAAATATCGCAAATAAAGCGGGCCACTTTTCCTTTTTCCGCCGTCCACGGGAAAATAACGAACGTATCTAAATCAGGGTATAAGTACATATCCGATTCTTCAATGCGGACAAATCCTTCAATCGATGAACCGTCAAACATAATTTTGTTGTTTAACGCTTTTTCCAGTTGGCTGATCGGGATTTCCACGTTTTTAATGGTGCCAAGAATATCAGTAAATTGCAGACGGATATACTTGACGTTTTCTTCTTTGACGATGCGCATAATGTCTTCTCTCGTGTACTTTGCCATTTGTTAACTCCTCCCCGGCTCCCAATTTGAATTTTCATTAGTGAAAGAAGCGAGCGAGATCTCCTTGGCGAAGTGATGCACGGTGGAAACGCCCCGCCTGCATTAACTCCGTTCGCAAAATTTCGCGCAATTCCTCATCGGATAAGCTTTGTTTCACGACTTTTTCGACCTTTTCCTCTTGTTTTTCCTTCTTATCCGCTTGTCGCGCCGCAAAAATTTGCTTAATGCCGGCCAAGTTAACTCCTTGATCGATCAAATCTTTAATTTCCAGAAGGCGATCGATGTCGTTGAGCGAAAACAAGCGGCGATTTCCTTCTGTACGCGCAGGAGAAACAAGGCCGTGCTCCTCATAATAACGGATTTGGCGGGCGGACAATTCTGTTAATTGCATCACTATCCCAATCGGAAACAATGGCATGGAACGACGAATATTACTACTCATGCCAATTCCTCCTCGCTTATGATGATTTATTTTATACCATGTTAAAATATATGTCAATATTATGTTAGATTTTATTACAAAGAAATTAATTGTTTTTCGAGCAATTGATCGATCGCCGTACAAATGGCGATTTTGACGTGTGAATACGTTAACCCTCCTTGCACGTAAGCGACATATGGAGGGCGGATCGGGCCATCTGCCGTTAATTCAATGCTCGCTCCTTGAATAAACGTTCCTGCCGCCATAATGACGTCGTCTTCATAGCCGGGCATATAGCTTGGATATGGGGTAAAATGCGCATTTACCGGAGAGGAAAACTGAATCGCTTGGCAAAACGCGATCATTTGCTCCGGATCATCAAATTGCACTGATTGAACTAAATCCGTCCGCGTCGCATCCCAAGACGGCTGCGTGTTTAAACCGATCCGTTCAAGCATCGCCGCTGTAAACACCGCGCCTTTTAATGCTTGGCCAACGATATGAGGAGCTAAGAAAAATCCTTGATACATTTCATGTAAGCTATATAAGGTCGGGCCTGCTTCGCCGCCGATGCCAGGAGAGGTCATGCGATACGAGCATGCTTGCACGTATTGTTTTTTTCCAACGATATAGCCACCCGTTTTCGCAAGCCCTCCGCCAGGATTTTTGATCAGCGATCCCGCCATTAAATCTGCGCCGACGTGGCATGGCTCTTTTTCTTCGACAAATTCGCCATAGCAATTGTCAACGAACACAACAACATCCGGTTTGATCGCTTTCACAAACGAAATCATTTCGCTTATTTCTTCAATCGTAAATGATGGACGCGTCGCATACCCCCGCGAACGCTGAATGCCGATCATTTTTGTCCGCCCGTTAATCGCGTTTTTGACGGCATCAAAGTCAACGCGACCTTCTGCTGTTAGCGGCACACTTTGATAATGAATATGAAATTCCTTTAATGAGCCGACGCCGCTGCCGCGGATGCCGACGATTTCTTCTAACGTATCATACGGATTTCCAGTGATGTAAAGCAGCTCATCACCTGGGCGAAGAATGCCGAATAAAGCGATGGAAATCGCATGTGTTCCTGAAATAATTTGCGGACGGACAAGTCCCGCCTCGCCGCCGAATACGTCCGCATATATTTGCTCGAGCGTATCGCGGCCGATGTCATCATATCCATATCCTGTTGATGGAATGAAATGGCTGTCACTTACTTTATGACGCCGAAAACTGTCTAAGACCCGATATTGATTGATATCGATCCGTTCCTCAATTTCTTTATGGATTGGTGCGATTTGCGCTTCGATTTCTTTCACAAGTGCAGCGATTTTTTCTCCATGCCGTAACTGTGTAAACATATGATGACCCTTTCTATTTTTATTGTTGCAATTGTCCATATAGCGGATGTTTTGGCATCATATAGCCTTTACATTCATACATGCCGCTTTCTTCATTATAATGCAACTCTCGCAAAATCGTTTCCGCTTTTAACTGAGCTAGCAGTCTTCCCTCATTGCTCGGAATTGATGCATGATAATGAACCATTTGCTTCATCATCGTTTCTTCAATAAATTGCCGCAATCTGCGCAAATCATGCGCGTCAAAAGCGCTGATGATGATTGCATCTGTTTTAGTGCTCGGCACAAAGTTGCGATGGGCAATATCCCGTTTGTTGTAGATGGTAACGATCGGAATGGAGGAAACCCCCAGCTCATCGAGCAATTCGTAAACCGTCTGTTCATGATGATAATAATCCGGATTCGATGAATCGACAACGTGCAAAATTAAGTCTGCTTCTTTTACCTCCTCGAGCGTGGAACGAAACGCCGCCACCAACGTTGTCGGCAAATCTTGAATAAAGCCGACCGTATCCGTTAAAAGCACGGTATAGCCGCTTGGAAGCGTCATTTTTCGCGTGAGCGGGTCGAGGGTGGCAAACAATAAATTTTCCTCGAATGAATCCGCGTCGGTCAGACGATTAAACAGCGTCGATTTTCCCGCGTTCGTATAGCCGACAAGCGAAATTTGAAAAACGTGATTTTTTTTGCGGCGCTCCCGGTACCGCTCGCGGTGTTCGGCAACCAATTTCAATTGTGTTTTGATTTCATCGATGCGCCGGTAAATATGGCGGCGGTCCGTTTCTAACTTTGTTTCCCCTGGTCCTCTTGTTCCGATCCCGCCGCCAAGGCGAGACAGCTCCGTTCCTTGCCCGCTTAAGCGCGGCAATAAATATTGCAATTGCGCAAGCTCTACTTGCAGCTTTCCTTCTTTGGAGCGTGCGCGTTGCGCGAATATATCTAAAATAAGCTGCGTCCTGTCAATAATACGGACGGATAGCTGCCTTGACAAGTTGCGGTTTTGACTCGGCGATAATTCATCATTAAAAATAACGACATCTGGCTCCAATTGCTCGACAAGGCGAGCAAGCTCTTCTACTTTTCCTTTTCCAATATATGTCGCTGGATGGGCCGCTTCCCGCTTTTGCGTAACGGTCATAATAACTTCGCCATTTGCGGTATGCACTAGCGACGCTAATTCTTCCATGGAATAAGAAAACCGTTCCTCATCGATATCGGGAAGTTGGCACCCGACTAAAATCACTTTTTCGCGTTCGTTCAAATGCAGCACCTTCTTTCCATCTGCATGACTCAATCTGCCTCCATCATAGCAAATCTTGCTGCAAATCGCTATATAGCGGGCATACAGTTTGTTATTATATAAACTGGAAGATTGATTTCCCGTCTATATTCGCTGTACAATGTTACCGTACAACGAGAATGAGAGGAATGCACATATGACATGGGAAGTGTTAAGCATCATTGGTACGATTGCTTTTGCCATAAGCGGCGCGATTGTCGCGATGGAAGAAGAATATGATTTACTTGGCGTTTACATTCTTGGCATCGTTACCGCGTTTGGCGGCGGCGCCATTCGCAATTTGCTTATCGGCGTGCCGGTATCGGCATTATGGGAGCAAGGAACGTTGTTTCTTATCGCGTTATTGGCAATGACTGTCGTTTATTTATTTCCGCAAAAAACATTGGCACATTGGAAACGGTGGGGAAATTTTTTTGATGCGCTCGGTCTTTCGGCGTTTGCCATCCAAGGGGCGCTTTATGCCGTAAAAATGAACCATCCGCTCAGCGCGGTGATTGTTGCCGCGGTGCTCACAGGCAGCGGCGGCGGAATTATCCGTGACATCCTTGCCGGCAGAAAACCGCTCGTGCTTCGCGCGGAGATTTACGCCGTATGGGCGATTGTCGCCGGGGTAGCAGTCGGAACAAAACTCGCCTCTACCCCCGTCGAGCTTTATCTATTGTTCGTTGTTGTCACGCTTTTAAGAATTTTATCGTACACGTATAATTGGAAACTTCCGCACCGTTCATTGCGGAATCAATCGATGGATCAATCTTGAAAAAACCGGCGCATTTACAGCGCCGGTTTTGTTACAGCCGTTCGATGATCGTTGCGGTAGCCATCCCGTGGCCGATGCAAATTGTCAGCAACCCGTATTTGCCGTTTCGCCGTTTCAGCTCGTTAACGAGCGATGTCATTAATTTCGCGCCGGTTGCACCTAACGGATGGCCGAGCGCGATGGCGCCGCCGTTTACGTTCACTTTGGAAAACGGAGCGCCAATTTCCTTTTGCCACGCTAATACAACAGGAGCAAACGCTTCGTTGATTTCAATTAAATCGATATCATCCACCGTTAATCCCGCTTTTTGCAGCACTTTTTTTGTCGCAGGAATTACGCCGTCAAGCATATATGTCGGATCAGAGCCGACGACCGTTTGCGCGATGATCTTCGCTTTTGGCGTTACGCCAAGTTCCCGCGCTGTTTCTTTTTCCATTAATAGCACTGCGGCCGCCCCGTCACTCATTTGGCTTGCATTGCCGGCTGTAATTTTTCCGTTTTCCCGAAAAACAGGCCTTAGTGAAGCGAGCGCTTCTGGCGATGTATCCCGGCGCGGCCCTTCATCTTTTGTTACCATGATGGCGTTTCCTTCTTTGTCCAAGCCTTCCACAGGCACGATTTCTTGATCAAATATTCCTTGTTCTTGCGCCCGAATCGCACGCTGATGGCTTTCATACGCATATGCATCGAGCTGCTCGCGCGTCAATCCGTACTTCTTGGCGATTAATTCCGCGGAAACGCCTTGGTGGACAAATTCATATTTTTCCTGGAGCGACGGCGGAATCGTTTTTTCGTTGCCATCGCTTAAAATCGGCACTTTCGTCATGCTTTCAACGCCGGCAGCAATCGTAATGTCCATATCGCCAGAGCGAATTTCTTGAGCGGCAAAATGAATCGCCTGCTGCCCTGAACCGCACATCCGATTGATTTGCACAGCCGGCACTTCGATGGGAAACCCCGCCTCGAGCGCGGCAAGCCGTCCGATATTGTAACCTTGCTCCGCAATTGGTGTGACACATCCCATCACGATATCTTCAACAAGCCGTTTTTCGATTCCCGCTCTTTTTACCACTTCATCTAACACAATCGCCGCCAAATGAACGGGATGGACGTTGCGGAACACACCGTTTCGTTTGCCGACAGGAGTGCGCACCGCTTCGACAATGACAACTTCTCTCATCCTTCTTCCCCCTTGCATCTATTTATTGTACGTATAAAATCCTTTTCCCGTTTTTCTTCCTAAATGTCCTGCTTCGACCAGCTTGCGCAAAATTTGCGGCGCCCGGAAACGGTCTCCGTAAGCTTCCGTTAAATTTTCGCTAACAAACAGCATCGTGTCTAATCCGACCATATCGGCCAGCTCCAGCGGCCCCATCGGATAGTTCAATCCGAGGCGAACCGCTTTATCAATATCCTCAGCGGACGCGACTCCTTCTTCATACATGCGGATACATTCGATCATGTGTGCAGCAATCGCTCTTGTCGTGACAAACCCTTGCCGATCTTTGACAACGACCGTTTCTTTGCCGATTTCTTGAGACAGCTTCTGGACAGCTGCTACCGTCTCTTCAGATGTCGTCTCTCCTTTCACGATTTCAATCAGCTTCATGACCGGGGCCGGATTAAACCAATGCATGCCGATCACTTTATCCGGCTTTGTCGTCGCACTGGCAATGGCTGTCACGCTTAATTCAGATGTATTCGTTGCTAAAATAGCCTCCCGCTTCGTATAGCGGTCTAGCTTTTGGAATACGTCTTTCTTTAATGATAAATCTTCCGGCACCGCTTCAATGACGACATCCGCCTCCTCTACTGCTTCTTGCAAATCAGTGCCGGCGCGAATGCGTTGTAACGTTTGCTGCGCGGCTTGTTCGGATAATTTCCCTGCCTTCACAAACCGGGCCAGGCTTTTTTGCACCGAAGCAATCCCTTTTTCCAAGGCCGCTTCGGAAATATCGTATAAACGGACATTTTTTCCCGCCATCGCTACCGACTGGGCAATGCCGCTTCCCATTAATCCGGCGCCGACTACTGCGATTGTCTTTGCCATCGCATCTCCCCCATTTACATCAATCTGTCGCACATTAAGCTATATCATTTGTTATTGAGCATCCTTGCTAAAATAATAGTTTTGCAACTCCTCGCGCAGCCTTCGTTTCAAAAATTTTCCGACACTCGTTTTCGGTATTTCTTTCATAAAGACAATGTCATCCGGCAGCCACCATTTTGTAAACTGCGGCCGCAAAAAATCATAAAGCTCTTCCTTCGTCACCGTTTTTCCTTCTTTTACAACAACGCAGGCAATCGGCCGTTCTTGCCATTTCGGATGCGGCACGGCGACAACCGCCGCTTCGAATACTGCTTCATGCGCCATTAACGCATTTTCTAAATCAACAGAAGAAATCCACTCTCCACCGCTTTTTATAACATCTTTCGTGCGGTCGACAATCTTGACAAATCCTTCTTCATCGACAGTGACGACATCTCCCGTATGCAGCCATCCGTCACGGAACGCTTCTTTTGTCCGCTCATCGCGATAATATTCCGACGCAATCCACGGACCGCGCAAACATAACTCGCCCATTTCTTGCCCATCCCAGCGCACTTCCCCATCCTTGCCGATGACTTTCATTTCCAAGCCTGGAACGAGAATTCCTTGTTTTGCGCGCAATGCTAATTGTTCTTCATAAGGCAAGTCTTGCTGATAGCTTTTTGGGCGCGATACTAAAACGATCGGGCTTGTTTCCGTCATGCCATAGGCGTGGATAAACGGGATTTTGTATTTTTCTTCAAACGCGCGGATCACTCCTTTTGGCGCCGCCGCACCGCCGCATACGATCCGCGTTAAACTGCTTACGTCATAGTTTCCTTTTTCTAATTCTTGCAATAAACCAATCCAAATGGTCGGTACTCCCGCTGTCACGGTTACTCTTTCACTTTCAATTAATTGCGCCAACACTTTTGGGGTAAAAGCCGGCCCGGGCATGACTAATGTCGTACCAAACCATGTCGCCGCAAACGGAATGCCCCATGCATTGACATGGAACATCGGCACAACCGGCATCGCTACGTCTTTCTCCGATAATCCTTTTGTATCTGCCAAGCCAAGCGCCATGCTGTGCAATACTGTGCTGCGATGCGTATATACAACCCCTTTTGGATATCCAGTCGTTGCCGATGTATAGCACATTCCGGCCGGCGCGTATTCATCTAAATCTTTTTTAAACGGAAATGCCGGATCGCCTTGTTCTAACAATTTTTCATAATGGTAAACAGGAGAAAGCGCCGTTTCTGGAAGCTCTTTCTCATCTGTCATGATGATAAATGCGCGGACGTTCGGAATATCTTCTTTCACCGCTTCAATCACCGGAAGCAAGTCGTCGTCTATGATCAGCACGCGATCGTCAGCATGGTTAATAATATAAGCAATATGTTGCGGTGACAGGCGGATGTTAATCGTATGCAGCACCGCGCCAATTCCTGGGATGGCAAAATACGCTTCCAAATGGCGATGGTGGTTCCAAGCAAACGTTCCGACGCGGTCGCCGACGGAAACGCCAAAGTTTGCTAACACGCTGGCAAGCCGTCTTGTCCGCTCCCCGATTTCTTTATATGTATGGCGGACAATACCGTGCTTCATGCGGGAAATGACCTGTTTCTTCGGAAAAAACATTTCCGCTCTTTCTAACATCACCGAAATGTTTAATGGCACATTCATCATCATTCATCACTCCCTTTTCGCAATAGATCGCCATGTTCGTCTAATGCCGGCGCCTTTTTTCGTTTTTGCAACAATGTTTCGTCATACCGGGTCGCCACTTCTATGCGCCCGTCGGTCATATGAATCATCTTGCGGTAGCTGGCGTTCGCAAATAACGCTTTTGCTTCATCCGTTTCTAATACAGGAGCAAGGCAACAATCCACCGTTTGGCTTAATTCGATCCATTCTTGAAGCGTTTTCATTGCAAATAAACACTTAATTTCTTGAAAAATGGGATTGTCTTCTTTTGCGGGCGAATAATGGAAGGAAATCCATTCTGGCTTTCCGACAGCATGGCAAAAGTTTTCCCAAAATTTTTTCTCAAGCGCCGCAAGGCTTACATATCGCCCATCTTTCGTTTCGTACAAATAGTAGGAAACGATCGTGCCGGCAAGCACGTCAATGCCGTTTTTTCTTCCTGTATCATGCTCGATGACAAAATGGTTCATCATCAGCGAAAGCAATCCGTCGACTAACGAAAGATCAATATACGTTCCTTTTCCGGTCCGTTCACGGTGATATAACGCGGCAATGATTTGTTCAACCGCATGGATGCTTCCGATCAAATCGGCAAACGTAATCGCCGGATGAACAGGGCGCCCTTCTTGATCTTTCAGTTGCGCCAATACGCCAGTAATCGCCATATAATTTAAATCGTGGCTTCCCAGCAAACTATGCTCACTCTGTTGGCCAAAGCCGCTTATCGAGCAATAAATGACCGTTTCGTTGATAGTGAGAATATCTTCATAGCTTAAACCGAGCCGTCTCATCACTCCCGGACGGAAGCTTTCAATGATGACATCAGCCTTGCGGATCAACTGTTTTGCCGTTTGTAAATCTTGTGCGTTTTTTAAGTCAAGGGCAATGCTTTTTTTGCCTGCGTTGTTTGCGTAAAATACGCATTCCTCGGCAAGTGAACGCATCATATCTCCCGTTTTCGGCTCAATTTTGATGACTTCAGCTCCTAAATCAGCGAGGCGCAGGCTGGCAAACGGGCCAGGAAGGTAGTGGGAAAAATCGATGACCGTTACCCCTTCTAACACATCGTCACCTTCTTTCTATAAATCAAGATTTCTCGCAATAATCGTTTTCATCATTTCATTCGTCCCGGCGTAAATTGCGCTGACTGGAATATCTCGGTAGCGTCTAGCAATCTCATATTCTTCCATATACCCGTAGCCGCCATGAAGCTGCATGCTTTCTGCAGCGATTCGTTTCGCCATTTCCGTAATCCACCATTTCGCCATCGATACGTGTGTGACGACATTTTTTCCTTGCATATGCTCCTCAATGACATGGTCGACAAACGTCCGGCCGATGAAGATTTCCGTTGACATTTCAGCAAGGCGGAATTGGACGGTTTGAAACTCGCTGATTCGCTTTCCAAACGCAGACCGCTGCTTAACGTACTGCCTTGTCAATTCAAACATTACTTCCGCTGCCGTTTGCGCAGCAATCGCCACTATAAGCCGCTCTTGCTGGAGCTTTTCCATCAAGTAATAAAATCCTTTTCCTTCTTCGCCAAGCAAGTTTTCTTTCGGCACTTTCGCATCGTGAAAAAACAATTCAGCCGTATCTTGCGCATGCAGCCCGACCTTGTCAAGCTTTCGTCCGCGCGTAAATCCCGGGGTATCGCGCTCAACGACAAGAAGGCTGATGCCTTTATGCGGCGGTTTGGCATTTGGATCCGTTTTGCAGGCAACTATCACGAGGTCGGCGTGAATGCCGTTTGTAATAAACGTTTTTTGCCCGTTGACGATATAGTGATCGCCGTCTTTGATTGCCGTTGTGGAAATCCCCGCCAAATCTGACCCTGCGCCCGGCTCCGTCATCGCGATCGCGGTAATGATTTCACCGGATACGCATTTCGGGAGCCATTTTCGTTTTTGATCTTCCGTACCGTAAGAAGCAAGATACGGAACGGCAATATCATTATGCAAGCCGATACCGACCATGCTCGAACCAACTTTTTCTAATTCCTCGTTGATCACTACCGAATACGCAAAATCAGCGTTGAAACCGCCGTATTTTTCATCGACCCATGGACAGAGAAAGCCATTTTCCCCCATTTTCGTCCAAAATGACCGGGGGATGATTCCTTTCTTTTCCCATTCCGAATAATATGGATATGCTTCTTTTTCCAAAAACTTGCGAAAGGCGCCACGGAAAATGTGATGTTCTTCGCGCAAATATGCGGCTGTCATTATGCCACCCCGCTTTCAGCCTTTTGCCGCATTTTTGATTTGTTCGCGCAGCAAAAACTTTTGAATTTTCCCGCTGGCGTTTCGCGGCAATGCGTCGACAAAATAATATGCACGCGGCCGTTTGTAAGGCGCGAGACGATCGCTATTTTTACAAAATTGTTCCAAATCCTCATCCGTCACATTCGGATCTTTCTTCACCACAAACGCAACGACTTTTTCTCCCCATAGTTCATCCGGCTCGCCGATGATGGCGACATCGAGCACGCCATGATGTTCGTATAACACATCTTCCACTTCGCGCGGGTAGACGTTTTCCCCGCCGCTAATAATCATGTCATCGACACGGTCGGCCACGAACAGATAGCCGTCTTCATCCATATAGCCTAAATCACCGGAATGATACCATCCTTTATACATCGCTTTTGCGGTCGCTTCCTCCCGGTTGTAATAGCCGGCCATCATGCAAGGCCCCCTCATAATCACTTCGCCGACTTCTCCAGGCGGAAGTTCATCATCCGGGTCGGACGGGCCGTCTTCCCGCGGTTTGACGACGCGAACTTCATGGTTGAGGCAGGCGCGCCCGGCAGATCCGGCTTTTGTCAACTGTTCTTCTTCCAGCAAAAACGTCACCGCTGGCCCCATTTCCGTCATGCCATACGCTTGAATCAAATCAATGCCTAACCGCTCTTTACATTCTTTCACAAGAACAGGGGCCATCGGAGCGGCGCCGTACAATCCAAGGCGAAGCGATGACAAATCGTAATCACTAAGTTTTTCTTGTAACATCATATTCCACATCGTTGGCGCGGCAAACAACAGCGTTATTTTCTCCTGTTCAATCGTTTGTAACGCTAGCTTTGGATCAAAATGATGAAGAATGATATTGGCTGCGCCTGCATGAACGCGCGGCAAAAAGCAGCAATGCAACTCCGCACAATGAAACATCGGCGCGGCAACAAGCCCGCGGTCGGTGTCGCGAATGCGCATCACGGAAATGCAAATCATGCTTTGTTCTATCATATCGCGATGGCGGTGCAGCACTCCTTTCGGCCTGCCAGTGGTGCCGCTCGTGTACATAATCGCGTAAATGTCATTTTCTGATACATCCATCGAAGGTGCTGCTGCTTGTGCATGTTCGACAAGCGCATGGTAGTCAGCTGCATAAGGCGGCGTATCATCATCGATATACCAAAATGAAACATGCGGGAATTCATGATGAATGGCTGCGATTTGCGGTGCAACTGCCTTTTCAAACAACACCACTTTCGGCATTGCATCTTCGAGGATGTAAGCGATTTCTTTTGATTTCAAACGAAAATTAATCGGATTGAAAATCGCGCCAATTTTCGCGCAGGCAAAAAACGCTGTGCCAAGCTCCATTGTGTTGAACAAAACGGTCGATACGCGGTCCCCTTTTTGAACACCGGCTTCCAAAAGAGCGTTTGCAAGGCGGTTCACCTCATTTTCCCACTGTTCATACGTATAACGGCGTCCTTTTGTCATATCGACAATCGCTTCTTTTTGCGGAAATTTCCGCACCGTCTGGGCAAATACTTCGCCAATCGTCATGTACATGCGCACCAGCCCCCTTGTCATTTTCAAACATTGCTATTACTTTAATTATACATAATATAAATAAAATATAAAATATAAATACTATTCAGAATATTAGTTATCTGATTTGTTTTTATGTATAACTATTCCACACATTATCAACAACTCCTCTATTGCATAAAAAAGAAAGGGCTGGTTTCCCCTTTCCCGCTTACATGCCTACTATAAGATCCCGGCCGCGAATCAATGTCAGCTCCTTTTTATCATATCTCCCTTCGTGCAACAAACGCACCGCCTGTTTGCGAATCGCTTTTTCAATTAAGTTGCGCACATAGCGACCGTTGCTGAATTTTCCGTACTGTTTCTCCTCAAGCATTTCTTCGATATGATCATGCAGTTTTCGCTCCGCTTCCGGCGTGAATTCATATTCCCGTTCACGCAACATTTGTTTGGCTATTTTAACTAACTCATCGACTGTATAATCAGGAAACTCGATGGTTAATGGAAAACGGGAAGGCAATCCTGGATTTAACGATAAAAAATAGTCCATCTCTTTCGGATACCCCGCTAAAATGACAACCAAATCATCACAATAATCTTCCATTCCTTTAACAAGCGTGTCAATTGCCTCTTTTCCAAAGTCTTTTTCCCCGCCGCGTGCAAGGGAATACGCTTCATCGATAAACAAAATGCCGCCGCGCGCCTTTTTTATCAAATCTCTCGTTTTGTTTGCCGTATGCCCGATATATTCTCCGACTAAATCGGCCCGTTCCGCCTCGATAAAATGTCCTTTCGAAAGCACGTTCATTTCAAAAAACAGTTTTCCTAACAAACGCGCCACCGTCGTTTTCCCTGTTCCGGGATTTCCTTTAAAAATCATATGAAGTGCCTGCTTATTCGATTTCAGCCCGTTTTCTTTGCGAACTTTATCAATATATAGCCATGCATAAATTTCTTTAATGATTTTTTTGACATGATCAAGCCCAATCAGTTGGTCCAGTTCTTTTTGGATATCTTTTAACACGCGATGTTCTTCGTAATTAATCACTTCATTCCGGTCGTCTCTGACAAGATGGCTAATATTTTTCGAATTGAGGACAACATTAATTTGGCCTTTTGCTTTGTTCATCGTCAATTCCGACAATGGTGCGTCACCTCACTTTCCCATTTCATCGCTTTATTCTTTATCAGTATACGTTCTGCATCATCAATTCGTGACAATCGCCTAAACGAAAGAAGCAGAGCAAGCGGGAAATTTCCGTTCCGAAAGCCGGGCGGCAAAGCGCTGGCCCGCACCAGCATGCTTGGAAAAACGCCAATCCCTCATTTATGCAACATTCCCCTCTCCGTCCAACAAACCATTTTTTGCCGTTTCTTTCTATGCAATGTCCGGAACTTAATCCAACAATATGATTTGGCGAGCTTCAACAGAAATAAAAGTTTTGTATATTTTATTCAGCACGATCTGTTTTTACGAGTAAAAAAGCGCCCGCCTTTTTTGACGGGCACTTTGCTGTTTGCATCGCTAGCCAATGTTGGCACAACGATTACTCTGTTTCAAATTGAACATTTTTTTCCGGCGCGAACGTCGAAATCGCGTGCTTATAAATGAGCTGTTGTTTTCCTTGAACTTCCAGCAAAACAGTGAAGTTGTCAAATCCTTTGATATAACCGCGGAGCTGAAAACCATTCAATAAAAACACAGTGACTTGAGTTCCATCTTTTCGCAATTGATTTAAAAATTGGTCTTGAATGTTAATCGAATTTTTCATGAGACGTCCTCCTCTTTTTCTCTCTACCTAATTTTATATATTCGCTTCTAATTGAAGCTTTCCTGCTACGTATTGAAAAATTTCCTCCGCTTTCTCATCAAACTTTGCCATATCGGTCATATCGAACCATTGCACAGGCATTTGATTGCGAAACCATGTGAGCTGGCGCTTTGCATAGCGCCGTGAATTTTGTTTCAGCTGTTCGATTGCCTCTTCTAACGAGACGCGCCCCTCAAAATAGGCAAACAGCTCCTTATAGCCAATCGCTTGGACGGATTGGCAATTGCGAATGCCGCGATCGTATAATGCCTTCGCTTCTTCCAGCAGCCCTTCGGCAAGCATTTTGTCCACCCGTTCATTAATACGGCGATACAGCTGTTCACGTTTCATTGTCAGTCCAATAATCGCCGCATCGTAAAGAAGTTTTTTTGTTTGTCCCTGCTGCCATTCCGTCATCGTCTTGCCCGTGCAATAATATATTTCTAGCGCGCGGATGACGCGGCGAATGTTGTGTGGATGAATCCGTGCTGCACTTTCCGGGTCAACCGCTTTCAGCATGTCATAAAGAGCCATCTCTCCTTTATCCTCGGCGATCTGCCGCAGTTGGCGACGATATGCTTCATCGGAAGGAGCCGCCGAAAAACGGTAGTCATAAATGACAGATTGAATGTAAAGCCCCGTGCCGCCGACAATCATCGGCAGGCGCCCCCGTTCGGAAATTTCATGAATAAGCGAACGGGCAAGATGTTGAAACTCGACGACGGAAAACGATTCCCACGGCTCTTTAATGTCAAGCAAATGGTGCGGAATCCCTTCCCTCTCCTCCGGTTTTATTTTCGCCGTGCCGATGTCCATTCCTTTATAAATTTGCATCGAATCGCCGCTGATAATTTCCCCGTGTAACCGTTTCGCTAAGACGATGCTTAGCTTTGTTTTTCCAACGGCGGTCGGCCCGATGATGACGACAAGCTTCTCTCCCATCGGTAACTTCACTACTTTCTTTCATCAATATGTAAATATGTACATTTATTTATTATATCCAAATAAACAAAAATTTTGCATATATTTTTCATAATAAAATGCCAAAAAAGAAATGAACGCCGCAATGGACGTTCACTACACGTTGAATCGTTTAACAAGTGACTGCAAGTCTTCTGCCATTTTCGCCAAAGAAGCAGACGAAGCAGAAATTTCCTCCATTGATGCAAGCTGTTCTTCTGTTGACGCCGATACTTCTTGCGCCCCCGCCGCGGCAGATTCGGCAATTTGCGTCACGAGCTGTACCGATTGCGTTACTTGTTCGGCAGCAGCTGACATTTGCTGTACGGAATCAGAAACATCTTGAATTTGCGCCGCAACTTCATGCACGGCAGTCTGAATTTGCCGGAAAACTTCTCCAGATGTGCTGATAACACCGGTACCAGTCGCCACTTCTTTTTGCACCGTTTCCATCGATTGAACGGCTTCGCTCGTTTCCTCTTGAATCATCGCGATTAACGAAGCGATTTGTTGTGCCGACTGCGCCGATTGCTCAGCCAATTTCCGCACTTCATCAGCCACAACTGCAAAGCCCCGTCCATGCTCGCCTGCCCGCGCAGCTTCAATCGCCGCGTTCAGCGCCAAAAGATTCGTCTGTGCGGCAATTCCGCTGATCACTTCGGTAATTTTTCCAATTTGTTCAGAACGGTTCCCTAATCCTTTTACGATCTCCGCAAGGCGCTCAACGGTATCATTGACTGTGTTCATTTGCTCGACGGCCGTTTGCACCGTTTTTGCGCCCTCCGATGCTTTTTCCGACGTTTGCATCGCAATCGTCGACACGCTTTGCGCACGTTCGGAAATTTGCTGAATTCCTTCCGACATTTGATCGATCTTTTCTGCTGTTTCTTCAACGCTTTGTACTTGTTTTTCCACACCTGCAGCAACGTCTTGGATCGTCAAGGCAATTTGTTCCGTCGCCTTGTTTGTCTGTTCGGCGCTTGCTGTCAACTGTTCGGAAGACGCCGCGACTTGTTCGGCGCTTATCGTCACTTGCTCTAGTACATCACGCAAATTGCTTACCATTTGGTTAAACGATACCGCCAGCTCTCCGATTTCGTCACGGTTAGAAACGACGATTTTTTTCCCGGTCAAATCGCCGCCAGCAATTCGTTTTGCCGCTTCAGAAAGAGCAAGAAGCGGTTGGGAAAGAATGCGGCTGATATAAAAGGTGACAATCCCGCCAATCACAAGCGCTGCTATCCCAATGATAATCATCAACGACTTTATGCCCTCAACTTCCGATGTTGTCTCTTCACTCGCCTGTTTCATCTCTCGTTGCTGAATTTCCGTCAGCTGCCGCGCCACGGTGTCAAATTGCGAGGTAATGTCTCTTCCCATCGTAGTGATTAGTTGTGTGTATGCCTCCACATTATTTTCGTTCTTCAATTGAAACGATTTTTGTCCCAGTTCGTAAAATTGCTGCTCCAATTCATTCAATTGCGCCAGCAATTCTTTTGTATCTGTTCTTGTCAACGTTTTTTCCAGTTCTTTGCTTAGTTTTTTATACTCATTGTGCGCTGCCGTAAAGTTGGTTAACGCCGTTTCATCGCCGACAAGCAAATAGCCGCGCATGCTCCCTTGTTCGCGCCGAAGAGCAATTTCCAACTGTTTAACATTAACAAGCTTTGGAACTTCATTATCGACAAGGCGCGTATAATTGGCATCAATCATGGAAATTTCATAGTAAGCAAAACCAATAAGCATAACTAACAACAAATATATCACGCCAAATCCTGCTATCAGTTTTTTTCTTACAGTCATGTTCATATCATAATCCCCCGTTCATTGCACCCTATATTCCCCTTATCGATGGAAAAATACTCTCCTTTTTTTATTATCGGCATATTTGCCCAAATATTTAGAGCATCTCTCCAGAACGAAGCAAATTATTTTTTTCTTGCTCTGACTCATCGCGGATGAACAACGATGTGACTAAAGCGACAATGCTGCCGATAAACCCAAATAAAAACAGATGGTGGATGCCTGTCATAAAATCGGCCGCTTTCGTCAAAAACGCCCCCATGATCGTCACGCCAATGGCCGTGCCAATATTGCGGCAAAACATGAAAAAGGAAGTAGCAATTCCTTTTTCGTGCGCGTCAGCAAGCTGCTGCGAGCCGATGATGCCAACAGTAGAAGTCAAGCCGAACGATAGCCCTTGAATGAACATCGTACAAAAGACGTACAAAAATCCATGGCTTTCGTTTAAAAGAGCAAGCAATAATCCAGACAGCACGAGCAGAACGTTTCCGATAATCAATAACACTCGGTAACCGTAGCGCAAAATCCATTTTCCTGCCGGCACCGCCGCAATCATCCAACCAATCGACATGCCTAAAAGAGCAACACCGCTCACAAACACCGATTGATGTGCGATATTTTGCAAAAAAAGCGGAATGTAGCTTGATGTGCCGAATAAAGCAACACAGCTGACAAATCCGTTCATGTTCATCCATTTTAACGTTTTATGCTGCACGAGCGCCAATGGAACAAGCGGAGACGTCTGCTTTTTTTCATATAAGTAAAAAATAGTTAATAACGCAGCGCCGGTGACGCCATACATCCAATGGCTGCTTTCCACCACTGTCGTCAACAGAAAAAGGCTGATCGCCGTCGCAAATAAGGCCGCTCCGATATAATCAATCGCCGCCCGTTTTGGTTCGTACACTTCTTTATATGGCAATAGGGTGAGCAAGGAAAGCAAACAAAGCGGGATATTAACATAAAAAATCCAGCGCCATGATGCGTACTCGACAAACAAAGTTCCCAACAGCGGCGCCAAAACGGCGGAAATCCCCCACATCGCCGTAAAAAACGCTTGAATTTTGCCGCGCTTTTCAATCGGGAACAAATCCCCGGCAATAATGGCAGGAAACGGCATCATAAAACCGGCGCCAATTCCTTGCAGCGCGCGGAATACCACAAGCTGGACCATATTTTGCGACATCCCGCAAAGAAGAGAACCGATCAGAAATAAAATAATGCCGAAGCTAAACACTTTCTTTCTCCCAAAAATGTCGGAAAGCCTCCCGGCGATTGGAGAAAGAACGGTCGTCGTTATCATGTAAGAAGCAAACGACCACGCGTAAAGAGAAAATCCTCCGAGTTCTTTGGCGATAATCGGCATCGTCGTATTCATGATGGTTGTATCCATCGATGCCACAAGCATGGCGAGCACAATGCTTACCATTACGGATATTTTGCTATTCACTGCATCTGTCCCCCCCTCTTTATTTATCTTATCTATCATGAATACCTTATTTTACACGACATCATTGCTTTCATACAAAGAAAATGCTTTTTACAACGAAACAAATCAATTGCTTTTTCCGCATTTTTTCGTTACCATAAAATTGGAAAGTTTTATATTTCCTTCTCTGGCGCCCGAAAACGCTAACACGATCCTCAACGGCACATACTTATACTAAACTAAAGGAGGAATTGGATGAAAAAAACAACAAGCGTATTTTATTTCTCAATAGCGATTGCTGCTTTATTTATTTTTTGGGGGATGATTCCTGCCAACAAGCTGCCCGATTATAACTTGGGTGCTGTCAGTACAGCCGTGCATTCCTTTTTAATTGATAAATTCGGCTGGTTTTATTTATTGGCGGCGACAACATTTCTTGTCTTTTGTTTATTCTTAATTTTTTCCAAGTACGGCAATATTCGTCTTGGCAGAGACGATGAAAAGCCAGAATATAGCAACTTGACATGGTTTGCAATGTTATTTAGTGCCGGTATGGGAATCGGGTTAGTGTTTTGGGGGGTGGCTGAACCAATTTCCCATTATTACGAGCCACCTGCCGGAGAAGGAGGAACGCCGGAAGCGGCGCGCACGGCGATGCGGTACGCCTTTTTCCATTGGGGGCTGCATCCGTGGGCAATTTATGGCGTAGTTGCGCTGGCGCTTGCGTATTTCCAATTTCGCAAAAAAGAACCGGGTGTCATTAGCCGCGCATTGCGGCCAATATTTGGCGACAAAACAAATGGCGCTGTCGGTGTCGTGATTGATACGCTCTCTGTATACGCAACAACCTTTGGCGTTGCAACTTCGTTAGGGCTTGGAGCAATTCAAATTGGTGGAGGATTGTCACATTTATTTCCATCAATAACAAATAACTTTACAACTCAATTGATGATTATTATCATTGTTACATTTTTATTTATGCTTTCCGCGCAAACAGGATTGAATAAAGGAATTAAAATATTGAGCGATATGAACATCATTCTTGCCGTTCTGCTGATGTTTTTTTTGCTTTTTGCTGGCCCGACGAACTTTATTATGGACGTATTTACAACAACAATTGGTTCTTATTTGCAAAACTTGCCGTCCATGAGTTTTCAGTTGGCGCCGTTTGAACAAAGCGATTGGCCAAAATCGTGGACAATTTTTTATTGGGCATGGTGGATCGCATGGGCGCCGTTTGTTGGGACGTTTATCGCCCGCATTTCCAAAGGGCGCACAATTCGCGAATTTATGATCGGAGTGTTAGCTGTACCAACAGTATTCAGCGCCTTATGGTTTTCCATTTTCGGCGGTTCAGCGCTATATTTAGAACAATTTCGACATATTGAGATTATGGATGTTATGAATGAAAAAGGAATGGAAACAGCTCTGTTTTTCATGTTGTACCAGTTTCCGCTCGGTGCGATTTTATCTGGGCTGGCGATTTTACTCATTTGCACATTTTTCGTCACATCAGCCGATTCGGCTACGTTCGTTCTCAGTATGCAAACAACAAATGGGAGGTTGAACCCACCGAATTCCGTAAAATTTATTTGGGGGATCGTTCAAGCGGCAGCCGCTGTCATCTTGCTCTGGACAGGCGGTTTAGAAGCGCTGCAAACCGCATCGATCATCGCGGCGTTTCCTTTTGCGATCATTATGATTTTGATCGTCATCTCGTTGATTCGTTCGTTTCAAAAAGAGCCTATTGCCAAAAAACGAATATAAATAAAAAGCGAATGCCTCGCATTGCCGGCTGGTATTATCCCCTACAAGTAGACAGCGAAAACAGAGGACATTTGATATGATGTTCTTAATTGTCTACTTGGGAGGGGATTTTTTATGGCGAAAAAAGGACAAACGTTTAACACCATTTAACATCAGATCCAGTAAACACTATAGCCCCCTTTCCGGCGAAATAATAATTGCGCTCGACGATCATTGTTTAATTTTTTTATCTCGTTGTTCAGCGGTTTGTTGGTCAACTCCCCTTCCCTTCGGCGCCAGTAGATCTACAAACGTAAAAGGACCAAAGAGTTTCATTGACGCTGTAAATAAGTTATGGTAAGATGAAATAAATCATATAAAAACGATAGGAAATAACGGAAAATAAATTGCAATCCAATCAAGAGTAGCGGAAGTACTGTCCTATGAATTCTAGCTGAACAGTCGGTTCTAGAAGATAAGATGAAGCGTAACACTTCTTCTTATCGAAGAAGTTTTTCATTTTTAACATAGGGAGGAGAGAAATAAGATGAGGTATGGATTTTGGCTGCCGATTTTCGGAGGCTGGCTGCGCAATGTTGAGGAGGAAAACATGCCGGCGACATTTGAATATGCAAAAACGGTGGCACAAAAAGCGGAGCAGTGGGGATATAGCACCACATTAGTCGCAGAGCTGTATTTAAATGATATAAAAGGGCCGGAGCATGATTCGTTAGAAGCGTGGTCAACGGCGGCGGCGCTAGCGGCGGTGACAGAAAAATTAGAAATTTTGGCCGCAGTCCGTCCTGGTTTCCATAATCCGGCTGTTATAGCAAAAATGGCGGCCAATATTGACCACATTAGCAACGGCCGTTTTACACTGAATATCGTGTCGGCATGGTGGGAAGAAGAAGCGCGCCAATATGGCGGCATTTTTACCGAACATGATGAACGCTATGACCGCACTGAAGAATTCGTTCAAGTGTTAAAAGGCATGTGGACGAACGATATATTTCATTTCCAAGGAAAATTTTATGAAATCAAAGGAGCCCATTTAGCGCCGAAACCGGTGCAAAAGCCGCATCCGGTGTTATACGCCGGCGGCGAGAGCGAACGAGGAAAACAAGCGATTGTCGAGCATTGCGATGCCTATGTGATGCACGGTGGAACAGTCGAAGAAATCGCCCGCAAAATTGCCGACATGAAACAGCGCCGCGAACAAGCAAGAAAAGAGCCGTTTCGTTCGTTTGGCATGGCGGCGTTTGTCATTTGCCGCGACAGCGAGGAAGAGGCGCAGGCGGAACTGCAGCGTATTACCAACGTCAAATTATCGAGCGGCTACGCAGGATATCAGGATTTCATCAGCAAATCCCAACTTGAACTGCAATTACAATTGCAAGACTATTCTGTATCTAATCGCGGACTGCGGCCAAACTTTGTCGGCACGCCGGAGCAAATTGCCGACCGCATTTTGGCATATGAAGAGGCAGGCGTTGATTTCTTGTTATTACAGTTTTCTCCACAATTAGAAGAAATGGAACGATTTGCCAAACGAGTCATGCCGCTCGTCGAACAGCGCAAACTTGCGGCAAAAGCGGGGGAAATAAGATGAGCAAAATTTACATTATTCACGAAAATAGCGAATGGACCGTGCATTTAACGCAGCGGTTGGATGAACTGGGTCTGCCTTATGAAGAATGGTTTTTAGACAAGGGGACGGTCGATTTATCAGCGATGCCGCCGGCAGGGGTGTTTTACAGCCGAATGAGCGCCTCTTCCCATACCCGGTCCCATCGTTTTGCCCCGGAACTCACAGAAGCAGTGCTCGCCTGGCTTGAGCGCCATGGGCGCCGGGTGTTCAACGGAAGCCGGGCGCTCCGCTTAGAAATTAGCAAAGTAAATCAATATATGGCGTTAAATGCGCATGGAATCCGCACACCAAAAACAATCGCCGCCGTCGGCAAGGAACAAATTGTGGAAGCGGCAAAACAGCTTGGCGCGCCGTCGTTTATTACGAAACATAACCGCGCTGGCAAAGGGCTTGGCGTGCAGTTGTTCCATTCGATTGAGGCGCTTCAGCAATATCTCGAAAGCCCTGCCTTCGAGGATTCGGTAGACGGCATCACACTTGTGCAAGAATATATTCAAGCGCCAGAGCCATTCATCACCCGCTGTGAATTTGTCGGCGGCAAGTTTATGTATGCCGTGCGCGTCGACACATCGGAAGGGTTTGAGCTTTGTCCGGCTGATGCTTGCCAAATCGGCGATTTGTTCTGTCCGGTCGGCGAAACGGCAGCGCGTCCGAAATTTGAAATTATCGACGGTTTTTCCGACCCGATACTCGAAAAATATGAGCAATTTTTGCGCGCCAATGATATTCATATCGCCGGCATCGAGTTTATCCGCGATCAAAACGGCACGATTTTTACGTACGATGTCAACACCAATACGAATTACAACTCGGAGGCGGAAGCGCGTGCCGGCAAATTTGGCATGTTAGAAGTAGCCAAGTTTTTAGGTGAGGAATTAAAGCGGCTTCAAGCCGTTTTTGTATAAAATATAGCCCTGGTTTTTGGAAGCACAAAAACCAGGGTTTATTTATGCTCGCGGATGGAAGCAGCATGGCAAAATATCGTTAATGCCTTATCGTTTCGCTTGGGCAATGAAGAAAATGCACGATTTCACTACTTTCGATAAAAATCGTTTTCTCCGTTCATATTTTGGATGGTTAAACATTGCGCTCGGCATGCCTTCTTTAACGATGCAGCCGCCGTCCGTAAACAGGGCGCACCTTCCCGCTTTTCTGCCTCTGGCCATTTTTCTTGGTGCCGGGTTAAGCAGCGGCAAACACTGCAAATGATTCCATGTCTCCTCCGCCTTTTTAATTTAAGATAGTAAAGCGACTAATCTTTAATAAATGGAGAGGGGATTTTTGATCCCCTTAACCATCCAGGAAATTTCACTTTTTTATGCCTTTATGTACAAAAACTTGATTGTCAAGTACATTTGTGGGGAAACAAAACACCATTTATTTCGCTTGCCGCATTCATAATGCTTTTTTCCTTTCCAGCGATTCGTAGCTATCTTGCCAACGGAGAATCCGACGCCCCACCAGTTCTAGGAGATAATCAGTCAATTTGCCAAACAATGCAAACAACAAAATGCTGGCAATGATGATCGCCGGACGCCCTGTCGTCTGACCATCAGTCAGAAGAAAACCCAATCCTTTGCTTGCTCCCATAATCTCTGCAGCGACGACAAACATCCATCCTAATCCAAAACCGCTTCGTAGTCCGACGATGAAGGAAGGAAGAGCCGCCGGAAGAAAAAAATGGCGAATCAATCTCCAGCCTTGGTAACCATGCACCCATCCCACTTCCAGTAAGCGGCGGTCCACTCCTTGAATGCCAGATACCAAATTGAGATAAACCGGGAAAAAGACCCCCAAAGCAATTAATGATATTTTGGAAGCCTCACCGATTCCCATCCATAAAATAAACAACGGCACCCATGCCAAGGAAGGAATATTGCGCAGCGCCTGGATAAGAGGATCCAACAAATAGCGAATTGTACGAAAATATCCGTTCAATACGCCAAGCAATAAAGCAAGAGCTGTACCGAGCAGAAATCCCATGCTTACCCGATATAATGTAATCCCGACATGTTCTTGAAGTTCGCCCCCACGAAACAAATCCACAATGGTGGAAACGATTTTCAAAGGGGAAGGCATGATATTTGCGGCGATCCAACCGTTAACCGAAGAGATCTGCCACAAGATTACAATGAATATTGGAACAATGAGCCCCATTCCTGTGATCACGAAATTTTTGTTCCATTGACGCAACCGCAATCTCCCCTTTAATCCTTGTTGATATGTTTTATATACTGCGGATCTATTAAATCGTCGATCGTTTTCTTAATATCGACGGATTTGTCAATGACGCCGCTTTTCAGCAGGATTTCGCCTGCCGCTTCAATTGTCTGCTTGTGGGCTTCGCCGATGACCGGGTTTGTCAAGTCTGTACGGCTGAGCACTTTGGCCGTGACTTCTTCACTCTGTTTACTTTCTGCGGCCACAATTTTCGCGAATTCGTCTGGATTTTCGATCGCCCATTTTCTTGCCTTTTCATAAGCTTTCAACACTTTTTCCACAATTTCAGGATGGTCTTTCGCGAAGGCTTCCCTGACATTCAAGAATCCGTACGTATTCCAATCCGCGTTGCGGAAAAACAGCTTGGAGTGCTTCTCTATCTCCGTCTGTGCGATATACGGATCAAGTCCTGCCCATGCGTCCACATCCCCTTTTTCAAGTGCAGTTTTACCGTCAGGATGTTGCAGCTGGACGATTTCCACGTCTTTTTCGCTCAATCCCTCCGTATCCAACGCCCGTAGCAAAAAGATGTAAGGATCTGTCCCACGTGTGACAGCGATTTTTTTCCCTTCAAATCTTTTACCTTTTCTATAGGGGAACCAGCACGTGCGACCAATGCTGTCCATTCTGGTTTGGAGTAAACATAAATTGATTTGATCGGGTTTCCGTTCGCTTTTCCGAGCAGAGCAGCGGAGCCTGCTGTCGAACCAAAATCGATGCTTTTGCTGTTCAAAAGCTCCAGCGCTTTATTGCTTCCGGCGCTGAAAACCCATTCCACTTCGATGCCGTCTTTCTTCAGTTCATCTTCCAGCCATTTCTTTTCTTTCAATACTAGACTGACTGGATTGTAATAGGCGTAATCGAGTTTTACCGTTTTCACTTCCGACGCTGTGGAAGCCGAGCGGCCGCAGCTGCTGAGAACCCCGATTGCGGCAATGATCAAAAAAATGAAGGCGGCTTTATATATCTTTGAAATCATCGTGAAGAACCCCTCTTTCCTTCAATAATGATATGAAACGCTTGAAAATGATTATTTAGGGAGAGAATGCCAATACGGATGCGGGAGCTCCCCGCTCCATGAGGTGATCAAGAATCAGCTTTTCGTAATATGCGAAGTCACTGTTTCTTTCCCTTGGCCGAGGCAGATGTACCGGTATATCGATTTCAATGGCACCGTTTTTGATGAGAACGATGCGATCTGCTAATGCGACTGCCTCGCTGACATCATGTGTTACCAGAATGGTTGAAAACTGCTGTTCCTGCCAAATCCGTTCGATCAGCTCCTGCATTTCGATACGCGTCAGCGCATCCAATGCGCTGAGCGGTTCATCCAGCAAGAGGAGGCGCGGGGAGCCTGCGAGCGCTCTTGCCAGAGCAATGCGCTGACGCTGTCCTCCGGATAACACGTTGGGCCATTCTTTCGCTTTATGTTCCAGTCCCACTAGCCGCAGCGCTTCCTCCGCTCTGGCTTTATCTTCATTTCTCGCACCAACTTGTACGTTGGCAATGACGTTTTTCCATGGAAGCAATCTGGCGTCTTGGAACAGGATTCTAGTATCCGGATGAATCCCCCTGACTCTCTCTCCGTCTAAAAGAATTTCCCCTTCTGTCGGAACATCAAGTCCAGCAATCAGACGCAACAGCGTGCTTTTGCCACATCCGCTGCGCCCGACGATGGCAATAAATTCACCTGGTTTGATTTCTAAATCCAATTGCTTCAGCACTTCGACATTGCCAAACTGTTTTCTAACACCTTTTACTTGCAAATGGGAACCTACAGTCTTTATACCCAATCCTCATTCCTCCCCATTCTAATGATGCTATTTGGCGGAATATGCCGGATGATCAGAACAAAAAACGGACAAGTGTTCCATAGCCGGCGCTCCACTTCTTTATAAATCTGCTTCCTTTATTGGAAACGGCCTAAGGGAATCCCTCAGGCCTTGCATTCAACCATATGTGCTAAGTTTTAATCTCCCCCTTCATACCAAAGTTCAAGAGGCAAACCAACAAGCGCTTTCCCTATCCATTCACGAGCAATATTGTTGGAAGGCCCCATCGCAATACCGGCGCGTGCATCTCTAAACAACCGCTCAAATATCCCGCGCTTATATCCGTAACCGCCTGTAACATCCAATGCGGCCTTCGCCGCTTTATTGGCGACTTCCGATGCATGAATTTTGAATTCGACAAGCGGCAAAAGCAGTTCCACTTGCGGCTTGCCCTGTGCTTGCAGCTCGTCCAACTGTTTAGCCAATGAATATTGCCACGGCTTCAGGCTATCAATCAAAACCTTCACCTCGGCCAATTGTTGACGGATCACTTGGTAATCCGCAAGACGTTTGTTGAAATCGCGGTGAATCGTTTCTTTTACGTACGAGGTTGCCGCTTCCAAAGCCGCTTCCGCAACGCCAAGCCAAGTAGAGCCAAGCCCGATCAAATAGATGGGGGAAACACCGCTCTCTAATATTTCTCTTCCTTGACCTTCTTTTCCAAGTTTGTCCCTTTGGTGAATACGGACACCTTCGTAGGTAATCGGGCCGCTGTGATTTCCCCGGACTCCCAAAGCTTCCCATACTCCCGGCTTAATTCCCGGCAATTTCCCATCCACGATGAAAAAACTGACATCCGTTGGCTCCTGTGCCCCCGGCGAACGAGTCTGAACGACATAAAAATCTGCTTGACCCGAGCTGGTGGTAAACGATTTTTCCGCATTGAGAATGTAATATTCTCCATCGCGGGAGGCTTCACTTAAATTGAACCACCAATGGCCTCCTGTCGCTTTTTCGCTTGTGGAATAGGTGCCGATGAGCCCTTGGCGGATCGGCTTCAGCCAGCGCTCCTTTTGATCGTCGTTTCCGTACAGTGCGATCGTTTGAGCAGCGCCAACATGCATGACGTAAACGAGTGATGTGGAAGGGCAGCCTCTGGCTATCTCTTCCGCAGCTATCGCAAAAGCGACATGATCCAGACCACGCCCGTCCCACCGTTTAGGAATCAATACACTATTCCATCCTGTTTCGGCAAGTACTTGGAGATTTTGATTAGGGAAAATGCCGTCCCGGTCGATAATGTCGGCATTCGGTTTAATGACTTTCTCCACAATGGCGCGGATTTCTTCTCGCAGTGCTTCATAATTCGGCCGCACACTCGAGCTATCCACTGTTACACCCATATTCACAATCTCCTTTGCAAGTCATTTTTTATACGGCATCCACCTTTAATGCTGCTTCCTTTTCACGAACCAACGGAATCACTTTTTCGCCGAATAATTGGATTTCTTCGTCATAATGAAGGAATCCGGCCAGAATGAGATCAACGCCGATTTTTTTGAGTTCGATAATGCGATCCGCCACCTGTTCTGCCGTGCCGATCAATCCGGTTTTGAAACCGTCGTTGTATTGGACTAAATCGTTAAAATCCGAATGAGCCCACATGCCTTCTCTTTCTGGGGAGGCTTTGCCGGCAAAACGCACCTGGCTTCGGAAGCCTTCCACCGCTTCGGCATCCGCGTATGCAATGATGTCGCGAAGCACCTGCTTCGCTTCCTCTTCCGTATCCCGCACGATCACAAACGCGTTGACACCGAATTTCACCTTGCGGTTGTTTGCTTTAGCCAGCGATGACACTTCATCGATTTGCGCTTTGAGACCGTCAATAGTATTTCCGTTCATGAAATACCAGTCGGACACTCTGGAAGCCATCTGCCGTGCGGCACGGGAATTGCCTCCTTGGAAAATCTCCGGAACGTTATATGGCTTCGGCTTTAGAGGAGCACCGTTAATTCGGTAAAAATCGCCGCGAAAATGGGTTTCTTCCTCTGTCCACAGGCTGCGCAACACACGGATGAATTCTTCGGATCTCCGATATCTTTCGTCATGATCCAGCCAAGGCTCGCCATACGCGTGAAATTCTCCTTTAAACCATCCGCTCACGATGTTAATCGCAGCACGTCCATGGCTGATTTGGTCAATGGTGGAGATCATTTTGGCTACCGTTCCCGGATGCCACAAGCCAGGAAGAACAGCCGAAATCAATTTTAGTCGTTTAGTTACCGCCGCTAAAGCTGATGCCAACGTGATAGCTTCCAGTTGTTTTTCCGCACCGTAGCTTGCAACAAATCTGGTCTGCAGCAGCGCATATTCAAATCCGGCTTCTTCAGCAATTTGCGCATACCTAACATTGTCTTCAAAAGACCAGCCAGTCTTTTGAGGAATCTTCGAAATGACCAAGCCTCCACTAACATTAGGTACCCAATAAGCAAACTTCAAAGACATCTTTCTCACCTCTGTTTAGATTTTTTATTTATAGACAAAGGGGAGTCCCTCTGCTATGTGAAGGAATAATGGAACGGATAAAAGCATGAGTGGAATCGTAACAGGTGCATTGTGGTGACTAGTGGGTGTGTTTCTTTCATCATTCTTGCTATGAAGGTGCTGTCTGCTTTACTCGACTCGTTCCAGCAATAACTCTGTTCTTCGCTTGATTCCTTCAGCAAATTCCGTGACTGCTTCATCTAATCTGTGGATCAAATCTTCTGACAGATGGTAACCTTCTTGTTCATTTCGGGTTATCCAAGTGTCGACCGCATACACCCCGCCAAGAATGTGCCTGCTGCCTAATGCGGATAATACCGGTTTCAAAGCATAGTCGATGGACAAAAGATGGGCAATCGTGCCTCCGATAAACAGCGGAAGAATGATTTTTCCTGCTAATCCTTTTTGTGGAAGCAAATCAAGATAAGTCTTCAATACCCCCGTATACGCCGCTTTATACACCGGACTTGCGATGACGATCGCCTCCGCTTCCTCCACCTTTTTGTTAGCATGCAGAATGGCTTCACTATCGAATTTTGCTTTGATTAAATCCTCTGCAGGCAATTCTGCGACTCGGATGTGCTCAATTTCAATGCCCGCCTGCAACAACCGTTGTTCTACGTATTGAATCATTCCGTTGAGCCTTGACACTTGAGAAGGATTTCCATTGATAATGACTGCTTTCCCCATATAACTCCCCCTTTCTGCCATTGAGTCTCATAACATATAAATCCTATATGATTAGTATGTTTTATGTTTGTAGCCATTTTATCACCGCACCCATGTACTGTCAATATCAAAAATAAAAAAAAGACACTAGCATCCGCTAGCGCGCCGGGAGACAAGAAAATAGGCAGCCTCATATTTTGCAGCATGCTCCAAGCATTCGCCTTTTTCATGGCGATTATTCGTTTCCAACCTGCATTTTGCCGCGTTGTGCAGCATGCATCGATGCGAGCCGATCGTTTGTCATAAAAAAGACGAACAGAAGCGTCAATGCCGCTGGAATTAAGCTCCATAAGAACGTGTGCGCAATGGAAGAAGCTAACGCAGCCGTTATTTTTTCCAGTATCAGCGCTGGAATGTGCGCGCGCGCTTCCGGAGAAAGAATCGCACGAGGATCGTGGACGCTCATGGCTGGAATTCCGTTCATTCCATGAAACGCCTCTTTTAATTGACTAGTAAACAAATTGCGTTGAATGATTCCGAAAATCGTAATGCCGGCCGTCATGCCAAGCGCCCGTAAAAACGAGTTCGTTGAGCTAGCCGCGCCTCTTTCTGCTTCTGAAAAATGATGGATAGCCGCCATTCCTAACACGGAAAATGAGGCTCCAACCCCTAATCCTACGATAATCATATACCAAGTTACCGTGAGGCGGGACGTGTCCTCCGTAATCGTGCTAAGCAAAAACATCCCAATCACAAATACCGACATAAAGAGAATCATGACGTTCCGATAGCTTGTTTTTCCAGCTAAAAACCCGCCTAATTGCGCAGAAACGGTAGTCGCCAACATCATCGGAAGCAAAATCAATCCGGAGTTCGTCGCCGATCCGCCCGTCACCCCTTGAATGAAAATCGGGATGTAAACGGTGGCGACGATAAAGGTTGCTCCTGAGAAAAAGCCAATGAGGTTGCTCGCGGCATATAAACGCTTGCGAAACATATGATACGACACAATCGGTTCTTGCGCTTTTGTCTCCACATACAGAAACAATAAAAACAGCACCGCAAAAGCAAAAAATAAACTAATGATCACCAAAGAATCCCATTCGTATTGATTGCCGCCAAGCTCAAGCGCAAACATCAAGCAGACAATCGCCGGAACGAGTGTGATGACGCCAAGCCAGTCGATTTTTTGCTTCGTATGTTTCGGTGACTCGTGGTAAAAGAAAGCAACAAGCAAGAAAGCGATAATGCCAAGCGGGATATTAATATAAAACACCCAGCGCCATGTCAAGTAGTCGGTAATATACGCCCCAAAGAGCGGGCCGAAAATGCTCGACAACCCAAATACCGCGCCGAAAAGCCCACCCATTTTCCCGCGCTGCTGAGGCGGAAAAATGTCAAACACAATCGTAAACGCAATCGGCACTAAAGCGCCGCCGCCAATCCCTTGAATCGCCCGAAAAACGCTGAGCTGCACAATATTTTGCGCAATTCCGCATAGCATCGAGCCAACTAAAAAGACTACCAATCCGAAGACGAAAAAACGCTTCCGTCCGTACATGTCGGAAAGTTTCCCGAAAATCGGCATTCCTGCCATTTCGGTCACCATATACGCAGACGTCACCCAAACAAACTTATCCATCCCTCCTAAATCCGCGACAATCGTCGCCATTGCTGTCGCAACGATCGTATTGTCCATTGATGCGACAAAAATGCCAATGAGCAGTCCAAGCACCACCCATTTCATCCTTGTTTCGTTCTTTGTCATCTTCTCTCCCTCTCTTATGATCGTTTTCTTTTTTCTTTCACGATCGCTTTTTCATCTTGCTGTAAACTTGTGTGATATTCCACAAAATCAATGTTGCAGCCCGGGCCGATGATGATGCGATCGCCTCTGACCATTTTAGCGTCGGTATGTTCTAAATAAATGTCATCCCCTTCAATCGTTTCCGCTTTTAACTTTGCTGATTCGCGGGCAAATCGTTTCAAAAAGTGAAGAATACTCATTGCCTTACTTCGTTTTATTCGAATCGTTTTCCCGCCAATTTCAGCGATGCGGCTATCAGAAAAATGAAGGTACAATTCAATCTGCTCCGCGTTTAACGTATTGCCAATCTCTACCGCGCCTTTGACAGAAAAAACGTCTGCTTCACAATCGCGGGACACTTTCATTTCTCCATAGCCATGAATCGTTCCTCCTGTTACATCGCCATCTATATGGGCAGAGCCACAAAGATGAAAATCATATGCCACAGCGGCATCTCCGCGTAAATTCATTGCCCCAAACAGCTTGATCGTTTCTCCTTGAATATTTCCACGGATGTTCGCTTGGCCAAAGATGCGAAACAACTTCACCGCAATGTTGCCGCTCACATCGGCATTGCCAAACACCTTGCAACGATCACACCATAAATCACCGTTAATGGTAGCGTCCCCGCGAATCGTCACTTTATGAAACGTTCCTCCCGAAGTGAGGGCAGATCCGTTTACAGTTAAATGGCGCACATGATTTCCCACGTTTATCTCTCCTTCACACTTTTTTATACATACCGACTTTCGCTCCCGGATCACATTGAAACTCATCTTGATATTCGACGATTTCAATGTCGCATCCAGGACCGATCACCACCCGGTTGCCTCTGACTGCTTTCGCGCTCGTATGCTCTAAATAAATTTCATCCCCTTCGATGCTTTCGGCGGTCAGGCCAACATGAAATAACAGTTTTTTCAAAAATGTCATTCCTTGCTGCTTTACTTCAATACGTTCCCCGCCGATTTCTTTTGCTTGGCAATGTCCGCCAAGCTTTATTTGAATGGTCCCCGCATTTAATAAACCGCCAATGGAAAACTCTCCTCGCGCGTGAAATTGCTCTGCGTCACAGTCTCCTTTAATGACTGCCTCTCCATGAATATGCACTTCATCCGCCGATACATTCCCGTCAACATTTGCCCTCCCGTGGCAATCCAATTGTTTGCATTGCAGATCGCCGTTAATCCGGGCGTTTCCATGAATTTTTGCTTGTTCCGTTTTTAATGATCCTGTAATCCGGGCTTTTCCGGATATATGCGCCGCCTTTGCTTTCACGTTTCCTTCCATTGTCGCTATCCCATAAATCGCCATATCGTTGCAGTCAGTATCTCCATGAATCTTTCCAGTCCCAGAAATTTTGATTAAATCATATCGACCGCCCGAAGCACTTCCAGAACCAGATATAACCAAGTCCTTTCTTTCCATCTGCTTATCCCTCCGACACCATTAGCTTTAATTGTTCCACGCAAGTCGGCACGTGAAGACGAACAATGATTTTTGCTTTTTCTTCGACATAGACGTCATTTCCATTTGCTACTAATAAACATATGGCTATTCCCATTTTCCGCAAAAACAGCAGCTCACAGCTCCGGCCTTGAAAAGAGGCATAATGTTTCTCGAATACATCAAATACGCATTTTCCTTCTTCCAAACTTATTTCCCCTGTCTGCAGCAATTGATCAAGAATATAAAGCTGCAGCAGTTCGGCAAAGGAAAATATGTGCTGTTCCCCTTTTTGTTCTATATAAAATTGCAATGCCATTTTCGAAACAATGTTACGTTTTACAACTTCATCTCTATGGAGAGTCACCGCGGCAGGGTTGGGCGAAAACATATTCGCTAATTCATCAAGCGATAAATCATCTTTCATCTGTTTAATTTTTTCAATTCTCGCCAGTATTTTCTCCTTTGGAAAAAACGTTTCTTGCCCCGTAAATGTTGATTTGCGGATAAACCATTCTTCAGGAATTAACTTTTTTCGTTTCCACCGATACAACTGGCCATAAGAGATCCCTGTTTGTTCGAGCAACTCTTTTTTCGAAATTAATTCTTCTTTCACCGCCACCGCCTCCTATGCTATATAATGTAACATAACAATGTTACGTTGTAAATAAAAAAGAGGGAAAAACCGTGGCTGAAAAAATTTTCATCCATCTTGATTCAGTTACAGCAATGCCTTATGGGACAGCTGCTTACACCATGGATGTCAATCACAACATAAGCATAATAACTCACATCGCGCAAAACAGAGACATTGCCAATGATAACAACTCAGAGATGGATTAGTAATGAAAGCCATCGAAAAAAAGCAATCCCCCGACCACTTTTCGATTTTTTCAGCAATTTAGTGCATCACAAAAGCCGCCCCGCAGGCAATCTGAACATCATCGGCAAATACCTGCCAGTTAAGGATTTGGCTGCTTCAGCCAAAAATTTGACAGTGTTGGGAGCGGCAAGCATCCATTAAACGTGCAGCATCACTTTAAAATATCCAATCTGTTGTACCGCTTTAACAACAAATACTCCTACCATAAAACCAATCTTGCCAAAAGATTCAGCAGCTCGGTTAATCAGCATTCGCGGAAATTTATTTAAGCCCAATCAAATTGATCAAAAGTCCTATATTATAAACTGAAGGCAAATAAATGGAGGTGAAGGAAATGAGTGCTGGAGGATATGCAGGTGGTGGCCTGGCGTTTATCGTCGTGCTGTTCATCTTATTGATCATTGTTGGTTGCGGCTGTTTTGGTGGTAGAGGATATGGCTTTGGAGGCGGCTACGGACCAGGATTCGGAGGCGGTTTTGGACCAGGATTTGGATTCTGGTAAATCCCCTTTCCTATGTGAATTGGAAAGATTACACTTCCCGTTATTTGTTGAACAACAAGCGCATGGTGAAAGAAGACGCACAAAAAAGACCGATTTATTTCGGTCTTTTTTGTGTGGCATAAAACTCCGCACCGGAATTGGACAAGCCAATGAAAAAACGGATTTCGTTTTGAGGAGCATGCAAAAATGGTCATCTATTTTCATTAACATGAAAGCGAATAAAAAAAGCCGGGATTTTATTACGACCTAAATGGTTGCTTGCCTCTTGTTTTTCCACTAACCCCCTTAGTATCTTTTTCAACGCATCCCCTTATCATTGAATTTTTCGCAAATTTATTATATTATAACATTAACTGCAACCAAATTTTTGGAAGGAGGTTTTGAAAATAAAAAAAACACTTTTATTGACTATGACCGTTATTGTATTGCTAGCCGCTTGTTCTACCAAACAAGATGCGGTTCAGCAACTCCCTAATAAAATACCTGTAACCATACAAATACTAGATAAAGGCGGCAAATATTCTAAGTTCTTCGTGCATATTGCTGCAAAAGGATACCAAACAAAAGAAATTGCCTATGTTCCTAAAGATAAAACGATGATTGTCACCAAAAAACAGTTTACATTGAATTTATATACCGGCATTACATATACTTTTCAAGTCTCCCCGACTACATATGACACTATTGATGAGTATTTAACCGCGAAAAAATCGTCAGGAAGTACGAATGAAGGGGAAAATTTACCGATAAGCAAAATACAATTTACACCTAGTTTAAAAAATAATAAATTCACGATTTCTATAGAATGACCTTGCGTGAACCAGTACTAAAATCCTCCCTTGTCATGTAGATGGCTATCCGATTTTAGGAATGCCACCGCTACATTGTCCATGAATCCGCTCTCAGCTAAATCCCGCTCGAAAAATGACGGCGGCTCCAAGCGAGGCTGTGCTGGTTTTTAGAGATTATACGAATCGTTCCATGTATTTTCCCTCATAAAATCTTCCCTAATGAAGAAAAATCTTTGCAATACCAATGCCAGTAACTTTATCATTTCTTTATTGCCATCAGTAATGTTGGCAAGCGGTTGAAACATTTTTCTAAATTCGCCATATCTTATATTTTTTGGTTATTAGGCAACCTTTACTGCATTTAACAAACATGTAAAAATGAATTGCACACTTTATATTAGTAAAGAAAAAATGAATCCATTTTTGGCAACATGGATGGTGAGTTGAATTGGAAAAATTAAAAGATAGTGAGTTTAAAAAGGTACTACGGTTAGTAAGCAATCATGCAAAGACTTGCCCAACATTTTGTTATTCTGTCTTGAATCGCATGATCACAGGAGTGGTTTATGCGGATAACTCAAAATGCCCCAAATCAGCATTAGTCGGAACAAAGTCAGGCATTTACTTTATTGTTGGCGATGAAACCAATCATGCTTTTAATCATTCATTCCAAGCGTTTTATATCCATCAAGCACAGGAAAAAAGAGCACGATTTACTTTATTTTCATCCACTGCAAAATGGGATGCAACAATCAATAAATTATTAAAAGATGCAACAGTACAAATGAAAAGATACTCATTTGCTTTTCATCCAAATAAATGTTCCTTGGAGCCAATGCAAATTCCCAAGGAATTTATTCTAAAAAGAATAGACGAAACTACAATCCAATATAGCACTGAATTTAATCATTCCTACTATGAAGAATACTGGGGATCGGTAGCAAATTTTCTGGCAAATGATTTTGGATATTGTGTTTTACATAATGAAAGAGTTGTCAGTGAATGCACATCCATATTTGTTGGCGATGCCATCGCTGAAGTGGATATTGCAACCCATAAAGAATATCGAGGGAATGGTCTTGCTTTTATTACTGCTAAAGCATTTATTCATCATTGCTTAAAAAACAATTTTATTCCAAGATGGGACTGTGATGTTAATAACTTAGCCTCCATAAAGTTAGCAAAAAAATTAGGATTTGATCACCCAACAGAATACTCAATATTTGTAAGAAAATCCTAAAAAATAAATTCATGCGAACAGGAGCGGTAATGGAACAAGAAAGCGAAAAAAGACCGATTTATTTCGGTCTTTCTTAATGGTTTTGAAACGAACATAGATATTTTCAATGTTGCACGCTCCATGAATTCTGATTTCTCCCAAGTATTCAGTATGGCCGCTGATGAGTGCAGTATTGCCACATCCGTTGTTTACTGATAAACATAATTCCAGCCTCGTCTACATGAATCGTTCAGCTACCTTCCGCAAAATTTTCGATGCCATGATCCGGCCGGTCATCCGCAGATCGTTGATGGTTCATAAATGAACGGATTTTATTTTTTATTGACACTCCATTGGTTGTAAACAGAATATACGTATTCGAATTCGTTTTAATGACAACTCTATCAGTGTTGCCATATGGAGCGCCAATTCTGATCGCTGTTTTCTCCTCTCCGCCATAAGTGTTGTCAAGGGTTACTCCCGTAATCCAAGAGATAGGTATTTCTATTTTTGATAGCAGCCAACTAATGACTACATGATCATCTACTTTTTCTACTTTAACTCCTGACATAACATTTCCCCCAGTTTTTTGATGAAATAGTACATAATCCTTTTTTTATTTTATTCTGCGATAGTTTTCAAAATTCCTGCCGGCATTTTGTATGATTAAGAAGCCTTCAGTCTCTTCTTCTTTTTTGTGAGCAAAATGCTGCCCAAAGCAAGTAGAGCCTCACTGAAACTATTCTAATGACAAAGGGCGATGCCCCTGATTAAGCATCGCGCCTTTTCATGCAAGATTGATAATGTATTTTTTATTTAAAATAACCTATACTATTGCATTTCCCGCAATGTAATTAATATTTTTCCCAATGATGCCTGGACTGCCGCCATCAGCAATATACTTGCAATGAATCCGGCATTACCCTAGAACCTAGGCAAAAACCGCTATTTCACGCGCTTAAACATTTTTTCAAGTTCATAGGTAGAAAAGTGGATGATGATCGGCCGGCCGTGTGGGCACGTAAATGGATCGGTCGTTTTGCGCAATGATTCCAACAGGGCAAAAATTTCGTCATCGCGCAAGTATTCGTTCGCTTTTATCGAACGTTTGCAGCTCATTAAAATCGCCGCTTTTTCACGGAGCTGCTTAATATCGACTTTTTTCATCTCGATGACTTGCTGGATCATTTCTTCAATAATTTCCGCTTCTTCCCCTTTAGGAAACCACGATGGGTGGGAACGGACGATGAATGTATTGTGGCCGAACGGTTCCAAAAAAACGCCGCATTTCGCCAATTCCTCACGATGCGCATCAATCTGCACATATTCGTCTGCCGGATAATGAAACGTAAGCGGAACGAGCAATTCCTGCACTTCGTTTGTCACTTCCCCGACTTTTTCGCGGAAATATTCGTACTTAATGCGCTCTTGGGCGGCATGCTGGTCAATAATGTAAAGCCCTCTCTCGTTTTGCGCCAAAATGTACGTTCCGTGCATTTGCCCGATCGGATAAAGCGGTGGAAGCCGGTCATTATTTACGCACACTTGTTCTTGTTCGGCTGATTCCGTCTGCCCGCTCATCCGCTCTCGTTCATCAGCCGCGCTGTTTTGCGGTGCTTCCGCTGGCGGCGACAGCGGAAGGGATTCTTCATTTGCTTCTTCTTTTGCTTCTTCCATCCGGCTTGACGGCTTCGGTTCTTCAACACGAACAAGTGGAGAAACCATTGGCTCTTTTACGACATGTTCAAACGTCCAAGTTGCCTGTTCCGCTTTTGGTTTTGGCGTTTCTTTCGGTTTGATGGTCACTTCAGGAATAAGCGTCTGTGCTTGAAGCGCCTGACGGACGGCTTTGGTGACGAGATCGTTTAATTCGGCTTCTTTGCTGAAGCGTACTTCCAATTTCGCCGGATGGACGTTGACATCGACTAAAATCGGATCCATCGCCACCGATAAAAATACAATCGGATAGCGGCCGATCGGCAAAAGCGTATGATATCCCGCTTCGATCGCTTTCATGAGCGGAATGTTGCGCACATATCGCCCGTTGACAATGGTGGAAATATAGTTTCGCGACGCGCGCGTCACTTCCGGAAGCGAGATGAAGCCGTGAACGGTGAAATCGAGTGATTCTGCTTGAATCGGAACCATTTTTTTTGCGACATCCATGCCGTAAATTGCGGCAAGCACCTGACGCACATCGCCGTTTCCGCTTGTATAAAGCAGCTGCTTCCCGTGATGGCGCAAGCGAAACGAAATGTCGGGATGCGCCATGGCAAGGCGATTGACGACATCGGTGATATGTCCAAGCTCCGTATGAATCGTTTTCATATACTTTAAGCGCGCCGGGGTGTTAAAAAACAAGTTGGATACGGTAATATCCGTCCCTTTGCGGCTTGTTGTCCGTTCACGCTTGACGAGTTTGCCGCCTTTGAAGACAACCTGCGTTCCCGGGCCGTCTCCGGTGCCTGTTTTCATTTCGACTTCCGAGACGGAGGCGATGCTCGGCAGCGCCTCGCCGCGAAAGCCAAGCGTACGGATGCGGAACAAATCGTGCTCGTCCTTGATTTTGCTTGTCGCATGCCGTTCAAATGCGATCAGGCAATCATCTTCTTCCATTCCATCCCCATTATCGATGACGCGAATTTTCATTAGTCCCGCTTCTTCTAATTCAATTTCAATGATGGTGCTATTGGCGTCAATCGCGTTTTCCACAAGCTCCTTGACGACGGAGGCAGGGCGCTCGACGACTTCCCCAGCGGCGATTTTATTGGACAGCTGGTCGTCGAGCTTACGAATTTTTCCCATCGCTATGCCCCCTTTACTTTAACAGTTTTTGAATTTCGTATAATTTATTTAACGCTTCAAGCGGTGTCATTTCCAGTAAATTGACGGACTTCAGCGTTTCAAGCGCCTTTTTTTCTTTTTTCGATAGACGGGTTTCTTCTTTAGAAGGCTTTTCTTCGGCGAACATGCTAAGTTGTTCGAAGACCGCTTCATTTTCGCCGCCCGGTTCTTCTTGTTCTTCTTTTCGCTGCTCTTCTTGCTGCTCCAGCTCCGCTAAAATTTCCTCAGCGCGTCGAATGAGGGAGGAAGGGAGGCCGGCAAGTTCGGCGACATGAATACCATAGCTTTGGTCAGCCGGGCCTTCTTCAATTTTATGAAGAAACACGACTTTTCCGTTTTCCTCGACGGCGCTTACATGGACGTTCTTCAGCTTCGGCAGCGATTGCTCCAGATCCGTTAATTCGTGATAATGCGTGCTAAACAACGTTTTTGCGCCAATATGGTCATGAATGTATTCGATGATCGCCTGCGCCAGCGCCATCCCATCGTACGTGGACGTGCCGCGCCCGATTTCATCGAACAAAATAAGGCTGTTTTGCGTCGCGTGAACGATCGCGTTGCGCGCCTCAAGCATTTCCACCATAAACGTGCTTTGCCCTGACACTAAATCATCCGCAGCGCCGATTCTCGTAAACACTTGGTCAAAAATCGGGAGCACTGCTTTATCTGCTGGCACAAAACAGCCGATTTGCGCCATGATGGCAGTTAGGGCAATTTGCCGCATGTACGTGCTTTTTCCGGACATATTCGGCCCTGTAATCAGCAACAGTTCCCGCTCTTTATTCATATAACAATCGTTCGGTACATATGTTTGCGTCCCAAGCACTTTTTCCACTACAGGATGGCGGCCCGCTTGAATGACAAGTTCCCGGTGCTCGGAAAACTGCGGTTTCACATAATGGCGTTCTTCGCTGACAGTCGCAAACGATTGCAACACATCAAGCTCGCTGATTGCTTTCGCCAATGATTGCAGACGCGGAATATATTGTTTGACGCGTTCACGGATGTCGACAAACAATTCGTATTCTAATTCAATGCTTTTTTCTTCCGCTTCTAAAATGAGCGCTTCTTTTTCTTTTAATTCCTGGGTAATAAAACGCTCGGCGTTGGCAAGCGTCTGTTTCCGCTCATAGCGCCCTTTCGGCAATAAATGAAGGTTTGGTTTTGTCACCTCAATGTAATAGCCAAACACGCGATTATACCCGATTTTCAACGATTTAATTCCGGTTAGCTCCCGCTCTTTGCTTTCTAATTGGGCAATCCATGATTTTCCGTTGCGGCTTGCATCACGGAAACGGTCGAGCGTCTCATTATACCCGTCTTTAATGATGTTGCCTTCTTTAACAGATAATGGCGGATTTTCTTGAATCGACCGCTCCAACAGATCGACAAGCTCCGAACACGGGTCAAGTTTGTCGGCAAGCTGCTGCGCTTGGTTATCGGCAAGCTTTGCGACAATATCTTTTAACGCCGGAATTTGCTGCAGCGATTTTTTGAGCTGAATTAAATCGCGCGCATTTACGTTTCCGTAGGCGACGCGGCCGGCAAGGCGCTCGACGTCATACACTTCACGGAGGCGTTCGCGCAGCTCTTGGCGCTCGAAATAGTGATGAATCAATGTTTCAACCATATGCAAGCGCCGTTCAATTTGTCCGCGGTCCAAAAGCGGGCGGTCGAGCCATTGCTTCAGCAATCGTCCACCCATCGCTGTCACCGTTTCATCAAGCAGCCATAAGAGCGAACCTTTCCGCCCTTTGGAACGGATCGTCTCGGTTAATTCCAGATTTCGCTTCGAATACAAATCGATTTTCATATAGTGGTCGACTTGATACACTTGCACAGGCTGCATATGATCAAGGCGCCGTTTTTGCGTACGGATGATGTAATGAAGAAGGCGGGCAAACGTGATTTGCAGCTTGTCCTGCGCAAGCCCGCCGGCAATCGTCGCAAATCCTTCCGGCATTTCCGTCCCGTCTTCGTATGAGATCGTCACCCCATACCGTTCTTTCAGTAGTTGTTGTTCGTCGCTTGGAAAATCGCTGGCAAGGACAATTTCTTTTGTCCCAATCGCATACAGTTCATTCATTACATCTTCAAAGGAGGCAAGAATCGTGATGCGGTTTTCCCCTGTTGATAAATCCGTATAAGCAAAACCATACGTGCCATCGGCAAACAGCGTCACCGTCGCCAAATAGTTGTTTTCTTTTTCCAGAAGCCCTCTCCCTTCCATCACCGTTCCGGGAGTTATGAGCTGGACGACTTCGCGGCGGACGACACCTTTTGCTGTCTTCGGATCTTCGACTTGCTCGCAAATCGCCACTTTATATCCTTTCGAAATCAATTGTTCAATATACCCTTGCGCGGAATGATACGGAACACCGCACATCGGCACCCGCTCGTCGCCGCCGCCATCGCGGCTTGTCAACGTAATTTCCAGTTCCTGCGCCGCTTTGATTGCATCGTCAAAAAACATTTCGTAAAAATCGCCAAGACGAAAAAATAAAAAGGCATCTGGATATTGTGCCTTAATGTCTAAATATTGCTGAATCATTGGCGTATATTTTGCCATTGTTCTCCTCCAACCTTTACAAATCTATGTTTCTTTTTTCTTCATACCAAAAAGGAACGAATCGTTCTTTGTCTAACGAAATAACCATCACTTGTCATTTCCCATCGCCCTTGAAACATCCTGCTAAAAATCTTCGCGATTTTCTTCATCCACTAAACATTATGTATCTTCTAATCCCGAACCAAAACAAAATGATCGTTCCAACATGTTTCATTATAACATAATAAAAAAGAAAAAGAGAAAGTTCAATGCGGAAAGCAAGCCTCGCTGCGCCGATGTCCGTCTTTCATTATTTGTATTTCAAAAGATGGGAGATTTATAGAAAAACACATAAAAACAGACGGCAGTCCAAAACCGCCGTCTGTTTTTTCATTTCGCCTGCGGAAGCGGGCGTTTCAGCCATTCTTTATAAAACGTATCGATATCAGGCTCGAAATCTTTGATGACCGGATACCAAGGTGTTACTGCTTCCACCTCCAGCTGGGTGGCACAACTAGGGCAATAATATTCACGCAGCACCTGCCATTCCGGATCTGGCGCCATCAATTTTGGATACAATTCCGCCAATTTTTCTTCTGTATCACGGACATAGATGAGCGCATGAAGCTTCCAGTTGTCGCTTGCCTCGCAAAATTCATGCCCGCAATCGCATTTTACGATGCGCCGGCCGTCCGGCTTTTGAACGATGTAGAGATGAAGCCCGGCCGGAAGCAAAATCAGATCATCCCACGGCACCCTTTCTTGCAGGATGCTAATATATTTGTCAAACCGGTCAACATCTTTAAAATTGGAAAGCATTTCTTTTAACTTGAAAAAATCTATCGTACCGTCGATTAATTCCTCTATTGTCTTGCGGTCGTATTTATCATACTTTTCCATGTTTTCACCACCTCATCTTATCTTATTAATTTTTGCGCCAAAGACTGGGACGTCAAGTTCATCTTCTGTCAATTTCCAATTCTCCGGCAAATCCCAGAACGACTTAAATTCATGATAAAACTTTTCACTTAATGCAAATGAGCTCGCATACATGTGACGCACTTGTATCGCTGCTTCTTTATTGACAATTTTCTTTCTTTCCTCTTCCATCCATTGTTTTGTCGGCACCCCCCGCTTCAGCCGCTCTTTTCTCATTTCCTCGCGGCGCTTCATCGTTGCTTCTTCATCAACGATATATCGCCCTTTTTCATCTTGTGTGAAAACTGCTCCATAAACACTTTCGGCAAAACGCGGAAGGATATGGCCTTCGTTTAAATCATCTTCAATCATTTTCGGTTTCCGCTCTAGCGGATCGCCGAATCCTGGACCCCCGCGCAAATAGTTCAAATATAAATCATAGTTTTCAAAAATCGTTTCCGTCGTTATCGCCTGCTTATCACGGATAATTTCTTTAGCTTCCATCAGTTTTTCATATTGCGGGTTATCCGGATCAGGATCACCGCCAGTTGGAATCGGCAGCCTCTTTTCAATCCGTTCTTTTAAGTTCGTGCCGTGGGCTTCAAAACGGTATCCCGCTGCGGCTGGATAACCGCCCATCAATCCGCAATCACTGGAAATGTAACCGTTGCCCATGAAAAACATCGTCCAGTCTTTTGCCCCATACACCATTCTCAACGTTTCATAGCCGTTCCCGCCGCGGTATTTCCCATGGCCGCCTGTATTTGGTTTAATGCTTCTTCCAAGATAAATGAGCGGTTCTGCCAACTCCCAGATTTCCATATCGCCCATATCGCCTTCCGGATTCCAAATCGCTGCGGCATGGCTGATCCCGTCTCTTACCGCGCTTGCCCCAACGCCTTCTGCGGCTGATTCGAAGCTGTTGACAGCATGGTTTTCATTGAACTGGTTGTAGCCGCCCCCTTGCAGCCAGTTGGAGGTATTGGCATTCCCTGCATTGACTTCTTCGAGATAGCCGCGGGCAAAATAATTGCGGCTGAGCCCACGCCATAACGGGCTCCACGCAGATACAAGGAAATGCCATGCATAGCTGTGCGCGGTGCGGATATCGTCTGGGTTTAACCATGAACCGTACGGCAAGTCAAACTTGCTCGCATAATATGCTCCGTCATTGACCCGGTCGTTTGGGATCAGCGTTTGCGACATCATAACCCAGATCCCGCTCGTAATTGAGACCGGCGTTGCGTTATAACTATGCCATCCCCATCGGTTGACACCTTCAAAATCGATTTCAAACTTGCCGTCTTTGTGAACGATTATCTCCGTTGGCGCATGCATAATCGTGTCCACACGGGCATAAGGAGGGACATCCAGATTTTTGTACGGTACGTCAACAAAGGAAACTTGACGGTATCTGCCCGGAATAAGCAGCGTTTTTACTTGGTTGATAAAGCCGCGGCGCCCTTCTTCGATCACTTCGCGAATAAACTGTTTGTACGTATCGATTCCTTCTTCTTTAACAATATCAAGAACAAGATCGCGGATCATATGACATCCGGCGATTCGGGTCCGTTCATCAAGCAGCCAGTACTTTGTCGTACGGACCGAACGTTGGCTCTCAATTAACCAGTCTTTAAGCAGTGTATCGTTTTTTCCAATTTTGCGGCAGGCCACTTGATAACCGTCATCGTAACGAGTGACCGGACCAACCGTCATGCTTCCAGGCGCTGTTGCACCAACATCGATAACATGAGTAACGCCGCCAACCCAGCCGATCAGTTCACCTTCGTAGAAAATCGGCACGATCGTATGAACGTCGCACGGATGGACGTTACCGATCTGGCAGTCATTGTTGCAGAAAATGTCGCCGTCCTCGATGCCAGGGTTCTCTTCATAATCATTTTTAATCATGAATTTGATGGCAGCCCCCATCGTACCGACGTGAATGATGATACCGGTGGAAGTAACGATAGAATCGCCTTCAGGTGTGTAAAGCGTGAAACATAATTCACCTTCTTGCTCTACAATCGGCGATGCGGCAACTCTTTTCGCCGTTTCCCGCGCATGTACCACGCCGCCGCGTAGCTTCGAAAAGATTTTTTCATAACGGATCGGGTCGCTTTCTTTCAGCGGCAGTTCTTTTAATCCCGCGTAATGTCCCGTCAGCTGGCTAAGCCGGTCGATTTCCTCCCGCATTTCTTTCAGCGTTTTTCCATTCCAGCCGATCGTTTTGTGTTTTTTCTCCTCTCTTATGTTCATCGCCATCTTCAACTCAACCCCCTGTTAAATTTCTCGCAAATGGAAAATGCGATGCTGGTCAAGATATGTTTCAAATCCTGGCGGAATAACAAATGTGGTTGCCGGAGATTCAATAATCGAAAACGCTTTAATTTTGTTGCCTGGTTTCAGTTTTTCCATTTCCCAAATATCCGCTTCGATCCATTTGCCTTTCCAGTACACGTTACGCTTGCCGAGATACGCTTCTTTCGATGGCGTTTCACCCGCAAACGGTTCTACTGGGATTTTTGGCTTCGGCACTTCAACGATTCCCCGAACAATGGCGCCTGTGATGCTGTAGCCGAGCTCTGGCGATTTCGCTGCTTTGGCGTAAACTCTTGTATACGTGTCTTCGAACGCATTGACAAGTTCATTCCAGTGCCCAATATTTTTAAATTCTTTGATTGGCGCTTCAATTTCCAAGTCGTTTAATTGCCCTTGGTACTGCATGCGGAAATAAAGCCGGAAATCAACGTCTTCCCTGCTGAATTGGCTTTTTTCGAACTCCGCTGCGACTTTTTCCTTAAGCTCGTCCCACGCGGCCTGCAGTTCTTTTCCCGCTTTTCGTTTTTCATCATCGCTGGCACCGTCATTGACGTTAATATCGAGCGTTTTATCATAACGGTATTCGAAATCCGCCGCACCGCAGCCGAACGCAGAAAATCCTGCTGCCCATGCCGGCACTAACACATCTTCAAAACCAAGCCCTTTCGTATAACCGGCGGTATGTAACGGACCGCCACCTCCGTACGAAAAACATACATATTGGGACGGTGAGTACCCTTTTCCTAAAATCATGGATTCAAGGTAGTTGCGAAGCTGTGATTCAAGCAAGTCGATGACGCCGTATGCCGCGTCTTCGACGGATAATCCGAGCGGATCGGCGATCTGTTTTTTAATCGCTTCGTACGCACGCTCTGGATAGAGCTTGACTTCCCCGCCCAGAAAATTATCCGGATTGATCAATCCAAGAACAACATGGCAATCTGTGACCGTTACCGTATCAACACCGCCTTCTGGATAGCAGACACCGACTCTCGATCCAGCACTGTCCGGACCAAGTGTTAACGATTTAAAGTTAGGATCGATCCGCACATAGCTTCCGGCTCCTGCACCAACGGTATCCATAGAGACAAGCGGCAGTGAAAGCACAAGGCGGGCCATATCTGGACTTGTGTTGATGCTTAAGTCCCCTTGGGTGATGAGCGCCATATCAAAGCTTGTTCCTCCAATATCCGAGCAAGCGATATTGCGGATGCCAAGCTGTTCCCCGAGATATTTCGCGCCAATGACGCCGCCGATCGGACCAGAAACAAGCGTTCTTGCCAACTCGTTTGCCCGCGTGCTAATCGTTCCGCCATGGCTTGCCATCACGCGCAAATCAAAATTGGCACCATGCGACTTTAACATATTGTTAATTTTGGTCAATGTTTCGCGTGAAGGATCGGCCGCATACGCCTCAATGATCGTTGTATTCGTCCGGTGCGATTCCTTTCGGACTGGATAATAATCAACGGAGGCAAACACAGGAACCTCTTTTCCAACTTTCTTCATGACCTCTTTGGCTATATCTCGCACTCTCCGTTCATGGTCAGGATACTTGTAAGAATGAAGCAAACTAATGACAATAGCTTCCACATCAAGTTCCAGAAGTTCCCTTACTGCCGGTTCTACTTCATGCTCATAAAGCGGAATGACAACGTTTCCAAACAAATCCACTCTTTCTGTTACACCTCTTGTTAACTCCCTTGGCACAAGAGGTGGGTCATAACGGTGAGTGTTTAAATGCAAACGATCTGAATAAGAATAACCAAGATATGCCTGGATCGCCCGGCCCATCCGGTGAAAATCTTCCATCCCCTTGTTAACGATCAATCCGACCCGGCGCCCCTTCCTTGATACAAGCCGGTTCAGCATCGCTGTTCCTGAATAAACTCCAGCAAGCAATTTTGGAAATTGTTCTTCCACTGTTGTGTCCCAGTAAGCAAACGCATCCTTTGCAGAATTTAAGAGACCGATCGATTCATCTTCCGGTGTCGATTGCGCCTTTCCGACGACAAACTCTCCGTTTTCATCGATGATAAACGTGTCTGTCATCGTTCCTCCGGCGTCAATCGCAAGAATTTGCGCCTTTCTTTTTACTGCTGTTTTCATTTTTTCTCCCCTTCCTACATGTGATTGCAATATTTTAAGAATGGTTATAAACGATAGATCTGAAAAGCAGGCTAGAAGCCTAATCCCAAACGGGAATATAAGATGGGATTGGGGACGTTATCCTCTTTTCATGCCTCCTCTACTCTACGCTTCCGTCATCAAATCGGCACCGCCAAATTGATGTTCCTTCCCCTTAACTTAACGCCATCACCTCCTTTAATGGGCGGATATAGGCAAAAGGGATGATAGAAGTTACCATTTTTCCTGCGAGAATAGTAATTTTAAATGCAGCGAACAATCAAGGATAGAAACATAAACAAGTAAAAAATATATATTTTGGAATAAATAAACATACAAAAACAACAAAATAAAAATCGCGAATGCATTGGGAAGATAAAAATCAGCGGGAAGAACCGTTGCTTCGTTCAGTGGAATAGCAGAAAGAAATTGTTCTGTCTGATGTTAGAGTGAGGCAGTTCAATGCGCGAAAAGATGTTGCTTCAGTGACTTAAACAACTTGAGAACAGCAAAACATGTTTCATCAACAGCTCCTTTGCCTCTTCCATCTCTTGTTTTTACGAAAAACAAGTAAATTTAATTTGTATGGCTTTTTATTCTATCAATTCATCATTAGCATCGTTTATTGTTAAATAGAATAACATATATAAAAATATATGTCTACAGAAAATTTTTTATTTTTTAAATTTTATTAATATTAAAACTATAAATAAAAATTAAGTGCGACTCAGTCCGGTATTATTAAAAAACAATAAAAGCTATTTGATATTCCCAAAACCTTAATCCACTGGACCGGGAGCGGAATTTAACAAAATGATCAGGACTTGGATCATAAATATGATACATATGGAAAAAGAAAAGAAGAAAGCTTCCATCAAGATGTGCTGCAAATTCCATATATTCCTAACACAAAAAAACTAGGAAGGTTTCCTTCCTAGTTTTTACTCTTCATCATCAAGAAGCAAATCTGGGCTTAAATCTTCCAATTCTTCATCAAGTTCGTCATATTCGAATTCATCGTCGCTGCTGCGGCCTTCTGGGTCGATCGCCACGTACAATTTCGTTTCACCAATGACTTCGGCGACAAATTCCCGTTCAACATCAACAACGATTTTATTTCCGTTTGGCGAAATGGTGCATTCCAAGCAATTCGGCTGCTGGATGACGCGGACGATAATATCTGTATCATCGTGAATAATGTCATCATCATCGCGGTATTTTAATTTAACGACATCCGTATATGACACTGTCTCTGTGACAACTTCCGTCTTTGTATTGTTGTTGTATGAATACCAAACGTTAATGTCATAGTGTCCATGGATTTCTACTGCTTTGTCGCGTTTTTTCGCATCGTAGCGATGGTTAATAATCCAGCATCCTAAAATGCTCGACGGCCGATTTGGGGATGTAACGGTATGCGTTGATTGCGTAAATCTACGGCCCTTCCCGACAACCGCTTTTGTAATAATCTCTCTGTATTCAGACATACGTCAAACCCTCCTCAAATGAATCTTCATTTCATCCTATGCGTGATTTCAACCAATGTGCACATAAACTGATGAATCATTCCCTTATAGTTCATTGTATGCAGGGGTTTCGTATGATGTGCCAACTTTTTCGACCATAAAAAAAGACGCCCTTTCTCAACAAAGGACGTCTCTTTTTCTTTTCTCTTTTTTTAATGGCAGCCGCCGTTTCTGCGGTAGCGTATTTGCGCGCCCGTCTCGCCGCGCAATACGTCGCCGCCTGTTGATGCGATAATCTCATCGGTCACTGTATTGGAAATGGTAGAAGCAACAAGTTGGAGAAGATCATTCACTTCCATTTGTGACTGTTGGAATTCGTTGACAATCGGAATTTGCGAAAGCTCTTCATAAATGTCGTCAATTTGTGCTTCTACTTTTTTCAGCGCTTCGTATTTCCCGTAATGTTTTAAATTTACCGCCTGTTTTTGCAGCGATTTGATTTGCTCGATCATCGTGCGCACTTTTTCATTTTGGTGTATTTTTTCTTCCGCGCGTTTAAAAAAATCGACTTCTTCCGTCTCCGCAATCATTTTTGCCAGTTCTTTCGCCTGCGCTAAAACTTCATCACGCGTATATTTTGCCATCTTATCTCACCTCGATCACTTCTTCTACCATTTCCCCGTTTAATGTCCACGTTTTCGCCTCGGTAATCCGCACTTTCACCAGTTTGCCAATCGCCGACTTCGGACCGATAAAGTTGACAAGTTTGTTTTTCCGGGTGTATCCAGCAAGGACATCCGGGTTGTTTTTGCTTTCTCCCTCTACTAATACTTCGACAACTTTCCCTTCATATTCCTTCATTTTTCTTGCCGAAATTTCATTGACAAGCGCGTTCAGCCGGTGCAACCGTTCTTTTTTCACTTCCATCGGCACATTGTCCACCATTTTCGCTGCTGGCGTGCCTTCACGCGGCGAATAAATAAACGTATACGCAGAATCAAATTCGACCTCGCGGTATAACGACAGCGTCTCTTCAAATTGTTCTTCCGTTTCGTTCGGGAATCCGACAATAATGTCCGTCGTCAAGGCAACGTCAGGAATCGCCGCTTTAATTTTGCGGACAAGCTCTAAATATTCCTCGCGCGTATATTTGCGGCCCATCAATTTCAATATTTCCGTGCTGCCCGATTGCACCGGCAAATGAATATGTTCCACTAAATTGCCGCGTTTGGCGAGCACTTCGATTAAACGGTCGTCAAAATCGCGCGGATGGCTTGTCGTAAAACGGATGCGCGCAATATCAATTTTTCGAAGTTCGTCCATCAAATCGCCAAGGCCGTACTTCATATCCGTGAAATCTTTTCCGTAAGCATTGACGTTTTGGCCGAGAAGCGTCACTTCTTTATATCCTTGGGCGGCAAGATGGCGCACTTCTTGGATGATGTCTTCCGGACGGCGGCTCCGTTCTTTTCCGCGCGTATACGGAACAATGCAATACGTGCAAAATTTGTCGCAGCCATACATAATGTTGACCCATGCCTTGATGTTGCCTTTGCGCGCTTTCGGAAGATTTTCGATGACATCGCCTTCTTTCGACCATACTTCGACAACCATTTCTTTGGACATATATGCTTCATGCAAAATGTGTGGCAGGCGATGGATGTTATGTGTACCGAAAATCATATCAACATATTGATATTGTTTTAAAATTTTATTGACGACCGATTCTTCTTGCGACATACAGCCGCATACCCCAAGAAGCAAATCCGGATTGTCTTGCTTCAGCTGCTTTAAGTGGCCGATCTCGCCAAATACTTTGTTTTCGGCATTCTCGCGGATGGCGCATGTATTCAATAAAATGACATTCGCATCTTCTGGGCGGTCAGTCGGCTCATATCCAAGCTCCATAAAAATTCCCGCCATGACTTCTGTGTCATGTTCGTTCATTTGGCAGCCGTACGTGCGAATATAAAACTTGCGGCCGTTGCCCATGCCGCGGAATTGTTCCGGGATCGTGAAATCTTTATAATATTTCACTTCTTCTTTTCCGCGCTTTTTCGCTTCTTTCAGATTTGGCGGAATAAATACGCTCGTAAAATACTTTTCGTAATCTTTGCTCGTTTTTTTCTTTAGCGCATCCAAAGCGGATTTTTTGTCCGTTGGATGATCCATTGTTTGAATGTGCCCTGTTTGTTCTAGACGTTGTTTTTCGTTCATTTTGATACTCCTTTCTCATAATAATGGATGAAATGAAAAGAAAAATTCATTATAAACCAACACGCAATAATTTATTATACACTTTTCAAAAACAAAAGGGAATGCCAATTGGGTACCGTCAAGAATTTTGTATCATGTAAGATAGATAGGGCATCTCTGGAATGGATTAAGAATAGAAAGGAGGCTGTTTCTTCTACGCCAATATTCAGTTTCCGGTGCAGAAAGGAAGAATCCCCTTATTTTGCCTATTTACAGTATTTAGTTAATGATAACGTTCTGTAAGCATTCGTTGAAGGGCTTCATGCGCCCGGCAAATCCTCTTCATTTCCGTCCTGACCACTTCTCGATAAAGATTTTTTCAGCGGCTTCGAAACCGCTCAACCTGTTCATCGGTTTTAGGCGTTTCCGAATCCCCTTGATCGTTCGTTCGATGGCATGGTCGTATCAATCACACTTCGAATCCTGTCTGGACAGTCCATAAAGGTGAGGAGGACATCCAGCTCATTTGCCCACGATTGGACTTCCTTTGAACACTTGCAGGACCTTTGGATTCAAATTGTTGAAACCTCTCCATGCGATTTCTTTATTCGGAAAACGGTAAATGCGTTTCAGAACCCCGCCATTCGAATGGAGCTTTCTTCCGCACACGATTTTATTATATTAATTAGACAGCTTTTGAAGGGATTAGTAAAATGTATTATGCAATATATTACAATGGGGGATTGAAAATGAAGACGATTAAACAATTTCTCGAAGAATTGTTAAGAGATATAGGCGTTAATATCAGTATAGATAAAAATGATATTGATGTAGCTAAAATCTTTCTGAATAGAATTAATCAATACTTATATCAATCTAATAATAATGAATACATATCTCCTTTTCATGAATATTGGAAGGAAAAACACCAAGAAATCCTAAACATTTCCATTAACAGGAACCAAGCAAGAAAAATAGCAGAGATTTTTGAGCAGATATTTTCCTCCCCCTCGTCTTTCCCTCAGTTGGAACTGAATACTAAGATTACTAACACCAAGGGGCTTTCAAAGGAGAATATAGCTAACGTCCGGTTTTATACAGCAATTCAAGATTTTAAAATTAACATTTATAAAGACGGCAGAAATCCTTTTCAGAAATATCTCGAAAAACCAGAGTGGTTTGAACCTGAAAAAATAGTTGAATCCCCAAATATTATACTGGAATTTCTTGAATATTTAGGTGCTACTGGTTCTCAGGGTGATAAACGAATAAAATGGATGTTAGAGGCTTCGAAATTCCTATTAGAAACGTGTAATGGACAAGCATATAATTTATTGGAAATATGCAACAATGATTTAGAGTTAGTCAGAAAATTAATATCAGATGAACGTGATATTGGTTTTAGCAGAAAAAAAGCTGATATGTTTATCAGGGATATGCTAGATTGGAATATTTGGGATACTGATATTGGCATAGAAAAACTAAACGTTGCTAGTGATACTAATACAATTAGAGTTGCATTAAGAACAGGGCTTCTTGAGTTAGATTTCCCTTTGTTAGCAAGTTACCTTGACGTTTATTGTTATCAATATGGGCTTGTTGACTATAAAACGCAAGAAGGCTGGAGGACTGTTTGGGAAGAGTGGAAGAAAATACCGAACAATCATTGCCCTAAAACACCTGCTTCAATGGATTACCTAATTTACAAATCAATAGGGAAAAAATATTGCAAACTAAACAAGCGAAAATGTGAAGAATGTGTTTTGAATCAAGTATGCCCACCAGATAAAAGAAATTTAAAACCTCCTAGATCTATTTCAATTTACGGGCAAACTGGATGGGAAAGCGGGAAAACAGATGCAGGAGGCGGAGGCGGAATAATGTCTTAAAAGAAGGGGGATAGATTTCTAATTCCCTCTTAGTATAGCTCTAACTCATTTTCTGTAGCCTCAAGACGTTTTATTGTCAACTCTAGGTATTCTTTTTCTATATCTATTCCAATATATCTGCGATTGAGTTTTTTCGCAACAACTCCAGTTGTACCGCTCCCATTGAATGGGTCCAGAACGATATCATTTATTTTTGTCGATGCGAGAATTATTCTTTCTAAAAGCTCTATAGGCTTTTGTGTCGGATGTCTTCCATGTGCTTTCTCACTTTTTTTAGTTGTCGGTATTTCCCAAACATCCCTCATTTGCTTCCCACCATTCATTTCTTTCATTAAGTTATAGTTAAAATAATGGGATGTCTTTTTCCCCTTTCTAGCCCATAAAATTGTTTCGGTCGAATGAGTAAAATACCGACAACTTAAATTTGGCGAGGCATTCTTTTTATACCAAGTAATATTATTTAAAATTTTATATTCAAGCTCATTCAAGGCAAAACCAATAGAATATATGTTGTGTAAAGTTCCCGAAATCCAAATTGTCCCGCCATCCTTTAAGACTCTTTTACAAGCATATAACCATTCTTTATTGAATGAATGTATTTCATTTAAGGTAGATGGCTTGTCCCATTCTCCCTTGTCTACCGACACCATTTTTCCAGAATGGCAAGTAATACCGCCACTTGATAAAAAATAAGGGGGATCCGCAAAAATCATATCAACACTATTTTTTTCCAATCTATTTAACCAATCAATACAATTGCCATTAATAAGGAGGAGATTATCTTGATAGTAAAAAATTTCTTCATCTTTTAGCCCTGCAAATAAATTTTTCATAAGTACCGCCCCTTGCATTAAATTCAAACCAACCTGTTTAACACAGGTTGGTTTAACATAATTTTTTAATCTTTGTAGTTAGTTACAAGAATTTCATTTATAGCCCCTCTTTTGCTCGCTTTTGAATTTATCATTCTTTTTGCACTTATCCGATAAATGTTGAACGGGGCATATAACTCATCGAAAAAATGGTCTTGTTCGTTTGTATTTTTTGGATCAGAGTTACTAAGCATTAGGAAAGCGCCTTTTGCATCCAATTCTGCAAAATAACGGGCTAGTTCTTTTTGGTTTTCATCAGTAAAATCATACTTACTATACGAAGTAAAGTTAGATGTTTGGTTTAAAGGGCGATAAGGCGGGTCAAAGTAAACGAATGTTTCATCGTTTACATAATCCCTGCTTTCTTTATAATCGCCTAAATTGATATTCACTCTTTGAAGAAATTGACTTACTGCACGTAAATTTTCTTCATCACATATAGTTGGTTTTTTATAATCTCCCATTGGTACATTAAAATACCCTGACTTATTTACCCTAAATAAACCGTTGAAACAAGTCCTATTTAAAAATATCATTTGGCTTGCCCTTTCAATTTTCCCCTTATGGTAACGATAAAAATCAAAGCCATTTAATGCATTATTGAATTCATCTCTTATCTTATAGTAATAAGCTTTTCGTCCTTCGCTCTCAAGGGCGAGATATTGGTCTTCTTTTTCTTTAAGTTTCTCAATTAAATCATCAACATTATTTTTTATAACTTCGTATACCAAAATCAGCTCTGGATTAATATCCCAAATATAGATATCTTCAAAATCAAATGTTTGTCCGATTTCAAAAAGTACTGCCCCACTTCCGACAAAAGGCTCTATATATCGTTTAACCTTTCCTTCATATATGGCTTTAGGATAATAAAGTTCAAATGTTTCCAGCAGCTGAGTTTTTCCACCAGCCCATTTTAAAAAAGGTTTAGCTTTTTTATTTAAAATAGTACTCATATTAGGTAACCTCCACCTTAGATTTTTATCCGTTCGCGCTAGTAATAAGGAGTCTAACCATATTATAATATTGTAATACAGATGCCCTTTTCGTCGAAATGACTCGGTTTTTTATTATATCATTTTTAGCTTCATTTTGTATGCCGTCTTTCCACCAAGAATTTTGAACGGAGGATAAAAATAAAATTAATAGAAGCATTAGAAAAACTTAACTCTTTGAACTGTTCAGATGTTCCTTTCTCAAAATTATTTGAAAAACAGCACATCGATATCATTAACAAAGGGAGAGTCGGACAGCTGCTTGAATTACTTTTCAAAAAGGAGTTTATGATACATTTACTTCGTTCTTCTAAGGATTATCCAGATATAGTATAGGGAGAGATGTTTGTTGACTGTAAAAAGCTATAGTTATTCGCAAATGAAAAACCATCTGCTAAACAAATTTGAAAAGTCGGATTATATTAGTCTTTACAATCAGAAGAAGCAAGAAAGATATAGCGTCCTCTCGTTTCAAGATGTGAACGGCAGATCATCTATAGATATCACTTTCCCAGGTTATAAAGCAGAAATCAAAAACAATAAAGTCACTAAATATGATTTTAGAGTAAATATTGTGAAAGAAAATCTAAATATAGACACGCCTCCGTCTCACGTTAACATAATAGTTGATTTATATAACAAAGTTCAGAAAGATAATTCACTATATAATGATTTAAGAATTTTTTTACATAATTTATCATTAGACAATGATTTAGATCCTTTCAGAAACACAAAATTACTTGAATATCCTTATGAAAACACTATCAATATGGAAGTAATCAATCTAACAGAAAATATCCATCGAAGATTAGGAAAAACATATAACAGGAATGGTAATTATTGGAATTACTCTTTCACTGATTTAGCACATTGTATAAAATGGATCGTCCTGCAAGAAGATATTAATTATCCAATAAGGAACGGAAAGTTAGGTAGAAAAATGCCTTTTTCTAGATACTTCGAAGCAATATTTGTCGCTGTCAATCATTCGCATACCCTAGAGGAAGTTGTTACCCGTGCATTACAGCACTACACTCGCCCAGCCAACTGGAGAGAATTGGATTACTCCTTTTTAAATGACATAAAGTAAACAATTAAGTTGAAATTAAATGCATTATCGTTAACAATGAATCACGGCTGATAGGCAGATGCATCGCCTGCGCTCCATGTAGTTACACCCCAAATTAGCGCAAGAATCAAAAAATAATCGGCCTTGGCACAAGAAAAAATGTTTTCTTCACAACATATACATATTCATAGCATATAAACAATACTTTTCTTATTCCGATTTGATACGGGACATGCTGCCATAACAAAATCACTCCCAACTAGGCAATGCCTAATTAGGAGTGAATCATTCCCAAATCACATAAATTCAGAAACTAATTCTGCAAATTTTTCTTTGCTTAAGCGAAGGTCTGCTTCCGTCAGCGGTGTTTCGCTGTAACCGTGAAGCAATTCTTGATACGATTTTTGTTCTTTGTTTTGGTAAATAAGCCCCGTCACTAATCCTTTATATTTCATCACCGTTTGCATCGCCATGGCGCGGTCAGACGGATCATATCCTTCAATCTCGCTGACTTTCACAAGATTTTCTTTAAACCAGTCATATGTGTTGACCTTATTATATGTAACACACGGACTGAATACGTTGATCAGCGAAAAACCTTTATGCTTTATCCCTTCTTCAATTAAGCTCGTCAATTCTTTTAAATCGCTCGAAAAGCTTTGCGCTACGAACGTAGCGCCGGCGCTTAGGGCGATTTCCATAATCGAAAGGGCCGGTTCGACCGATCCTTGCGGGGTGCTCTTCGTTTTAAAACCGACATCGCTTCGCGGCGATGTTTGCCCCTTTGTCAAACCGTAAATTTGGTTGTCCATCACAATGTACGTAATATCGATGTTGCGGCGAATCGCATGAACCGTGTGCCCCATGCCGATCGCAAACCCGTCACCGTCGCCGCCGGCGGCAATGACCGTTAAGTCACGGTTCGCCATTTTCACGCCTTGAGCAAGCGGCAGCGCCCGGCCGTGAGTGCCGTGAAATCCATAGGAATGGATATATCCGGAAATGCGGCCCGAGCAGCCGATGCCAGAAATAACTGCCAATTGGTGCGGCTCAAGCCCGATGTTCGCCGCAGCGCGCTGAATGGCAGCCTGAACGGAGAAATCGCCGCAACCCGGACACCAATTTGGTTTCACATCATTGCGAAAGTCTTTAAACGTCGCCATGTTTTATAACAACTCCTTGCATTTTGTATAAACTTCGTTCGGCAAAAACGGGTTGCCGTCATATTTCAAGACATTAGCAATTTTTTCAGCATGCCCGACATTCATTTTAAGAATGTTCGCAAGTTGTCCTGTGGCATTTTGCTCAACGACGACGACTTTTTTCGCCGCTTTGACAAGCGGAAGCACTTCTTCCGTTGGGAACGGATGAAGCAGGCGGATGTGCGCATGATTGACTTTCACGCCATCCTGTTCAAGACGCTCGATCGCTTCTTCGATCGCACCGCGCGTAGAAATAAAACCAACAATCAGCAAATCCGCTTCATCGTGTTTAACATTTTTATGGACTGGCGTGTTGAATTGAATATGTTTTAATTTGCGCAGCCGTTTATCCATCTGCGCTTTTCGGTTCGCTGCGGCTTCAGACGGCGTTCCTGTCTCCGCATGCTCCACTCCCGTCACATGGTGGATGCCGTTTGGCGTCCCCGGGAGCACGCGCGGAGAAATGCCATCTTCCGTCACTTCGTAACGTTTAAAATTCCCTTTTTTCTCAAGCGGCGGAAGTTCTTCTGTTACTAATTTGCCGCGGCGGATTTCGATTTTATCGTACTCTAGCGGTTCGACCGTCTGTTTGCCAAGGGAAAGCTGCAAATCAGACAGCACGATGACCGGACATTGATATTCTTCCGCAAGATTGAACGCTTCCGCCATATCGTAAAACGCTTCTTGCACCGTGCTTGGCGCTATCACGATTTTTGGAATCTCGCCATGCGTGCCGTAAATCATAGCCATCAAGTCCGATTGCTCTTGTTTTGTCGGCAAACCTGTACTTGGACCGCCGCGCTGTGTATCCACGATGACAAGCGGTGTTTCCGTCATTCCGGCAAGTCCGATGGATTCCGCCATAAGGGAAAGACCAGGACCCGCGGAGGCCGTGAACGCCCGCACCCCGGCATAGTTAGCGCCAATCGCCATCGTACATGCGGCTATTTCATCTTCCGTTTGAATAACGGCACCTCCGAGTTCTGGAAGTTTTTTAATCAAATATTCCATAATTTCCGAAGCCGGAGTAATCGGATATGCCGCCATAAAACGCGCCCCGCCGGCAAGCGCCCCTAAGGCAAGCGCGTCGTTGCCGATCATAAACATCCGCTTTTTGCCATCCGCTTTTGCTAGCTTCATCGTTTGCACGCGATCACCGAGCTGCTCTTTCATATATTGCGCGCCAGCGCGAATCGCTTCCATATTTTTTTCCACTACTTGCTGGCCTTTTCTTCCAAAAATTTCTTGAACCACTTCTTGATAGGCGCTAATATCAATGCCAAGAACTGCGCTTGAGGCACCGACGGCGACCATGTTTTTCATGAGCGATGTGCCTAAATTTGTCGCGATCTCCGTAAATGGAACGGCATACAACGTTACATTTCGACCTTCCGGAATCGTTGGATGAAATTTCGCATCAGCGATCACGATCCCGCCATCGCGCAGTTCATGAAAATTAAAATCAATCGATTCCTGGTCAAATGCCACCAATATATCAAGATCATCGGCAATCGAACGGACTGGCGTCGTGCTTACGCGAATTTTGTTGTTCGTGTGCCCCCCTTTGATCCGCGAAGAAAAATGGCGATATCCATATAAATAATAACCAAGACGGTTTAGCGCAATGGAGAAGATTTCACCGGTACTTTCAATTCCTTCTCCCTGCTGCCCCCCAACTTTCCATGAAAGCTGATGAATCATTACTTACACCCCTTTAAGTTCGGTCAAAAATTACAATTATAAGTGTAGCATTTTTCCGATAAAATCACTAGATTTTGAGACAATGATTTTTGCAAAAATTTTAGCATATAAAAATATTGTATCCAACCTTTTTGCTCAAGCCAAAAAAGCAGCTGCGCTTATCGCAGCCGTCACGAATGCTTTCATTTTTTGCATCATTGCGGCAAATGATCGTAAAAATTGCGGAATAAAAATCGTTCCACTTCTTTTTCCGAATAATGCTTTTGCAGCTCGTTCACTAAATTTGCGTAACATCTTGCATTTTCAAGCCCTTTTGCCGTTTCTTCCATCCCGTCAAAATCGGAGCCAAACCCGACGTTTCTCGCGCCTCCGAGCGAACAAACGTGCTCTAAATGGCGGAGAACGTCCGAAATCATCGCTTTTTCACTCTCTTTCGTCAAAAAATACGGAACAAATGTTATTCCGATCATCCCGTTTTTCTCTATCAATGCGTGAATTTGCTCGTCGCGCAAATTGCGAGGATGCGGGCAGAAACGATATGTATTAGAGTGGGAAGCAATCGGAAATTGCGCGATTTCTAACACGTCCCAAAATGCTTTTTCCGATAAATGGGAAACATCGACCCAACGTTTCGCTTTATTAAGATGTCGCACCACTTGCCTTCCGAATTCCGTTAATCCGGCCCCACGCTGTTCCCAAGCCCCATCCGCTACGGCGTTTGCCCAATTCCACGTTAGCCCGACAGACGAGACGCCAAGGCGAAGCAACGTTTTTAACTTCACAAGGCTTGTCCCGATCGCATCACAACCTTCGAGCGTCAACATCGCGCCAATTTCATTTTCTTCCAATGCGTCAATATCCCGTTTGGAACGGATGAACTTTATCAACGGAAATCGGTTAATGATTCGCTCAAAAAAGATATCTATCATTTCGAGCGCAACCGTAAAGCGCGCTTCTTCCGGAACGTTTTCCGGAATATAAATGGCAAAACATTGAACTTTCACTTTCGCCTCGGCAAGCGCCGGAAACGTGACATGAAGATGCTGGCCGTTTTGAAATGACAAAGACCGGTCCATCCATAATTTCATTAAAGCATCACAATGGGCATCGAAAATCATCAAACTCCCTCCCTAAAGTAAAAATAACCTGCTTGCCCTTTATTCAGGCTCAAGCAGGTTATATTCCTATCATAAATGTTAACGGTTAACGAGGCTCTACGATTAATTTAATCGCCGTCCGCTCTTCCCCATCAATGATAATATCGGTAAACGCAGGAATGCAAATAAGGTCCATGCCGCTCGGTGCCACAAACCCTCGTGCGATGGCTACTGCCTTAACGGCTTGGTTTAATGCACCTGCACCGATCGCTTGAATTTCGGCTGCCCCGCGTTCACGCAATACCCCGGCAAGTGCACCAGCTACAGAGTTAGGATTCGACTTTGCTGAAACTTTTAATATTTCCATTTCTAGTTCCTCCCTCATTTCCTCAAAAATTCATCGCAAAAATAGTTCTACTGTTACTATATTCACTGTTTTGGCAAGTATTCCTGCTATGATCGCAAATATTTTTAAAAATTCCTAAAACGCGGACTATTCAAAATAAGGATGGTCATCATTGATGCAAATCCGTTCAATTTTATGCGCCCGTCCCGTTTTCTCGTCAATATCAATGAGCACAGCGTTTAATTGGCTTCTTCCCTCTTTCACTTCAAAGCGGACAGGCAATGCCGTTAAAAATTTCCGCAACACCGCCTCACGATCCACTCCTAAAATTCCGTCATATGGACCAGTCATCCCGACATCCGTAATATATGCCGTCCCTTTTGGCAAAATGCGGGCATCTGCTGTTTGCACGTGCGTATGCGTGCCGACAACCGCGGACACCCGCCCGTCCAAATACCATCCCATTGCCTGCTTTTCACTTGTCGCCTCCGCATGAAAATCGACAAAAATCATCGGCGTGCGCCGAGCAGCTTCCTCAATAAGCTCGTCCGCTTTTTTAAACGGACAGTCGATAGGCGGCAAAAAGACTCTTCCTTGCAAGTTAATAATGGCTACTTCCATATTTTCAACTTGCACATATACGATTCCTTTTCCCGGCACTCCTTCGGGCAAATTGGCTGGCCGTATCAGCGCCTTGGCGTCATCGATAAATTCAAAAATATCGCGTTGATCCCATGCATGATTGCCAAGTGTCACGACATGGACGCCTTGCTCCAGAAACGTGCGATAAATTTTTTCCGTAATGCCTTTTCCCCCTGCCGCATTTTCCCCATTCATAACGATCACGTTTGGCTTATGTTTTTCCTTTAATTTTGGCAAATATTGCTCTACCATTTTTCTTCCTGGCGATCCGACAACATCGCCAATAAATAATAATCTCATTATATATCCCTTTCTAAGTTGAAATCTAGCTAGTTCCAGTTTGGCATAAAATATAAAAAAAATAAAGTGGCGATACCGCCACTTTATTTTGCGTATTCAACCGCTCTCGTTTCACGAATAACGGTAATTTTGATATGCCCTGGATAATCAAGCTCTTCCTCGATCCGTTTGCGGATGTCCCGCGCCAATCGATGGGCTTCTAAATCATCGATCGCATCTGGTTTCACCATAATGCGCACTTCCCGTCCCGCTTGGATCGCATATGATTTTTCCACACCTTCGTACGATTCAGCGATTTCTTCCAATTTTTCAAGACGGCGAATGTAGTTTTCCAGCGTTTCACTACGCGCTCCCGGTCTTGCCGCCGAAAGGGCATCTGCCGCCGCGACAAGCACCGCAATGACGGAAGTCGGCTCCGTATCTCCGTGATGGGAAGCAATGCTGTTAATTACAACTGGGTGTTCTTTATATTTTGTCGCTAATTCCACCCCGATTTCCACATGGCTTCCTTCCACTTCATGGTCAATCGCTTTGCCAATATCATGAAGGAGACCAGCGCGTCTTGCCAGCATTTCGTCTTCTCCAAGTTCCGCCGCCATCAAACCAGCTAAAAACGCCACTTCCACCGAATGTTTCAACACATTTTGCCCGTAGCTTGTCCGGAATTTAAGCCGTCCCAAAATTTTGATCAAATCCGGGTGCAATCCGTGAACGCCAACTTCGAACGTTGTCTGTTCGCCGACTTCACGAATATGCTCATCCACTTCCCGTCTTGCTTTTTCCACCATTTCCTCAATTCTCGCCGGATGAATGCGCCCATCTTGAACCAGTTTGTCCAAGGCGATTCTCGCCGTCTCTCTACGGATTGGGTCAAATCCTGATAAAATAACCGCTTCCGGCGTATCATCAATAATCAAATCGATGCCGGTGAGCGTTTCCAGCGTACGAATATTCCGGCCTTCACGGCCAATGATCCGTCCTTTCATTTCATCGTTTGGCAAATTAACGACAGATACTGTCGTTTCGGCAACATGATCAGCTGCACAGCGCTGAATCGCCAGCGATAAAATGGCTTTGGCCTTTTTATCCGCTTCTTCTTTTGCGCGCGTTTCCGCTTCTTTCACCATTACCGCAATTTCATGAGACAGCTCTTTTTCCACACGTTCCAAAACAATTTGCCGCGCTTCTTCGCGCGATAATCCGGAAATTCGTTCCAGCTCCATTTGTTCTTGTTGAACGAGTTCTTCCACTTTGCTTTCCATTTGTTCAATATGTTGTTGTCTTTTATTTAGTGCTTCTTCTTTCTTTTCTAAAAGCGCCTCGCGTTTGTTCAGCGCTTCATCCTTCCGGTCCAGATTTTCTTCTTTTTGCAACAAACGATTTTCTTGTTTTTGCAATTCGCTTCTTCGATCGCGAATTTCGCGTTCTACTTCTGTGCGAAGTTTATGAATTTCATCCTTTGCTTCAAGAAGCGTTTCCTTTTTGAGCGCATCAGCTTCGCGTTTTGCTTCTTCAATAATTTGATTTGCTGCTGCTTGTGCGCCGCCAATTTTCGCTTCCGCAATGGATTTCCGAACAAAAAAGCCAACAACGGCACCGACAACTAAGGCAAGCAAGACAAGCAAAGCGGAGATGATGACAGAACCCATTTCTTTCACCTCCTCTTGCTATAAGCTAATTGTTACGCAATGACTGTCCAGCACGCAACATACAACGTACAGTATTTCTTACTGGCATCGAAATCAGCAGCACATATAATCCGCCCATGAACTGAACTGGTGTACGGCTGAAGCCGATAAAGCGAGAATTTTCCTCACTTTTGCGCAAACGCGCCCCCATCTTGCCAAATGTCCCATACAATAAACACCATAATTGGTGTTTAACGTCCAGTTGGCCCAATCCAAAATTTTTCTTTTATGACGCGTAACGCTTTTGCACGTGAGTCATTTTTAGCTAGCCGGAGTCACGGACGTTTAAGGTTGATTATTGTAAAATATACATGTTAATTTTAAAGGTGGCGAATTTTATTGTCAAGATATAGCAAGTTTCTCCCTGTAACTAACGAAAATATATAGTGATACAAAAGATATAATAAAAAAGAGAGGAAACAAAAAGTCCCTCTCTCGCTTATTCTTCCAAAAGTCCGAATTCCTCCTGTTGCAGCTCGTTTGCGCCATTCGAGCTTGAAGGAGACTCAATCCCGTAGTGTTTGCGAATTTCTTGGGCAATTTCTTCAGCGATATGCGGATTTTCTTTTAAAAATTGTTTCGCATTTTCGCGGCCTTGGCCTAAGCGCTCGTCTTTATATGAATACCAGGATCCGCTTTTTTGCACGATATCTAACTCGGAAGCCATATCAATAATTTCGCCTTCGCGGGAAATGCCTTCCCCATACATAATATCTACGTCCGCCGTTTTAAATGGAGGGGCAACTTTATTTTTCACGACTTTAATTTTCGTTTTATTTCCGACCATCTCGTTGCCTTGTTTTATTTGTTCGGCACGGCGCACCTCAAGACGGACCGAAGCATAAAATTTTAACGCGCGGCCGCCTGGAGTTGTCTCCGGATTTCCGAACATCACACCGACTTTTTCGCGAATTTGGTTGATGAAAATCGCAATCGCTTTTGATTTGTTAATCGCTCCGGATAATTTGCGCAATGCTTGCGACATGAGGCGGGCCTGCAAACCAACGTGTGCGTCGCCCATTTCCCCTTCAATTTCCGCTTTCGGCACGAGCGCCGCGACAGAGTCAATCACGATAATATCAACCGCGCCGCTTCTTACCAGCGCCTCGGCAATTTCGAGCGCCTGCTCTCCTGTATCCGGCTGGGAAAGCAGCAATTCATCAATGTTCACGCCTAATTTTTGCGCATAAATCGGATCAAGCGCGTGCTCTGCGTCGATAAATGCGGCTTGTCCGCCTTGTTTCTGGACTTCGGCGATCGCGTGGAGCGCAACCGTTGTTTTCCCGGAAGACTCAGGCCCATATATTTCAATAATGCGGCCGCGCGGATATCCGCCAACACCTAAAGCGATATCGAGCGCAAGCGATCCGCTTGACACGGTCGATATTTTACGATCCGTTTGCTCTCCAAGTCTCATGATCGAGCCTTTTCCAAATTGCCTTTCGATCTGTTTTAACGCCTGTTCCAAGGCAGCTTGACGATCTTGATTCACTAACAAACTCCTCCTTTTTCTTGACTACTTATACTATACCGTTTTTTAAGGCGGTTGCCAAGAAAAAAATCGAACGTTCATTCGTTTTTTGGATGGCGGGAATAGAAAAATTCTCCTTAAGCGAGGAAAAAGCAGTGAGGGGAGGCAAGAGGAAGAGAGCAGCTACAAACATGCAGCTGCCAATTTTTTTAATATAATGGAGCAGCCGTATTTAGCAGTGCGAGTGCGGATTGCATCACGCGGGCCGGATAACGCGAGGGCGTGGACAGCTGTTTCATTTTCAGAAGTGGAAATGCCAATATATACGGTACCGACCGACTTTCCTTCAAGCGGATCCGGTCCTGCCACGCCTGTAAAGCTAATGCCAATATCTGCGCCGCAAAGCGCGCGGACATTTTCCGCCAACAGCTTCGCGCAGCGTTCACTTACCGCTCCGTCGGTTGCTAAAACAGAAGCGGGAACGTGAAGCACTTTCTCCTTCACTTCATTGGTATAGCAGACGACCCCGCCGCGAACCACTTGGGAAGCGCCGGGAATGGCCGTTAATTCCGTTAAGAAAAGCCCGCCAGTGAGGCTTTCGGCAGCCGCGACCGTTTTCTTTTTTTCCTTCAACAGCTTCACCGTATTTTTAAACAACGTGTCGTCATTGTAGCCGTAAAAATAACGGCCGACGCGCGTTAAAATCGCTTGTTCGGTCTGGTCAAGCAGCTTTTTGGCTTCGATTTCCGAATGGTGTTTTGCAGTCAAACGCAACGTTACTTCCCCATCGCCGGCAAGAGGGGCGATCGTCGGGTTTGATTGTTGCTCAATAAGATCTTCGATTTCTGTCTCAAGCTGCGATTCACCGATGCCGAAAAAGCGTAGCACACGCGATTCGATGCGCTCATGGCGATCCAGCTTCTCCATTAAGAACGGGCGCCCGTATTTGCTGAACATTGGCTGCATTTCCTTTGGGGGACCTGGGAGAAGCATATACGTAATCGCACCGACCGTCATTGCCATTCCTGGCGCCATTCCATGTTCGTTTCTGAACACAGTCGAGCCTTGCAAGACAAGCGCCTGTTTTTTATTGTTTTCTGTCATTGTTCGGCCTGTGCGGGCAAAATACGCTTCAATGGAATGAAGCGCCTCCTTGTCAATGACAAGTTCCCGTTGCAATAGGCGGGCGATCGTCTCTTTTGTCAAATCGTCTTTCGTCGGACCAAGTCCGCCTGTGAAAATAATTAAATTCGCTCGTGTTTGTGCCACTTTTACCGCTTTTTCCAAACGGTCGGCATTGTCGCCAACAACAGTGTGAAAATAGACGTTAATGCCAAGTTCAGCGAGCTGGGCAGATAAAAACTGCGCATTCGTGTTAGCGATCTGCCCAAGCAATAATTCGGAGCCGACAGCGATAATTTCCGCATTCAATGAAAGCGCCCCCTTTGTTCGGGTCAAGTTTTGAATGATTGAATCCAACAAGCTTGGACCATCTGCGTTTCTTGTTTGACCGTGCGCATATTTCCGCTATTTTGAATGCAAGAAAACATGTTTGTTTTTGGCGAAATAATCCCAGCCAGACCAAATCGTAAAAATCACTGCCACCCACAGCGCTAAATCCGCAAACGGGAAGGAGATAAGAGAAAAAGGAAAATTGTGCAACAAAAGGGCGGAAATCGCAACAATTTGCGTCCATGTTTTAATTTTGCCAAGCATGTTGGCGGCCATCACTTCCCCTCCCCCGGCAAGCACAAGCCGAAGCCCCGTAACGGCAAACTCACGGCTGATGATGACAATCACCATCCATGAAGGCGCATACTGAAGCTCAACAAGCACAATGAGCGCCGCTGAGACGAGCAGCTTATCCGCGAGCGGGTCCAAAAACTTCCCTAAATTAGTCACAAGCTGATATTTCCGGGCATAATATCCGTCAATCCAATCAGTTGTCGAAGCAATGATGAAAATAAGCGCACCGACAAGGTGGGCGATGGGCAGCGTTTCTGTCCCAATTTTCATGCTACCCCACCCAAACGGAACGAGCATCACTATTAAAAATAACGGTATTAGCATAATTCGTGCCACTGTTATTTTATTCGGCAAATTCACTGTAAATACCTCCGCTGCTCAAACATGTAAAAGCATTTTCTCATCAAAGATGATGTTACGATTTTTTAAAGACAAATTTCAGTTTTTGATATACTTCATCTTTCGGGTCGATAGGATAAGTAAAAGGCTGTCCATTCACTTTCATGTCAACATCAAGCGTTCTGCCGATTTTGACAAACACTTCCGTCTCCGCCGATAAATCGAACGTTTGCGTTTGCCCGTTCGCTAAATTTCCTTGGAAAAAGGAATGACCTTTTGTATTATACACTTCCACCCACGAGGTGCCTTTCGACGTCAATTCAATGACAAACTTGTCCGTATTCGCCAATTCAATTGTCGATAAATTTCCGCTTTTTTCCACAATCGTAAGCGTAAAATCTGAAGAAGGTGATTCCTCTGTTTCTTGTTGTTTTTCCTTATTCTCTTTATTTTCCTGTTTTTTCTCTTTTTCTTCCTTCGCGGCTTTTTCCAGCGGAGAGTTTTTCGGACGTTCCACTTCTGTCGTCGTATCTCCCGCGATTTGACCGCCCGATTTGTTTCCTGCGTCATGTTGCTGCAAAAGCAGCCAAATCACGATAGCAATGCCGACGATCACCGCAGCAATAAGCAATTTTGGCAACAAATCCACCCATTTCGAACCGCTCGGCGAAATTTGTTGCCGCGTTTTTACTCGCGATAATTGCTGCGGAAATTCTTCTTGATACGATTGCGGAATATCTTGCTTGTACTCTTCAAATATTTCTTCCGGGTCAAGGCCGACTGCCTCGGCATATTGTTTGATGAACGCTCGAACGTAAAAATTTCCCGGCATAATCGCATAGTTTCCTTCTTCAATGCCGATTAAATAGCGCTTCTGGATTTTCGTCATCTCTTGCAACTCGTCCAAACTAATGTTTTTCGCTTCCCTTGCTTCCTTTAAACGTTTACCTAGTTCCGTCAACGACAAACACCTTCCACTTTTTTATTAAAAGCCAAAATCAGAAAACCCATCGTTGCCAAACAGTGATGGCTGTTCGATGATATCGTACGTAATTTCCTCATTTGGCTCATTGCGCAATTCAATAATATAATGAAAATCATCCAGTGTGTACTCGGTATGGCGGATAAAAATATCCGGATGCTCCACCACCTTTGTCGCCTCAAGGCGCATCAGTTCCCGAATAAGCTGCCAATGCCGCTCGTTCGCCCGCCGGGTAGAGACGATACCGTCAATGATAAAAATATTGTCTTCGCTATATTCGTCTTCAATCAGCTGGCTGCGCACCGTTTGCTTAATCAGCGTGGATGATACGAAAAGCCAGCGTTTATTCGCGCAAACACTTGCCGCCACGATCGACTCCGTCTTGCCGACACGCGGCATTCCGCGAATGCCAATCAGTTTGTGGCCTTTCTCTTTAAAAATCTCCGCCATAAAATCAACAAGCAGTCCGAGTTCATCGCGGACAAAGCGAAACGTTTTTTTATCATCGGCGTCGCGCTGGATATAGCGGCCGTGGCGGACAGCAAGGCGATCAAGCAGCTTTGGCTGCCTCAGCTTTGTCACGGTAATATTATCCATTGTTTGCAAAATGGTAGACAACCGTTCGATTTGTTCGTTATTATCACAAAGAAGGAGCATGCCACGCCGCGAACCATGGACGCCGTTAATCGTAACGATATTGATAGACAACATTCCTAACAACGAAGCAATATCGCCTAACAACCCCGGACGGTTAATATGTATTTCATATTCCAAATACCACTCCTGCTTCCCCATCCCGTCTTTCCTCCCACATCACAAAATGCCCGCACAAACTCCTATGATAAGTTCATACTACTATAATATCGAATGGGAAAGCAACAGAAAAGGGATTAGAATGAAAAAAGAGGGGAAATCTCCCCTCCCAACACGTTTGCTTATTTTTGCTGCACTAATTTGATCATCATGTTTGCAATCGCGTGCTGTTCTTGTTCATCGGCAACGTTCCAGAGATCAGCGAGCAGCCGTTCTTCCGAGTTTTTCGGGTCCACTTGTTTTGCTAAATAATCACCGATTTGGTAAGCGACGTCTGCGATCACTTGTTGGTTTAAGCCTTGCTGCTGTGCTTGTTGAAGGCGGTCGGCCAGGAAGTCTTTCCATTGTTCGAAGTTGTCCAATACAGACATACGTATAACCTCCTTGATTTTCGTTTCAAGGATAGTTTTCCTGCTTTTTGTTAAAAATATACTTAACAGTACCAACCGCCATTGACGGAAATAATTTGTCCCGTTATGTATGAAGCAGCGTCAGAGAGCAGAAACGCCACCGTTTTCGCCACCTCATCCGGCGTGCCGATGCGCCCGACCGGAATATCGTCCGCGATCAAGCGCAATTCTTCATCGCTGAAGCGGCGCAACATATCGGTATCAATCGCCCCGGGAGCAACGGCATTCACGCGGATGCCGCTGGGCGCCAATTCTTTTGCGAGCGCTTTAACAAACGCGTTTTGCCCGCCTTTGACCATCGAATAGACAACTTCGCAAGACGCGCCTGTTAAGCCCCAAATCGACGAAATAACGACGATATTTCCCCGCTTGTTTGCGATCATCTGTGGCAGCAGCTTTTTCGTCAGCAAAATCGGGCTTGTCACATGGAGCTGAACCATTCTCCGCACCAACTCATCGCTCATATCTGTAATAAGGCCGTAATAGCTGTTTCCGCTATTATGGATAATGACATCGATAGGGCGGTTGATTTGCGAAAGCAGCTCGTCCACGCCGTTTTCGTGCGAAAGATCGGCTTGAACAGGAATGACGTGGACATTGGCCAGCTCATTTTTCAGCTTTTCCACTTGCTCGCGGCGGCGGTAATAATGCAACAAAAGACCATAGCCGTCAGCAGCAAGCTGGCGGGCGATGCTTGTCCCAATCCCCCCGCTTGCTCCGGTAATAAGCGCATATTTCATGGCAATCCCCCTAAAAAAGCATCCTCCGCAAGAAGGATGCTACTTTCTTTCTTTTGGAACGACTTGGCATACCGCAATTTGCGATTCACGGAAACATTGTTTGGCGATTTGCTCGATCTGTCCGATCGTTAATGACTGTAATACTGGAATGACATCAAACAAGCTGACTTCGTTAAACGCGTAGCGCGTAAACTGGTTGGCGATATATTCCGGAGAGTTCAGCGAGCGCAAAAACGCGCCGATTCTTTTCTTTTTCACCCGCTCTAATTGCGCGTCTGTGACGGAATCACTGGAGAAAGACAGCAATATTTGTTTTATTTCTTCGCTAAGCCGGTCCGGATCGCTCGTATCCCCGCCGACCATCGCAAAGCCAAACTCCCGCTCTTCCGTGTAATCGTACATAAACGTTTCATCAATGAGCCCAAGCTCATACAGCCGTTCATAATGTGGCGAGCTTTTCCCGAATAAATAATCTAACAAAACATTAAACGCCAACTCGTGGATTAATTTTTCTTTACCGGCCGGGTGAACCATTGGCGCCTTAATTCCGACGATGCATTTGCTCGTTTGCACATGCATCGGAATGACTTTCTTTTCTTCCGCTCTCTCTTTCGGCTCATCGTACACAAAACGCTGAATCTCACTGGCTTTGGGAAACGATTTTTTTGCTTGGTTATCACGAATCTGCTGCATAATTTTTTGTTCATCGACCGGCCCGACGATAAACAACAGCATATTGCTCGGATGGTAAAACGTTTCGTAACATTCGTATAACAATTCTTTCGTAATATGGGAAATGGATTCAACCGTGCCGGCAATGTCAATTTTCACCGGATGGTTTTGATACATGCTTTCGATGGCGCCAAAATAAACGCGCCAGTCCGGATTGTCGTCGTACATGCGGATTTCTTGGCCGATGATTCCTTTTTCTTTTTCCACCGTTTGCTCCGAAAAATACGGACTTTGCACAAAATTGATGAGCGTTTCTAAATTTTTTTCCACATTTGCCGTGCTCGAAAACAAATAGGCCGTCCGCGTAAACGAAGTGAAGGCGTTTGCCGACGCTCCTTGTTTGCTGAACTGCTGGAACACATCACCATCTTCTTTTTCGAACAATTTATGCTCTAAAAAGTGGGCGATTCCGTCCGGCACCCGTTTCATCTCCGTCTTCCCGAGCGGAACGAATTGATTGTCAACAGATCCATATTTTGCTGTAAACGTTGCGTACGTTTTATTAAACCCTTTTTTTGGCAAAATATATACATCTAACCCGTTTTCCATTTTTTCATAAAACAGCTGTTCCTGCAGCTGCTCATAGACGATTTTCTTCATCACTATTCCGTTCCCTCCATTCCGGTCAGGAAGTAAATTGTATCAAGCTCGACTTTGCTGGCAACGCGCACGATTTCTTCCCGTGATATCCGGTCTGTACCTGACAGCCATTCTTCCATTGACCGTTTCCGCTTCGCGACAACGTTATGGTAAAGGACTTCCACCAATCCGCGCGGCGTATCGATCGTTTCTAACAATTGGTTGCGGATCACTGCTTTCGTTTGCGCGATTTCTTCATCGGTAATATCGCCGTTTTTCATCGCTTCCATTTGCTTTTCAATAATTTGCAGCGCCTTTTGGTAATTTGCTGGTTCGATGCCGGATGTAACCATCAATAATCCTTTATGGCTTTCCAAACGCGAGGCGGCATAATACGCCAGGCTGGCTTTTTCGCGAACATTCATAAACAATTTAGAATGGGAAAAACCGCCAAAAATGCCGTTGAACATTTGCAGCGCATAATAATCATCGTCTTCATATGTGATGTTCGTCCGGTAGCCAATGTTCAATTTTCCTTGCTTAATATCTTGCTTTTCGATCACTTCGTTTACTTTATTCCGCTTTTTGCTTAAAACCATTTCTCCCGCTGAGGCGCGAAGTGTGCGGTTTGGCAGCGAAAAATGCGAGGCAACTGCTTCTAATACCGTTTCTTCTTGTACATCTCCGATAACGTATAAATCGATTTCGTCTTCTTGCAGCGTTTTTTTGTAATATTGAAAAAGTTCCTCTGCCGTGATGCGGTCCACATCATCTAATTCGCCGTTAGCATGCAGGGCGTACGGCTCTCCTTTGCACATTTCTTGAATCAGCCGCAAGCTTGCATACCGCATTTTATCGTCGTATACTGCTTGAATGCGCTGCTTCAGCGCCCGCTTTTCTTGCTCCACGATGCGGTCGACAAAGCGGCCATCTTGTAAGGCAGGGTGAAGAATAATGTCGCTTAACAGCTTGAGTGCATTGCGAAGAAGCGGTATTTTCTCTTGCAAAAACACTTCATTGGCTACATCGATGCGAATCGTAATAATATGGCTTTCGCCTTTTTTGGATAAATCAACATTCAACGTCGCGCCATACAGTTCATCTAAATAGGTGCGCAGCTGCTTCACGCTTGGATGCTCGGCGGTGCCGCTTTGCAGCACATACGGCAAAAGGGCGCGCAATGTCACCGTTTCTTTTGTGAGCGGCGCTTTCATTTTCCATACGAGCGTATTGGTTTTATATTTATTTGTCGGAATCGTATGGACGTTTATATTTTCTATTTCCGTTATTTTCTCATTAACCAAGCGAACTCCTCCTTTATAGCATGGACTTGCCGGTATTTTATTGTTGTGTTCATCATATCAACAATATACCTTTTATAAAACGCAAAATGCAAATAAAAGCAAAAAAAGAACTCGAACAAATATCGAGTTCTTTTCGCGATTTTTACCGTTTTCCTTTAATGTAAGGCGTGCCTGAAGCTTTCGGCGCTTCCGCACGGCCGATAAAGCCGGCAAGCGCTAAAATTGTCAGCACATATGGCGCGATCAGCAAATAGACCGTCGGTACCGTTTTTAAAAATGGAATCGTTTTTCCGACAATGCTTAAACTTTGCGCCAAACCGAAAAACAGCGCTGCTCCCATCGCACCGATCGGATGCCATTTTCCGAAAATCATCGCTGCGAGCGCCATAAAACCGTGCCCAGAAATCGTTGCATGGCTGAAATCGCGGGAAATAATCGTCGCGTACACCGCACCGCCGATTCCGCCCAGCGCTCCGCTGATCATAACGGCAATGTAACGCATTTTCGTCACATTGATTCCCAATGTATCTGCCGCCATCGGATGTTCACCGACTGCGCGCAGCCGGAGACCGAACGGCGTTTTGTAAATGACATACCAAGCGACAAACGCCAAAATAATTGCCAAATATGATGGAACGTACGTATTAGAGAAAAAGAGCGGCCCGATCACAGGAATATCGCTTAATACAGGGATATCAATTTTATCAAATCCGATTTGAATTTGGTCGGTCTGCCCTTTTCCGTACATTTTTTTGACTAAAAAGAGCGACAATCCAAGCGCTAAAAAGTTAATCGCCACACCGCTGACGACTTGATCAGCGCGAAACGAAACAGATGCAACGGCGTGGAGCAGCGAAAAAATGGTGCCGACGATCATCGCAGCAAGCAAAGCGAGCCATGGGGTAAGCGCCCCGAACGTGTCGGCAAACGTCAAGTTGAAAACGATGCTAACAAACGCTCCGATGATCATTAATCCTTCCAAACCGATGTTCACAACGCCGGACCGTTCGCTAAATACGCCACCAAGCGCGGTAAAAATAAGGGGAGCAGCAAAGAAAATGGCAGTTGGAATAATCACTTGCAATATTTCAAAGACGCTCACTTATTCCGCCCCCTTTTTCAAACGAGATAATAATAAGCGAATGACATAGCTTGACGCGACAAAGAAAATAATGAGCGCAATAATAATATCGACTAGTTCTGTCGGCACACCCGCGCTTGATGGCATTTCCAGCGCTCCAACTTTCAATGCGCCGAACAACAACGCCGATAGCAATATGCCAAATGCGTTATTTCCGCCAATCAGCGCAACCGCGATTCCATCAAATCCAACACCAGTAAAACCGGATTTCACCGAAATATTTCCGAAAGTGCCTAGCCCTTCCATTGCGCCGGCAATTCCGGCAAATGCTCCAGAAATCACCATCGATAAAATAATATTCGCTCTTACGTTCATTCCCGCGTATTGCGAAGCATGCTGGTTAAACCCGACCGCGCGCAACTCAAACCCTTTCGTCGTTTTTTCAAGGAGAAACCACATCACGACCGCGCCAATGATCGCAATGATAATGCCATAATGCACAGAAGAATGGTACGTGATGGATTCTAAAAACTCCGAGCGAAGCGACGCGCTTTCATGCACCCGCTCTGATTTAAAGCCTTCCTCCGATAAAACAGAGCGGATGATAGCGTTGGTCACATGAAGGGCAATATAGTTCATCATAATCGTAATAATCACTTCATGCACTTTTAAATATGCCTTTAAAATCCCAGGAATGAGTGCCCATAGAGATCCTGCCAGCGCTGCCGCCAAAATCGCAAGCGGCAGATGAATGGCTTTCGGCAGTTCAAACGATACGCCGACCCATACTGCCGCGAGCCAGCCGACAATGAGCTGGCCTTCCACACCGATGTTAAACAGACCGGTACGGAACGCAAATGCAACGGCAAGACCTGCCAAAATATAAGGCGTCGTCTGCCGGATCGTTTCACCAATGTAATACGGATCGCCAAACGCGCCAAACAGCAGCGCAGAATATCCTGCGATCGGATTATAGCCGCTAACCATCATCACGATCGAGCCGACGATCATCCCTAACAAAACAGCGAGCACAGGAACAAGAAAATGATTAAGCCGACTTGAATTCATGAAGATACACCTGCTTCCTTCCGTTTACTTCCCGCCATTAATAGCCCGAGTTCTTGCTCTGTCGTTTCTTTCGGATTGACAATAGCAACGATTTTTCCTTCATAAATAACGGCAATGCGGTCACTGACATTCATCACTTCATCGAGTTCAAATGAAACAAGAAGCACCGCTTTTCCTTTATCCCTCTGTTCAATCAAACGCCGGTGAATAAACTCAATTGCCCCAACGTCAAGGCCGCGCGTCGGCTGAGCGGCAATAAGCAAGTCCGGGTTGCGATCGACTTCCCGGCCGATGATCGCTTTTTGCTGGTTCCCGCCGGACAGCGCCCGCGCTTTCGTATATTCATCCGGAGTGCGCACATCAAATTCGGCAATGAGCTGGCGCGCTTTTTCATAAATTGCTTTAAAGTTCAAAATCCCGCGTTTGGAATATGGCGGTTTGTAATATGTTTGCAGCACCATATTTTCCCCAATCGGAAAATCAAGAACAAGCCCGTGCTTGTGACGGTCTTGCGGAATATGGCCGACGCCTGCTTCAATGATTTTCCGCGGCGGAATGTTCGTAATATCGCGGCCGTTCAGCAAAATCGAGCCTGATTCTACCTTCACAAGCCCTGTAAGCGCCTCGATCAGCTCCGTCTGCCCGTTGCCGTCCACCCCGGCAATGCCGACGATTTCTCCAGCATGCACCGTTAAATCAAGATGATTGACAGCGGTCACGCCGCGCGCATCTTTGACCACCAAATCTTTGATTTCAAGCACCGGTTTGCCAGGCTGTGCCGGTTTCTTTTCTGTTTTAAACTGGACTTCGCGGCCGACCATAAGAGAGGCGAGCTCGTTTGGATTCGTTTCCGCAACGTTTAACGTAGCGATTCCCTTTCCGCGGCGAATGACCGTGACGCGGTCGCACACCTCCATAATTTCTTTTAATTTGTGGGTAATTAAAATAATTGATTTTCCTTCTTTAACTAATTTTTTCATAATTTGAATGAGTTCGTGTATTTCCTGCGGAGTTAACACCGCCGTTGGTTCGTCAAAAATTAAAATGTCGGCGCCACGGTACAATGTTTTTAAAATTTCAACGCGCTGCTGCATCCCGACGGAAATATCAGCGATTTTCGCCGCCGGATCTACCGCAAGCCCGTATCGTTCCGACAGTTCGCGCACTTCTTGTTCTGCCCGTTTTATATCAATGGCGCCGCCTTTTGTCGGCTCGCTTCCTAAAATAATATTTTCCGTTACCGTAAACGTATCAACAAGCATAAAATGCTGGTGCACCATGCCAATTCCGAGTTCATTCGCAACATTCGGGTCAGTGATGTTAACTTTTTTTCCTTTAACGCGAATCTCACCTCCATCCGGCTGGTAAAGGCCAAACAGCACGTTCATGAGCGTCGATTTTCCAGCCCCATTTTCCCCCAGGAGCGCATGAATCTCTCCCTTTTTTAACTGCAACGTTATATTGTCGTTTGCGACAAAATTGCCAAACACCTTTCGAATATTCAACATTTCAATGACATATTCCAAATAAATTCACTCCTTACTTGGGCAAGGTAAAATCATAAAATGGAAAGAGGCAATGAACTTGAATTGCGGCTTTTCATTTTATGATTTTTGGGCGAACAAAAAGGCTAGCGGAAACACTAGCCTTTTTATTCAATTATTTTAAGGACGCTTCAAATTGTTTGTATTCTTTGCGGGTCATTGGAACTTTTACTTCACCTTTAACAATTTTTTGTTTCCATTCATCAACTGCTTTTAACACTTCTGGCTTAATGTTGTCTTGTGTTGGCGCAATGCCGACTCCGTTTTCCGGAAGACCGTATTCAAGCGTTTTTCCGCCAGGGAAATCGCCTTCTTTGGAACGTTTTGCGACGTCATATACGGCAACGTCGACCCGTTTCACCATTGATGTTAATGTCACGTTATATGTTTTTCCGCCTACTTTCACGACGCCTTCTGGTGCTTGGTCTTTGTCAACGCCAATCACCCAAATTTCGCGGTTCGGGTCTTTCTTTTTCAAGTCTTTCGCTTCGGAAAATACGCCGTTTCCTGTTCCGCCAGCGGCATGGTAAATGACGTCAATGCCGGAAGCGTACATGCTTGATGCAATCGCTTTTCCTTTATCCGCTTGGTCAAATGCGCCGGCATATTGCACTTCCACTGTGGCGTTCGGATTAACCGCTTTAACTCCAGCGCGGAATCCGCTTTCAAACTTCTCAATTAACGGAATTTCCATGCCACCGATAAAGCCGATTTTATTCGTTTTGGTCGTCAGCCCAGCAACAACCCCGACAAGGAACGAACCTTCGTGCTCTTTAAACGTAATGCTCGCCACATTTGGCTCATCAACGACCGTATCGACGATCGCAAATTGCTTCTTCGGATTTTGTTCAGCCACTTCTTTGACAGCATCTCCCATTAAATATCCGATTCCATAAATGACGTCAAAATCGCTGCGCACAAGTTTATTTAAGTTCGTCGCATAGTCGGCGTCGCTAGATGACTGCAAGTAATCGTAACCGCCTCTGCCTTTTTTCAGCCCATTATCTTTCCCGAATTTTTGCAATCCTTCCCATGCTGACTGGTTAAAAGATCTGTCGTCAATACCGCCAACATCTGTTACCATCGCAACGCTAAACGTGTCTTTGCCGCCGGCATTATCGCCTCCTTGCCCGCCACATGCACTTAGCAGCATGCCTGCCGTCAAAACAAGGGAAAGGGCGAAGCCAAATCGTTTTTTCATTATAAAATTACCCCCTAATCCAATAAAAGATATGATGCTTTCTCATCCTATGCTTATTATGAGATAAAACGGTCTTAATATCCCTTATGGATGTCACCTCCTTAAAAATTAATCCGTTTTCGCAGCACATGGAAGCTAAATTTATCAGAGCGGAAATAGTTAATCGAATAGAAAATCGGTTCATCATTTTTATCAAAATGCATTTGCTTTAATACGAGCAATGCAGTTTCCGGCTCGCATTGCAAAATCGGCGAAACTTTCTCGTGGTAGCCGAGCGGTTCGATGCGGGCTACGGCATAAGCGATATCGCGGTTCGCCTGATTATGTAAATTTTCGAACAAAGACTCCTGCTCATAAGAAATTCCTTTCGGCAAATATTTGCATAAAATTTTATCAATACAATAGACGACAGGCTCCCCGTCAGCGGTGCGGACGCGCTCGATCAAAAGGATGTCATCATCTGCCGAGCATTGAAATTTCCGCATATCCTCTTCCGTCGGCTCTTGCACCGAAGAAGATAAAAAGATCGTCCCAGGCTTTCGGCCCGCTTGCCGGATCATATCAGTAACGCTGTTAAGCTGCTCGATCCCAGACGTGAATAGCGGTCTTGAGTTCACAAACGTTCCGACACCATGCCGGCGAATGATAACGTTTTCTTCTTCCAACACGCGCAATGCTTCGCGCAATGTTGCCCGGCTGACACCAAGCTGTTTCGCTAATTCAAACTCCGAGGGAAGCTTTTGCTTTTCTTTATACACGCCTGTTTCGATATCATGCTTAATCCGATCAATCACTTGTAAGTATAAGTGCCGGTTATCTGATTTAATGGACATTATAAAGGCCCCCATTTTTCCATTTTACAGATATCAGACCTCTGACGTTTGACGTTAGACATATAACCTTTCCGTGATTACTATATCATTTTTTTTTGAATAAATAAATAGCAAATAAAAATTTTGTCGATAAAAGTAAAAAAATCGGTTGATAGCGGTTTCAATATGACATATTTTTCAGGGAACAGGCAACACATTTGCCTGCTTCCCTATGATGTTTTAACATTTTCTTTCGGGATGAGCACGGCGCGAGGCTTGCTTCCTTCGTACGGCCCAACGACTCCGCGCGCTTCCATCGCATCAATGAGGCGCGCCGCGCGATTATAGCCGATGCGAAAACGCCGCTGTAGCATGGAAACCGAAGCGCTTTGCATCTCGACAACAAGCCGGACCGCTTCCTCGTACAATTCATCCTCGAATTCTTCACCATCATTATTCTCTTCGTTTATGATCATTTCTTCATAGTATTGTGCTTTTTGCTGGGAAATAACAAAATCGACAACCTCTTCGACTTCTTCGTCGGAAACAAACGCCCCTTGCACGCGCACCGGCTTGGAAGCGCCCATCGGCAAAAACAGCATATCGCCGCGACCAAGCAATTTTTCCGCTCCTCCCATATCCAAAATCGTCCGCGAATCGGTTTGCGAAGAAACGCTAAAAGCGATCCGTGACGGAATGTTTGCCTTAATGACGCCGGTAATGACATCAACGGAAGGGCGCTGTGTCGCAATAATGAGATGGATTCCCGCCGCACGCGCCATTTGTGCCAAACGCGTTATCGAATCTTCGACATCAGAAGAAGCGACCATCATTAAGTCCGCCAGCTCATCAATGATGACAACGATGTAAGGAAGGAGCGGCAGTTGTTCTTCCGCTTCTTGGTTATGGCGCCGCACATATTCATTATATCCTTCAATATTCCGTGTGCCTGTATGTGAAAATAATTCATACCGTCTTTCCATTTCCTGGACTACTTTTTTTAGCGCTTGTGACGCTTTTTTCGGATTTGTCACCACCGGGGCTAACAAATGCGGTATGCCGTTATAGACACTTAATTCCACCATTTTCGGGTCAATCATCATCAATTTTACTTCATGCGGCTTTGTGCGCATAAGCAAGCTGACGATGATTCCGTTAATACATACGCTTTTCCCGCTTCCGGTTGCTCCGGCGATTAATAAATGCGGCATTTTGTTCAGTTCGGCAACGACAACTTCTCCGGAAATGTCGCGGCCTAACGGGATTAATAGTTTCGCCTCTTGTTTGTAATGGTCAATTGCTTCAAGCACTTCCCTTAAAGAAACGGTCGCAATTTCTTCATTAGGAACTTCAATGCCGATCGCTGATTTTCCCGGAATCGGCGCTTCAATGCGAATGTCTTTCGCAGCAAGGGCCAGTGCAAGATCATCGCTTAAACTGACAATTTTGCTGACTTTCACGCCAACGTCCGGATATACTTCATATTTCGTGACCGCAGGGCCGAGGTGCACTTGCGTCACTTTCGCCTTTACGCCAAAGCTTTGAAAGGTTTTTTCCAGCTTGCGCGCATTTGCGTAAATGTTTGCATGATCTTTCGCTTGGCTTGTTTGTTTCGGAAGACGGAGCAAATCAAGCGGCGGAAGCTGATAATCGGCGTTTTCCATTTCGGAAAACGCCAGCGGCGGAGACTCCTCTTCCTCCGCGCTTTCCGCTTTTTCTTGCTCCCGTTCTTGTTCTATCTCATTAGAGCGCACGGCAGTAAAATCAGAAATAATCGGCGGCGGAGAGAGCGTTTCCCCCTCTTGCTGCGCGGTTGGTTCCGGTGTTTTTGGTTTGCGCCGTTTCCGTTTTTGCGCTTTGCCGCCCCAATGTTTTACATCCGCCACAAATGTTTGCCATTGCCGCTGCAGAAAAGACACGAGCATTGCCACCGCTTTTCCTACCGTTTCGCGCAACGGTTTTCCCGTAATGAAAACCATCCCGATGACAAAGAGGAAAAAACAAATCCATTTTGTGCCGAGTTCATCAAATAATTGATAACTGGCAGCAAAGAAAAACGCGCCGATCATTCCTCCGCCTAAATCGGCACCATCCGATTTGCCGCGCACTTCGTCCCAAAACAATTCCCACGTCGTGCGAATGATGCTAGGGTCAAATTGGCCGCGTCGAGACAACAAAGCGAATAATGTTTCATGACTAAGCAATAACAGTGATGAAATGATAATATATGAACCGAGGAGAACCCGATGGGTAAACGAAGGCCAGCGCCGCTTCCAAATGACATAAAATGACAACAGAAATAAGGCTACAAACAATAGCATATACCATTCTCCAAAGAAAAAGCGCGCGATGAATACGAGCGTCTTTCCGACTAGCCCAAGGCGCGCCATCGCGATGACGGAAATTGCCAACATTGCAAGGCCAATCAGTTCCAACTGAAACGTTTCCTTCCAATGCTGTTTCGACCGTCTCGCTTTTTTTTGCCGTTTCCGTTTTGCCACCATCATTCACTCCAATAAACAAACTCAAAGATGGGAAAAAAGCAGCCAAGTCTGGCTGCTTTTTTCCGTTTGTTTATTTATTATACCATGAATGGGCGCGGAATTCACTACGATGTTGCTGCAGACCTTGGGAATCTTGTCCCCGGCGCATATTTTTGTTCCAAAAAATGAAACGGGTTTGTGCTTAAATTTCGCACTATTTCATATTCGTCTGTTTTCGTCTTTTGCACAAGAAACGGAATTCCCTCATAAAGCACTGTTGTTTGTTTTTCGTACTCTTCTGCCGCCGCTTGGAAGACAAGATGCTCCGGCATGATCGTATATAAAATCATTGGATCATCTTCCTTTCACCAGATTGGTTCAGTTCAATCAGCTCACGCAACTTATTCATCGCTTTGGAAACACCGCCGACTTCATCAATAAGCCCGTATTTCACTGCATCAGGGCCGACAACGTTTGTGCCGATATCGCGCGTTAAATTTCCTTTCGAAAACATAAGCTCCTTAAACTTTTCTTCGGTTATTTTTGAATGTTTGGTGACAAACCGGACCACCCGCTCTTGCATTTTATCCAAATATTCAAACGTCTGCGGAACGCCGATAACTAATCCGGTCAAGCGAATCGGATGAATCGTCATCGTTGCCGTTTCGGTAATAAATGAATAATCACAAGAAACGGCAATCGGCACACCAATCGAATGGCCGCCGCCCAGCACGATCGAAACGGTCGGCTTCGATAAAGAAGCGAGCATTTCCGCGATGGCTAGTCCTGCTTCGACATCTCCGCCCACCGTATTTAAAATCACAAGCAGCCCCTCGATGTTTTGGTTTTGCTCAATTGCAACTATTTGCGGAATAACATGTTCGTATTTTGTCGTCTTATTTTGCGGCGGCAGTTGAATATGCCCCTCAATTTGCCCGACAATCGTCAAACAGTGAATGTTCGTATCAGGCGTCATTTGTGGGACGTTTGTTTGGCCTAGCTGTTGAATCGCTGATGTTGCTTGCTCTTCCTTTGTTTCTTGTTCTTCTTCTGATTGTATGTGGCTCTTTTTTTCCATCTACATTCTCCTTTCTTTCCATCGTACGTTTAGTATGCTCGAACTGGAAAGAAAAATGCCGATAGGAAATTTCCTTTCCTATCGGCACGGTTCGTTGACTTTGAGCATGATCATATTATACTTCCATAATAATCGGCAAAATCATTGGTTTGCGTTTTGTTTTTTCAAATAAAAATTGGCTCAATGCTTCGCGAACGTTGGATTTTAGCGAAGACCATTCGATCACATAAGTTTGCAAACATTTATTCACGATATTTGCTACGATTTTCGTCGCTTCATCAAGCAATGTTTCGGATTCTCTTACATAGACAAAACCGCGCGAAATAATCTCCGGCCCTGCGATAATTTTTTTCGATTCTTTGCTTAATGTGACAACAACGATTAAAATCCCATCTTGCGAGAGGAGACGCCGATCTCTTAAAACGATGTTACCAACATCGCCAATGCCAAGACCGTCAATTAAAATGTTGCCGTACGGAACTTTTCCGCCAGGACGAGCTACACCGTTGCGAAACTCAATGACATCCCCTTTGTCGATCAAAAATGTTCTTTCTTCAGAGATGCCAACCGCTTTCGCAAGATTGGCGTGCGCCTTTTGCATCCGATATTCGCCGTGAACAGGAATAAAATATTTCGGTTTCATCAAATTAAGCATTAACTTTAATTCTTCCTGACATCCGTGTCCCGAAACATGCACTTTTCTCTCGCGGTAAACGACATTCGCTCCGGCGCGATACAACGAATCAATCGTTTTGGAAAAAATTAATTCATATCCTGGCATCACCGATGCCGCAACGATGACGGTATCCCCTTTTTTGATGTTGACTTGCTTATGCGCTTGTTTTGCCATGCGGGCCAATGCGCTCATCGGCTCGCCATGCCCGCCGGTCGTCAAAATAATCAATTCTTTATCATCATAGCGGTCAATGTCATGAATGGAAATAGTCACTTTTTCAGGAAGATGTAAATATCCTAGCCGAACAGCAATATCCATCACTTTATGCAGCGTTTTTCCCACAACGGCAACTTTCCGTCCGTACTGCTTTGCCGCATTCAACACTTGTTGAATTCTTGTAACGTTTGACGCATAACAAGCAACAAACACCCGGCCACCCGCATTATAGATCACATCGGCAATTTCCTGGGCAACAACCGTATCCGATCCCGTATATCCCGGTCTTTCCGCGTTTGTGCTATCGGATAATAAGCAAAGCACTCCTTGTTCACCAATTTGCGCCATTTTTCCTAAATCCGCCCGGTTTTTGCCGTATGGAGTCTGGTCAAATTTAAAGTCGCTCGTATAAACGATGGCGCCTTGGGACGTATGAATGCTAATTCCAACCGAATCAGGAATGCTGTGAATCGTCCGGAAAAACGTCACTTTCGCCTTATCAAAGAAAATTTCCGAGTCGGAGCGAATTTCGATCAGTTTTGCGTTTGTAACTCCTTGTTCCTTTAAAATCGATTCTGCCAATCCTAACGTAAGCTTCGTTCCGTACACTGGCACCGTAATTTTTTTCAGCACATAAGCAATAGCGCCGATATGTTCCTCATGTCCGTGTGTTAAAAAAATGGCTTTAATGCGGTCTTGGCGTTCCACGAGATAGCTAATGTCGGGGATTACTTTATCAATGCCAAGCATCTCATCTTCAGGGAACATGACGCCGGCATCGATGACCAATATGTCATCATCCAGCTCGACCACATACATGTTCTTGCCGATTTCCCCGACTCCCCCAAGGGAAAAAATCCTTATTTTCTCTACTTGTTTCGTTCTCAATGCTACGTCCTCCTATGATGATTACTAACCCGCTCAAAGTCACTTGATTTTATTATAACTGATGGGAGTTTTTGAATACAAGATTGATGATGGGGTGCTTTCTTCACAAAAAAACCAACCCACATAAAGTGGGTTGGTTTTTTAATCATAGTGTATTTAATAGGTTCATTAGTTCGATGCGCTCTTGTTCGGTAAGCGGGACGAGCGGCAGGCGCACGGACCCGACATCTAATCCCTTCAGCTGTAGCGCTGTTTTTACCGGTACAGGACTTGGCGCGGCAAACAGCCCTTTCATGATCGGCAGCAGTTTTTGATGCAGCTTTGCCGCTTTGGCAATCTCGCCGGCTTCGAAAGCGGCGATCATTTGTTGCATTTCATTGCCGATAATATGGGAAGCAACGGACACAACGCCAGCGCCGCCAATCGACAATACTGGAAGCGTAATGCTGTCGTCGCCGCTGTAAAGGAGAAAGTCATCGCGCGTCCGGGCAATAATTTCCGTCATCGCATCCAAATTGCCGCTTGCGTCTTTCACGGCAACGATATTTGGAATTTCCGAAAGACGGACAATCGTATCGACAGCAATGTTCACGACAGAACGCCCAGGAATGTTGTAAAGCATCACCGGAAGTGACGTGCTTTCGGCAATCGCTTTGAAATGCTGATACAAACCTTCTTGATTCGGCTTATTATAGTACGGCGCCACCAACATTACGGCATCGACGCCGATTTCCTCCGCTTTTTTTGTCAGTTCAATCGATGCGCGCGTATTGTTGCTTCCCGTTCCGGCAATCACCGGGACCCGCCCGTTTACAACGGAAACGACATGGCGGAACAAAGCGATTTTTTCTTCCGCTGTTAATGTTGGCGATTCGCCTGTCGTCCCGGCAACAACGAGCGAATCGGTCCCGTTTTCAAGCAAATAGTCGATAAGCTTTGTCGTCTTCGCAAAATCGACATTGCCTTTACGGTCAAACGGTGTTACCATCGCTGTCACGATTTTTCCAAATTGGACCAATGCTTTCACTCCCTACTCCATTTAATCAATCGCATTTCCACGCCGGCTCTTCAGAGAGATGAAACGCGTCATGCAGCGCGTTCACCGCTTTTTTCATATCTTCTTCTTTCACTAATACCCAAATGGTCGTATGACTATCGGCCGATTGCAAAATTTGAATTCCTTGTTCTGAAAGGGCCGTCACGATTTTTGCCGTCACCCCAGGGACGCCGGCGATCCCTGCGCCGACGGTCGATACTTTCGCACATCCTGTTGTAACGATCGGCTCATAGCCGATGCGGCGCAGAGCAGCGACCGCCCGCTCTGTCATTTCGCCGGAAACCGTATAAACAACACCGTTTGGCGAGATATTAATAAAGTCGACGCTAATTTCTTCATTGGCCATTGCCTTAAAAACATCAGACTGCAGCTCGTAATGCCCTTCTTTTGCCTGCACTTTAATTTGCGTAAGATTGGAAACGTAAGTGATGCCCGTCACTAACCGCTCTTTCACATCGCTTCCTTTCTTCGAGCGGATCGAAGATGTGACGAGCGTTCCTAAAGAATCGGAATAGGTTGAACGAACACGCAAAGGAATTTTTGCCTGCATCGCAATTTCGACGGCGCGCGGATGAATGACTTTTGCCCCTTGATAGGCCATGTTGCAAATTTCTGTGTATGTGACGACATCGAGCGGGCGGGCGTTTTCGACAATGCGCGGATCGGCGGTCATAACCCCCTCGACATCCGTAAAAATATCAACCCATTCGGCGTTCAGCGCCGCGCCGAGCGCCGCTGCGGACGTATCGCTTCCGCCGCGGCCGAGCGTCGTAATATCGCCGTTTTCCGCTGCGCCTTGAAAGCCGGCAACGACAACGACGTCGTATTCGTTCAACGCTTCAAGCACGCGCTCACAGCGCATTTCAATAATTTTTGCGTTCGTATGGTCGCTGTTCGTGCGAAATCCTGCTTGCGCGCCGGTAAATGCGGTTGCTTTTATTCCATGCTTGTTTAATAAGTTTGTAAAAACGACGCTGGAAATAATTTCACCACAAGCCATCAGCATATCTTGTTCGCGCTTCGTGACGTAATTGTCAGCTCCGCCGATGAGGCTAAGGAGCGTATCCGTTGCGTACGGCTCCCCTTTCCGCCCCATCGCCGAGACGACAACAACTACTTTATAACCGTCTTCCAGCGCTTTTTCAATATGTTTGCGTGCGAAATCACGCCCGCGTTCATCACGGACGGACGTGCCGCCAAATTTCTGAACGATAATTTTCATGTTAACACCTCGATGACATTCGCTCCCTTTTATTTCACAAGTCCTAGTTTAAGCAAACTTTCCGCGATTTGTACAGAGTTCCATGCCGCACCTTTTAATAAATTGTCCGATACGATCCATAAATGGAACGCCCGGTCATCGTCTAAATCTTTGCGGATGCGTCCGACGAACACATCGTATTTGCCAGCGCAGTCCACCGGCATTGGATATACTTGCTCGCTCGGGTCGTCTTGCAAAACGACACCCGGGGCATCTTTTAATACCGCTTTAATGTCGTCTGCGCTGACGCCGTCTTTTTCAATTTCGATATATACTGACTCGGAATGGCCGCTGACAACCGGAATGCGCACACATGTTGCCGCCACTTGCAGCTCTGGCATATGCATGATTTTTTTCGTTTCATTAATCATTTTCATTTCTTCAAACGTAAAGCCGTTTTCTTGGAATTTGTCAATTTGCGGGATGGCGTTAAACGCGATTTGATAATGTTTGCGGTCCGATTTTACCGGTAAAATTTCCGGAACGACCGGATCGCCGTTTAACACCGCCTGCGATTGCGCCTTTAATTCCTCAATCGCCTGCGCTCCGGCACCAGATACAGCTTGATACGTGGAAACGATCACTCGTTTTAAGCCGAACGCTTGGCGAATCGGTTCAAGGGCAACAACCATTTGGATCGTTGAGCAGTTTGGGTTGGCGATAATGCCGTTATGCCATGTTACATCGCTTTCATTCACTTCAGGAACAACAAGCGGTACGTTTTCGTCCATGCGAAACGCGCTTGTGTTGTCGATCACAACCGCCCCGCGTTTTACCGCTTCCGGCGCCAATGCTTTTGAGACAGAGCCGCCTGCGCTAAACAGGGCGATATCCACCCCGGCAAAGCTTTCCGGAGTCGCTACTTGCACTTCGATTTCTTCATCGCGAAAGCGTACTTTTTTGCCTGCGGAACGTTCTGATGATAATAAAGTCAGTTTTCCAACTGGAAAATTTCTATTTTCGAGCGTTTGTACCATTTGCTGGCCAACGGCACCTGTTGCTCCTACGACTGCGACGTGAAAGCGTCTTTGTTCCATCAACCATTCTCCTTCCGCGTAGTCACTCAAATCGCTTTGGTAAATTTATAGTTTTTATTTTACCATATTCCACTTTGTTAGGAGAGAAAATTTTTATGCATACGATGAATTTCCTACCGTTGGCTTATTTCATCGCGGAACTTCTCAATGATGACCGGCTGAAGCTGCCTTCCTTCCAAAGCAGAGAGAACGGTTTCGCGCAAAAGCGACATTTTCGCCACCATCGAATTCGGTTTTGTATGCGGAGCATCTTGACCAAACGGAATAAAATAAATATTTTTCGTCGCCATAAGGCGCATTAAGTTTACCCCATTTAATCCTAACGCATCATTCGTGGAAACGCCAAGGACAACCGGACGGTGGTTGCGCATCGTCGCCTTTGCCGCCATCAATACAGGGGAATCGGTCATCGCGTTGGCAAGTTTGCTCATCGAGTTTCCCGTCAGCGGTGCAATAACCATGCAATCGAGCGGAATTTTCGGGCCGAGCGGCTCTGCCTTGACAATCGTATCAATCACTTCATTGCCTGTTATTTCTTCCAGTCTTTTTACCCATTCTTCTCCCTCGCCAAAGCGAGTGTTTGTCGTTTTGACCGTATAGGTAACAATAGGGAGCACCTCCGCTCCTTCTTTCACCAATTTTTCTATCTCCGGAATGACCGCGTCATACGTGCAGTGAGACCCTGTCAAGCCAAACCCGATTCGTTTTCCTTTTAAACTCATTGTCCATTCCCCTTTCTTTTTTGCAAATCCGCATATAGTAATTGCGAAAGGACATTCGCGATAATTTGCCCCGCCGTTTTTGGCGCAACAACCCCAGGAAGCCCTGGCGCAAGGATCGCTTTCACCCCGCGTTTTTCGGCATAGCGGAAATCAGTGCCGCCCGGCTTTGAAGCTAAATCAACGATAAGCGTGTGCGCCGGCATCTTCGCAATAACACTTGCCGTTACAATTAAATGTGGAACCGTATTAATGCAAATATCGATATCTTGCACTTCTTTTTCTAGGTCATTAATGTGAAAAGGGACAAGGCCCATTTCCATAATGCGGGCAAGATGCTCGGAACGGCGCGCCCCTACCTTCACTTTGGCGCCGAGAGCGGCAAATGTGCGAGCGACCGTCATGCCGATGCGGCCAAGACCGAGCACCGCGACGCGTGACCCATGAATCGTAAAATCAGTATGCTGAATGACAATCATGACGGCTCCTTCTGCGGTCGGGATCGAGTTGTAAATCGCGACATCATCGCGTTCGAACAATTGGACGTATTTGCGGCCAGCTGCTTTCATTAAGTCGTCTAAATAGCGGTTGCTTATTCCGGTATAGACGGTGCAATGCTCCGCTGTTTTTAACAGCATTTCTTCTGTAAACGGGATTTGTTCGTGTGAAAATACCGTATTTACTTTTCCATCCAAAGTTGTTCCATGAACAGGCAAAATAATCGCATCTAAGTCGACAAAATCCACTTCGTCGATTCGCAGCTTTGTCGCGCCCATAAAATGATGGGCCAATTGGTCAAACCCGACTAACGATAATTTCGCATCCAATTCAATTAATTTGCGAATCACTTCCAATTGCCGCGCGTCCCCGCCGATAATGGCAACATGCATGCCTGTTAGCATCATCTGCTCACCTTCTTTATGCGAAACTTATTCTTTCAGCTTCGTTTCCTTTCACATCTTATGTTAAAAAGGAAATATAGGTGAATATCCTAAAAAAGAAAAGCGACCGCCTTTGGCGACCGCCGTCATTATTCAGGAAAATCGATAATAATCATGTCCGTGCCGATTTTTTTGATATATTTCCACGGAACGCGAATTTCATTTCCCTCTTTTCGCAACCGGAACCATTTTCCCGTTGGAATAAGCAATGCTTGAATTTTCCCGGTTTGCTCATTAATTTCCAAATCCGTCTGTCCCAGCACCCCAAGCCGTTCGGCGCGCCTTGCATCGACAATTTCTTTGCCGCTTAACTCGCTTAGCCTCACTGCATATCCCCCCTTCTTTTTATTATTGTAAGATGAAGGAAATAAAAAAATGCCTGCATTTTCACGCAGGCATTTGTGCAACCATCGTGCGGTGAACGTTTGTTTATGAACGAATGCGGCGCGGCAATTGGCCGCTCGGGCTAATTAAGGCGAGCGCACAGTCTTCAGCAAAAATGCGGCGCGCAAGTTCATTAACTTTTTCAACAGTGACGCCGTTAATTTCTTCAATAATCTCATCAAGCGTGCGATGGCGCCCGAGCAGCAATTCGTTTTTGCCGTTCCGGCTCATCCGGCTATTGGTGCTTTCCAACCCTAACATTAAACTTCCTTTCATCTGTTCTTTGCTGTTTTTCAGCTCTTTTTCGGTAATTCCATCCTCTTTTAATTTCTCGATCGTTTCTTGAATCGTTTCAAATAACAAGTCAAGCTGGCTGTTGCCTGTTCCGGCGTAAATCGCCAATAAACCGCTGTCTTGGTAAGAAGAATGGTAAGAAAAGACCGAATACGCTAAACCGCGCTGTTCACGAACTTCTTGAAAAAGCCGGCTGCTCATGCTGCCGCCTAAAATATTATTTAAGACAATCAATGTGTAAATATCCGGATGGCCAACAGGAAGCCCGTTAAATCCGATGCATAAATGCGCTTGTTCTGTCTCTTTTTGACGCGCTAATTTTTGCGGCTGAAATAACGGAGCTGGCGATTCGCTAGCTTTCCGTTTGGCCGTGAAAAAACCGAAATAGCTTTCCACTTTCTGGATAAAACTTTCATCCACATTGCCGGCAACAGAAATCACGACACGGTCCGGGGTATAATAATCAGCCATATATCCGCGCAGCGAATCACCCGTAAACGTGCGCAACGTTTCTTCCGTCCCTAAAATCGGATAACCAAGCGGATGGTTCGCATAACATGCTTTGCTTAATAAATCATGAACGATATCGTCCGGAGTATCTTCATACATTTTAATTTCTTCTAGCACGACATTTCTTTCTTTTTGCAATTCCTCATCCACAAACGTGGAATGGAAAAACATATCTGCTAACATTTCGAGGGCAAATGAAGCGTGCTCATCCAGCACTTTGGCATAATAGCAAGTATATTCTTTCGACGTAAACGCATTGACTTGACCGCCGATACTGTCAAACGCTTCGGCAATCTCCTTTGCAGTGCGCGTTGTTGTCCCTTTAAAAAACATATGTTCTAAAAAATGAGAAATTCCGTTATTTTGCTCGGTTTCGTTGCGCGATCCTGTTCCAATCCAGACTCCAATCGCGACAGAACGCACTGTTGGAATTTGTTCTAGTACAATTCGTACACCATTTTTGCAAGTATATTTGTTAATCAACGCCACGTTCCTCCTATTTTCTTACAATTCTCGTTTCATCAAGTAATGTTGACACATCGCCAATTTCATATTGTTTTTGCTGCACCGATATAATAAGCGGCTCAAGCGCTTCCGCCGTCGGCAGCGTCGGGTGCATCAAGATCATTGCACCGCGATGAACTTTGGACATTACCCGTTTCACTATAACAGATGGCGACGGATTTTGCCAATCAATTGTATCGACGCTCCACATAATTGTTTTCATGTCCAAATCTGCGGCAATTTTCACTACATCATCTCGGTAGCTGCCGCTTGGGGGGGCAAACCATTTGCATTTCACCCCAGTTGTCGCTTCGATCACTTCATTCGTTTTTACAAGTTCCTCGCGGATTTTGGCATTGCTGAGCGCCTTTAAGTCAGGATGGCTGTATGAATGATTTCCTATTTCATGACCAGCATCTACAATCATTTTTGCCATATCGGGGTGGTTTTTTACCCAGCGCCCCTCCAAAAAAAATGTCGCCTTAACATGATGCTTTTTTAAAATATCAAGCATTTTCGGAATATATTCATTTCCCCACGCCACATTGATAAGAAGCGCCACCATCGGCTTATCCGGATGGCCGCGGTAAATCGCTTCAGGCGGCAAATCATCCAAATGAACGCGTGGGGAAACTTGTTTGAACACAAGCTTCCGTTCGTCAAATTTTCCTTTCTTTTTCATGTTTTCATATGAAGCTTGCACATCCACTTTTAATCCGTTATAACCGGGCGTTGCTTTCCACACTCTATCGATAACCGCGTCTTGCGGAGGAATTTCATATTGTTTTGCTTTTTCCTCAATTTCCGCATACAGCTTATCGCTTTCTTTCATCGCCACCATGCTCTGTTCTTGCAAACTGGCAACATACCGGTTCACCGGCGGCTGGTTGACGATAAACCAAGCAAAGAAAAAAATGATCACCATTGATAAATAGCGGATATTGTTTCTGTCCACCTCTGTCCCTCCTTTTTATACTACCAATATGTTATGTTAAGAAGGGACAAGATAGAACAAAACGATCCAAACCATAACAAAGAAGCCTTAAGGAACCAATCCTAAGGCTTCATTCTGTGCCGTTCCGGCCGTCTTCCTCTTCTTTCTTTTTGCTCGCGCAATACCGCTTTCCGCGATAAATTAACGCGTCCTTGTTTATCAATCTCCATCACTTTTACTAAAATTTCATCGCCGATTGAAACGACGTCTTCGACTCTTCCCACACGTTCTTCCGCCAATTCGGAAATATGAACAAGCCCGTCTTTGCCGTTGAACAATTCAACAAATGCGCCGAATTTCTCAATGCGCTTCACTTTTCCTAAATAAATTTGCCCGACTTCGACTTCGCGGACGATATCTTCAATAATTTGCTTCGCTTTTTCATTCATCGCTTCATTGACGGATGAGATAAAAATTGTTCCGTCTTGTTCAATATCGATTTTCACGCCGGTTTCGTCAATAATTTTATTGATTTGTTTGCCGCTCGGCCCAATGACTTCGCGGATTTTATCTGGATTAATTTGCATCGTTAAAATTTTTGGCGCGTATTTCGACAGCTCTTTGCGCGGCTCGCGGATCGTTTGCATCATATGGTCCAAAATTTCCATCCGGCCTTTTCTTGCTTGCAGCAACGCTTCCTCCAAAATTTCGCGGGTTAACCCTTTGATTTTGATATCCATCTGCAAAGCGGTGACGCCTTTTCTCGTGCCGGCCACTTTAAAGTCCATATCGCCAAGGTGGTCTTCGATTCCTTGAATGTCAGTTAAAATCGTATAATGATCATCGTTTTTCACAAGCCCCATGGCAATTCCCGCTACCGGCGCCTTAATCGGCACGCCTGCGTCCATCATCGCCAGCGTGCTTGCGCAAATGCTTGCTTGTGATGTGGAAC